>JBAXOM010000020.1:0-23429 GCA_037133215.1 Thermoleophilia bacterium | reverse complement strand
CTTCGTACACGATTTCAAAACACTCTTCTTTCTACGAATTTTCGTAACCAACAGCAGCGAACATGGCGCCGGAGTGCTTGCTCAACTCCCGAGCAATTCTCCGTACATTTCTCTACCGGCAGAAAATAGCATATTCATTCAGTATTACTAGGCTCTGCCAATTGCAGATTCTCCATTACTTAACCCGATGAGGGACCGGCGTGGTTCAGAGCGTCACCGTCGCAGCAACGAGGCTTGCGTGGCGTACGACCAAGCCGTGTCTATGGGCAGTAACCGCACGACAGCCTCTCGCGTCTCGGCAACCCCGCAATGGCAAACAGCGCGAACCGCCCGCCAACACTCCGGTTCGGACCGCAGTACGCCCACTCCCCCGGACCGTTGCCACGCGTCGCGCCACGGTGCGATGATCTACAGATGGCCGCGCAGCAGCTCTCCGCCGAACAGGCAATCGCCGAAGTCAAGGATGGCGACACGATCATGGTCGGCGGGTTCGGACTCGTTGGCGCGCCACTCTCGCTGATCGACGCGCTGGTTGAGCAGTCGACCGCGACGGACCTGACGATCATCTCCAACAACGTCGGCGAACCCGGTCGTGGGCTCGGGCTGTTGCTACGCCAAGGTCGGATCCGTAAGTCGATCGCGTCGTTCTTTACGTCCAACCCCGAGGCTGTCGAGGCCGCGAGCAGCGGTGCGCTCGAGTACGAGCTGATCCCACAGGGCACGCTGGCCGAGGCAATCCGGGCTGGCGGCGCTGGCATCCGCGGTTTCTACACGCCCGTCGGCGCGGGTACCGACCTCGCGGCTGGCCGCGAGCAGCGCGAGATCGACGGCGTGCTCTGCGTCTTGCAACCACCAATCACGGCCGACGTTGCACTGATCTATGCGACGTGGGGCGACCAGCTCGGCAACCTGCGCTATCGCCGCACCGCACAGAACTTCAATCCGGCGATGGCAAGTGCGGCCACGCTGACGATCGCCGAGGTCGCCGAACTCTGTGAGCCCGGCGGGATCGAGCCAGAGAGCATTCACACTCCCCACCTCTACGTCAATCGCATCGTGCCGAGCACATTGCGACTCGCCGACGTCCCCGGGGCGGGCACATGACCGACGCCCGCGATGTCATCGCCGCGCGTGCGGCAGGGGAACTCCGTGCCGGCGAAGTCGTCAACCTCGGCATCGGCATCCCCAATCGCATCCCGGGCTTTCTCGACCCTGCCGTTGAGGTCTTTCTGCACACCGAGAACGGGCTGCTCGGCGTTGGTCCACGCCCCCAGCCCGACGAGTTGGACCTCGAGCTGATCGACGCGGGCAAGAAGCCCGTCACGTTGACCGCCGGCGCGGCTCTGTTCGACTCGGCCGCGTCCTTCGCGATGATTCGAGGCGGCCACATCGATACAGTCGTACTCGGCGCGCTGCAGATCTCGGAGACCGGCGACATCGCCAACTGGATGGTGCCGGGCGGCAAGGCGCTCGGCGTCGGCGGTGCGATGGACCTCGTGGTCGGCGCCAAGCGTGTGATCGTGACGATGACGGCACTGACCCCTGATGGTGAGCCGAAGCTGATCCCCGCCTGCACCTTCCCCCTGACGGCCGTCGGTGTCGTGAAGGTCGTCATCACCGAGCACGCCGTGTTCCGCTTTATTGATCGCGAACTGGTCCTGACCGAATTGCTCGATGGGGCGACCGAAGCTGTGGTCGCCGCCGAGACGTCGGCGCAGTATCGCGTCGCGCTCGCCTAAACGCCGGGCGCGATCGTTCGGAAACCGGCGATGCGCGCAGCGGCAGCCTGGCGCTCGTCATAGGTAACAAAGACATCTACGCCTCCGACCTCGACGGCAGTTGCGATGTGGATCGCATCGAGAGAACGAAGATGTGCGCCACCCAATAGCCCCGCCCGGACGAAGGTTGTCGTCTGAGCAACGATCAGAACGAGCTCTTCCATCGCGCTCAGCGCGCGCTCGATTAGTTCACCTGTCGACTGACCAACGACGGACGCCTCGCGCATCACCGCCCTGAGTACCTCTGTGACGGCAACCTCCGACGCCACCAGATCACAGGTGCGCAGGAATTCGCGAAGGCCGTCACTCCCGGTCTCTCGGCGAACGAGCTTAACAATCGCCGATGCATCGAGATAGGCGATTACCAACGCTCTTCGGCCCGTACCGCCAGCAGCGCATCCGTCAGCGCATTGGGAGGTCCCGGGGTCTCGAGCGGCTCAAAATCTGTGTGCCGACGGCGGGGAGGGATCGCTTTGCCTTCAGCGATTAGGCGATCGAGCACTGGTGAGAGACGTGTCGGAGGCCCGATTTCTGCGACCGGGCGGTTGCGGTCGGTCACGATGATGCGCTCGCCGTCTGCGACACGGCGCAGGTAGGCACTGAGATTACGGCGCAATTCACCAATACCGACTTCGTCACTCATGCCAGTGAACGTAGCACTTTTTGATTTGGCGATCACGCCGGAAACTTCAATCGTTTTGGCCATGCCCGGAACATATGCTCACGCGTGCGCAGAGGGGTGCGCGATTCGCGTTCCTACCCACACGCAGCACTACAGCAGCGCCACGCACTCTCTCTGCCGACAGCCCAACACGTTCGCGCCCTGCACTTGGTCATACCCAAGCCAGACGCTCGCGCAGCGTCATCGTGACCAACAGAACTGTGTCCTAGAACGCCCCCAACAGGTTCCGCACCCCAAGCACGAGCAGCAGGGCGCCGAGGATGTAGCGACCGTTGCGCGTCATCCATAGGCCGAGGCGCTCGAGGAGGTGGCGCGTGCGATCGCCTCCGACCAGTGCGCTGACGAATGGCACGAGTGCTGGCAAGGCAGTGATCAGCACCGCGACGAGCAACACCACGAGGTTGTCGTGGAACGGCAGCCCGGCGATAGACATGCGATGCACGATCGCGATGATCACGACGAATGACGCCGAAAACCACATCATCACCACGCCAACGAGAAAGTAGGCGATTGTCGGGATGCGTGGACTGTTGAGGCGGTCGAGAATCTTCTGCTGCGAGGCCGGGCTAGGTGCTCGAAAGAAAAAGAATGCAGCGCTGACGATTAGAAACGCCGCGATGACGACCTGAGCAGCGGTCGATGACGTTAACCCCTGACTCCCACTGGCACCTTTGAGGTCGAGCTTCATCGCAACGTAAACGACGCCAAAGAAGATCGCCGTCATCGTGATTACTCCGGCCGTGAAAAGCCCACAGCGCAAGAGTGGCCGATAGCCCGCGAGCAGCACGAGCGCGCCCATTAAGGCGAGTGGGCTAATCGCGCCAACGAGCGCCAACGGAATCGTCTGCGCGAGGAGTTCCCACATCGTCAGACTGCCGCCACCCATCCACCATACCGAGTGCGGCTCACCCCGCGAACGTCCGCCAGAGCAAGAACACGTTGAGGCCAATGATCAACGCCGCCACGGCGCTCGCAGCACACAGCGTCAGGCGGCTAATCGCAAAGTGCCCCATCAGGGATCGGTCACGACTCGCCAAAATCAGTGGAATCAACGCAAAGGGAATGCCGAAGCTGAGGACTACCTGGCTCAGAATCAGCGCCCTCGACGGATTGACACCGATCGCGATC
Organism: Thermoleophilia bacterium; assembly: GCA_037133215.1. GTDB lineage: Bacteria > Actinomycetota > Thermoleophilia > Gaiellales > F1-60-MAGs149 > F1-60-MAGs149. The sequence goes on along the minus strand of JBAXOM010000020.1, from coordinate 19,841 downwards.
ACCACGATCGCCGGCACCATCGTGATCAGACGTCGCAGGAACAACGGAATCGAACGCCCGATGAAGCCCTCAATGATCACCTGTCCCGCCAATGTCCCGACGCTCGACGACGAGATGCCCGAGGCCAACAGAGCCAACCCGAACAAGACCGGCGCGGCCGGCGACAGGTACGTGCCAAGCAGCGCATGGACCTGCTCAAGGTCGACGACATCCGTCATTCCCCGCGAATAAAAGACCGCTGCCGCAACGATCAGCATCGACATGTTGACGGCGCCGGCGATCGCCATCGCGATCACCACGTCGATCCGTTCGAAGCGAATCAGGCGTGCGCGATCTGCATCACTCCGACCCAACGCACGCGGCTTCGTCAGTGCCGAGTGCAGATAGATCACGTGTGGCATCACCGTTGCACCAAGGATGCCGGCTGCCAAGAGAATGCTCTCCGTACCATCGAAGCCGGGGATCACCAGCCCCTTCGCAACCGACACGCCACTCGGACCCGCCATCACAACCTGGACGAGAAACCCGACGATGATGACTCCAAGAAGCCCCGTAATGACAGCCTCAAAATGGCGAAAACCGCCGCGGGTCTGCAGTGCCAAGATCCCGAACGACCCAACCGCCGTGACCAGCGCAGCCGGCAACAGCGGCAGCCCAAACAGAAGGTAGAGCGCAACGGCAGCACCAATAAACTCGGCCAGATCCGTCGCCATCGCCACGAACTCGGCAATCAGCCAGAGCCCAATCGTGACGGGCTTCGAATGGCGCTTACGACACGCCTCCGGCAGCGACAAGCCCGACGCGATACCGAGCTTCGCACTCATCGACTGAACGAGCATGCCGATCAGGTTGGCGGCCAGGATGACCCACAGCAGCATGTAGCCGTAGCCCGAGCCAGCCGCAATGTTGGTGGCAAAGTTGCCTGGGTCGACGTAGGCAATTGCCGCCACGAAGGCGGGCCCAAGAAACGGCCACAGCTTGCGTAGGCCTCGACGATCGCCGGTCAGCGACTCCTCGGCTGCCGCCAGGACGCGCGCCTCACCCGGCAGGGCAGCGGCAGCGGGGTTTTCGAGCGGTTCCGCAAATTGAGGGGGAGCCACATCTGAAGTTTAGGCGCTCCTAGAAATTATTGCTACAGACAAATCTCACGATTGCGCAAATCGTCGTCGGCGGGGTGGTCCTCGGCGATCCTCGCCAGCATGGAGACAAGGTTGCCTGTCGCCGCACGCGAACAGTCAACGTGGCTTGCGATCAAGATGAGACCGAAATGCCCGTCGCCGTCCGCGAAGGATTGATTCTGCAACTTGCGGAAATCTCGGACATTCTTCGTCGCGATAACTCTCCGCATTTTCCGCCCGATTTGGATCAGCGCGGCATCAGTGGCCCCCTGGAGCCGTAACTCGAGGACCGCAACCGCATCGAAATCACGCTCGCGCAGCCCTCGCGCAATGCTGGGCGCGAGCATCTCATCGAGGAGCAGCCTCAACCCGTGAGGCGATCCAATCCGGCTTGATATGCGGCAAGCCCCCGCTCCCCCTCGAGCCGCTCAAGTTCGAGCCGCTCGTCAATTTCTTCTGGATGCGCTCCGTAGTACGCCACACACGCCTCGATCCAATGCTGCGGGATTTCGAGAGAGGCCGCAACTTCGGCAGCATCATTGCTATTGGCTCTGAGAACCTGCACAACCTCCCACACGTCGAGGCCACAGCCCCTCAACGTCGCACGTCGCCCGGTAGGTCCAGTACTGAAACGGATCTCTGGGTGTTCGGCCATCCGCAGTGCTTCCTCGAGCATGCGCTGCGCCAGCGTGCGCGGAGGCATACCGGCGAGCTTTGCCTGAAACCAGAGGCGCTGAAGCGCATCGCCTTGGAGACGGAGACTGAGCGGATTCGACATGTAGCGAAGTGTAGCGCATTGCGCTACAGATTGGAAACCGATATCGTGCAGGCATGCGCACGCTCCGCTACGTCATCGTCGATGTCTTTACGACCACGCCCCTTGAGGGCAACCCGCTCGCGGTTTTTACGGGTGGCGACGGTCTCTCCGACGAGACGATGCAGTCGCTCGCGCGCGAAACAAATCTGTCGGAGACAACGTTTCTTCAGCGCGCCGAGGATGGTGGCACGGCACGACTGCGAATCTTTACGCCGACCGAAGAGCTCCCGTTTGCCGGCCACCCCGTACTTGGCTCGGCCTGGGTAATCGCCCGCGCCACCCCGATCCACACGATTGGGTTTGAGACCGGCATGGGGCTGATCCCCGTCGAGATCGAGCGCGAGGGCGGCACGCTCATTGGTGCCCGCATGACTCAGCCCGATCCGCTGATCGGACCCGCCGACGTCGACGTTGAGGCACTCAGTCGCGCACTCGGCACGCCACTGATCGGCGAGCCGATGCGGGCAGCCAACGGCATTACGCACCTGCTCTGCCCGGTCGCCGATGTCAGCGCCGCCAAGCCGAACATCACGGCACTGGCCGAATTCGAGGCGCACACGATCTATATCTGGGCACCGCCCCAAGGCGACGAAATGCGCACGCGCATGTTCTCCCCCCTCGACGGCATCAACGAAGACCCCGCGACGGGCTCTGCCGCTGGCGCCCTTGGCGTCCACCTCCTAAACAGCGGTGTGGTCGAGGCAGGTCGTATCTACATGCATCAGGGTGTGGAGATGCTCCGCCCCTCGTGGATCGAAGTCGATGTCGCGCCGGGAGAGGCGCCGCGCGTTGGTGGCTCGTGCGCCGTGGTGGCTCGCGGAGAATTCCAACTGTGACAACGCCAATCGAACCCGGCCGCAAGACCGTGCCCATCCGTTGGCGCGATCTCGATGGCTTTAACCACGTCAACAACGCGGTCTACCTCAACTATCTCGAAGAGGGTCGCGACGCCTGGCTCGCCAACGCACTTGGTGAAGGCATCACGCAGCTGACCGAGTTTGTCGTGCGCCACGTCTCGATCGACTTCATCTCCGCTCTCACCCAGGAGGACGGCGCTGCGCTCGTCAAGGTTGAGGTCGAGAGCGTCGGCAACTCCTCGATCACGCTCCGCGAGACGGTCCACGCCTCCTCCGACGACCGCCTCTGCGCCAGCGCGCGTGGCGTGCTCGTCCACACCAACGTCGAACATACCGAGTCGAAGCACCTCCCAGCGGACCTCAAGTTGCGGCTCGAGGCCTCGATCGCCAGCTAGTCGCCGAGGCGCAATCCAGGTCCGCTCGCCACTCTAGGAGGACATGACAACCGCGCGGATGTGGTGTCCTCCCCCACCAACCGCACCTGAACTGATTGGCCTTCGCAGGGAGGACACCACATCCGCGCGGTTGTCATGTCCTCCTAGGATCGCGGACCCGCAGCTGATGGCGGTTAGGTGATCGCAAGGGCGGCGATTACACCGGCTAGGTACAAAAAAGCGAGGATCACGTTGACGTTGAAGAACGCCTGATTAACACGCGAGAGATCGTCCTCGCGCACGATCGCGTGCTCGTAGATGAGGAGCGCTGCACAGGCCGCCACGGCAATCCAATAAGGCCAAGCTAGGCCTGCCCAGACACCAACCCCAACCATCGAAACGATGCTCAGCAGGTGCAGGACGCGGGCGAACCAGAGTGCGCGACCGACACCGAAGTCTGCGGGAGCTGAGTGGATGCCCTCCTCGAGATCGTGCTCGACATCCATCGTCGCGTAGATGATGTCGAAGCCCGCGATCCAGAAGCCGACCACGCCGAGCAGCCAGAACGCTGCCAGCGGCAGTGCGTCGGCGATCGCCACGTAGGCCGCCACAGGGGCCAGACCAATGCAGAGGCCGAGCCAGAGATGGCAGGCCCACGTAAAGCGCTTCATGTACGGGTAGATCAAGAACGGCACGACCACAAACGGCCACAGCCAGCGCGTCATCGGCGCGAGATTCCAGCAGGCCACAAGCAACACGGCGAGCGACACGACACAGAGGCCGACGACCTGACCCTTCGAGACGAGACCGGCAGGGATCTCGCGCTTGGCCGTCCGCGGGTTGCGCGCATCGACCTCCGCGTCGATCAGACGATTGAGGCCCATCGCCAGCGTTCGCGCAGCCACCATCGCCACACCCACCCAGAGCAAATCGACAATTGGCGGCAGACCATCCGCAGCCAACAGTGCACCGACGACGGCGTACGGCAACGCGAACAGCGAGTGCTCGAGACGCACAAGATTCGCGAGACGACGCGGCAACGACGGCACGGTGGCGGACTCCATTGCTCGGATCTTGGCGTGCCACACCTTCAGACGCGGCGGTAGGATGCAGCGCATGCCCGCCGCCATCTCCGTCACCGGCCTCGTCAAGCGCTACGGCGACCATCAGGTCGTCGATGGGCTCGACCTCGAGGTGCAGCAGGGCGAGGTCTTCGCATTCCTCGGCAAAAACGGTGCCGGCAAGACGACGACGACCGAAATTCTTGAGGGCTACCGCACGCGCGACGGCGGTGACGTCTTGGTACTGGGCGAGGATCCAGCGACCGCAGGAGCCGCATGGCGCGCCAAACTCGGCATCGTTCTGCAGGAGAGTCGGCCGCTCGGGGCACTCACCGTTAACGAGACGCTGCGTCTCTTCGCCGCCTACTTTCCCAATCCACACACCGTCGACGATGTGATTCGCCTCGTCGGTCTCGAGGAGCAGACCAACCAGCGCGCCGGCCGCCTCTCCGGCGGCCAGGTGCGACGTCTCGACGTCGGCATCGCGCTGATCGGCCGCCCAGAGCTCGTCTTCCTCGATGAGCCCACCACGGGCTTCGACCCGGACGCGCGACGTCAGTTCTGGGATGTCATCAGTGGCCTGCGCGACCTCGGCACCACCGTCTTTCTCACCACGCACTACATGGATGAGGCGCAGGTGCTCGCCGACCGCGTTGCGGTGCTGCGCGACGGCAAGATCGCCGCGCTGGGCACGCCCGCCGAACTCCAGGCCCTGCGCGGTGACGTCGAAATCCGCTTCGCCCTCCCCTACGGCATCGAGCTTGCTGCGCTCCCTGCCCTCTCCACGCAGCCTCGACTGACGGGTGGCGAGGTGCGTGTCGAAACGACGGCCCCAACGGCCGACCTCGCCGTGCTCTGCAGTTGGGCCGAGGCCCGCGGCCTCGAGCTGCCCGCCTTGACGGTCGAGCGCCCAACGCTCGAAGACGTCTTCCTGGCAATCTCGGGAGAGACGGCATGAACATGCTCGTCGAACAGGTCCGTGCCGATCTGCTGGCTTTCTCGCGCCGCCCCGAGACGCTGTTCTTCACCGTCTTTCTCCCCGTCATCTTCCTCGTACTGTTCGAGGCGATCTTTGGTGGCCAATCCGTCAAGCTCACAGGCGGCGATGTAGTCGCGCAGTCGTACCTTCAGGTCCCCGCATTTATGGTGATGGGCGTCATCTCCGCGAGCTTCGTGGCCCTCTCGATCACCGTCGTCAATCGTCGCGAGACCGGGATCTTCAAGCGCGTACGTGGCACCCCAGCCCCCGCTTGGCTGCTGATTGCCGGCCAAGTTGTGACCTCGCTGGTGATTGCCCTCTTGATGGTGATCGTCATGCTCGCGCTCGGCAGCTTTGCGTACGGCGTACGCGTCGACGTCGGCCACCTGCCGTGGCTCGTTGTGGGCGTGTTGATCGGGGCGATGGCGTTCTCGTGCCTGGGCATGATGCTTGCAGCGCTGACCCCTTCGACCGAAGCGGCACCGCCGCTCGCAAACGTCGTCGTGCTGCCGTTGTATTTCATCTCCGGCGTGTTTGTCCCGATCGAGTCGCTCCCGACCTGGCTCGGCAATATCGCCAGTTGGCTTCCCGTCGCTCCCTTCGTGAAGGTGGCGACCTGGGCCTACGTACCCGCCACCACGACGCCTTGGCGTTCGCTCGGGCTGCTCGTTGCCTGGGGCGTAATCGGCCTGATCATCGCCTCATGGCGCTTCCGCTGGACGCCGCGGCGCGACTAACTTAGAGGTGCTCGGTCGGGTCCGAGCGCAGCAGCTTGAGAGCGTGATCGAGCACCGGCTCGACGACGCCAAACAGTTCGTCGCACGCCTTCGGGCTGCCTGGAAACGAGAGGATCAGCGTACGGCCGCGAATGCCAGAGACGCCGCGGCTGAGCATGCCGTGCGGCTTGACCCTCATCGAAAAGGCACGCATCGCCTCGTCGATACCGGGCGTGCGGCGGTCGTAGACGGGCCCAAGCGCCTCGGGGGTGACGTCGCGCGGGGCAAACCCCGTGCCACCCGTGACGAGCACGAGCTCCGGCGCATCGGGCGTGTCGGCCCACGTCACGACGTGCGCCATGATCGCCCCCACCTCGTCGGGCACCACGGCGCGATCGACGATCTCGAAGCCGGCTGCCGTCGCTCGCTCAGCGAGTAGGTCGCCGGAGCCATCTTCGCGTGCGCCGTGGAAGACGCCGTCGGAGACCGTCAGCACGCAGGCGCGCATCTCACGCACCCGACCGGCGCCAGGCGCCACTCTTGCCGCCGTCCTTCTCCCACAGCGCAATGCCGTCGATGCGAATCTCGGGATCGGTCGACTTGAGCATGTCGTGCACACAGAGCGCGGCTGCCGAGACCGAGACGAGCGCCTCCATCTCCACGCCCGTGCGCCCATCGAGTGCGCACTCTGCCTCGATGCGTACACAGCCAGCAGTGCGATCCACTGCGAGATCGACGCGCACGTAGTCGAGCATCAACGGGTGACAGAGCGGGAGCAGGTCGGGCGTCTTCTTCGCTGCCGCAATGCCCGCGACGCGAGCCGTGGCAAACACATCGCCCTTGGCAACGGTGCCTTCCTCGATCTTGGCGAGCGCCTCGTCCGACATATGGACCTCGCAGCGCGCCAGCGCACGGCGGCGCGTCGTCGCCTTGGCGCCAACATCGATCATGCGTACGTCGGTCATGTCGGGGAGTGTATTCGGTTACGGCGAGCGATATGCTCTGATTACAGCGTCATCCCCTCAAGACGCCTTTACGAAAGGGGTGGAACATGGCTTCCACAGATACCCTCACCCCCCAGGATTGGACGGAGGTTGTTTCTCCGCCCGCCGAACTGCTCGCGGCAGTGAGTACGCTCGTGCCTGCCGGCGATGGGCCGCTGACAACCGCCCAACTCGTGCAGCTTTCGGCTGACATCGCTGCGCGCGAGGAGCTCTGGCGCCCCTTGGTGGTGGCCGATTCTGAGCGCCGCCGCTATCGCCTTTTGTACGAGGATGATCGCGTCGACACTTGGTTGATCATGTGGATGCCGGGCCAGGGTACGGGGTATCACGACCACGCGATCTCTGGAGTCGGCCTCGTCGGTGTTGACGGCGCGGTGGTAGAGAAGCAGATGCGACTTCCCCACGGTTCGTCTGACGTCGAGGTACGCGAGGGCGTCACCCGCGAAGGACCAGCCGGCTACATCCACTCCGTCGCTCACGTCGAGGGCTCGCCGGCGATCACGATCCACTCGTACTCGCCGCCCCTGATGGAGGTCGCGCAGTACCGCGTCGACGAGCACGGTGTGATGCGGCGCGAGACAGAACACGGCCGTCGAGAGCTGATCGACAACTCGATCGCCGAGATCGCACCCGACATCGTCTGACGATCAACGTTGCTTTGGGGTCAGACCCCTACGCAAAGTTGATCCAGCTAGGCGGCTCGCAATTCGGCCACGGCCGCGTCGAGCACCTCGAGCAGACGGTCGATATCGGCTGCCGTCGTCGTTGGGCAGACAAGGCACATGTTGTGAAACGGCGTGATCAGGATGCCGTTGTTGAGCGTGACCAGGTGGAGCCACTCCTCAACCTCGGCGTCGTGCGCGTCGTGTGACGCACCACCGTTGGTGGGCATCGTGGCGCAGAAGCGAAACTCGGCTCGTGCGCCCAACCCCTCGACGACCCACGGCAGGTTATGCCGTTCGATCAAGTCCTGCATACCAGCCAGCATGCGGGCGCCGAGCTCGCACATGCCCACAAAAGCCTGATCCGTCAGGACGTGCTCGAGCGTACCGCGAGCCGCGGCCAGCGAGAGAGCGTTGCCTGCGAGCGTGCCACCGACGCCACCCGTATCGACGTAGTCGCCGTCGGGATCGGCCTGGATCTGGGCATCAATCTCGGCCGACACGCCGTACGCACCGATTGGTACGCCGCCGGCAATGCTCTTGCCAATCGTGACGATGTCGGGCTGCAGACCCCACGCCTGCGTGCAGCCGCCCGGACCGGCAGAGAGCGTGTGCGTCTCGTCGATCACAAGCAAGGCGCCAGCCGCCTTGATGAGCCGCGTCGCCTCCTCCCAGTAGCCGGCGTCGGGCAGAACGATGCCCATGTTGGTCAGCGCCGGCTCGGCCAGCACGCACGCCACATCGCCGTGCGCCAACTCGCGCTCGAGGGCGGCGAGATCGTTGAACTCAACCACGCGCGTCGTGATGGCCGGGTCGACCGCAGGCCCGACGTTGCCGGGCTTCTTCGTCGCGACACCATTTTCGAGCGCGATGATTGTCTCGTCGACGGAGCCGTGGTAGCTGTAGTTCATGATCAGCACCTTCGACCGGCCGGTCAACTGGCGGCAGGTGCGCAGGACCCAGCGGTTGGCGTCGGTTGCCGTCAGCGAGAAGGTCCACTTGGGCAGGCCGAAGCGGCGGGCGAGCTCGCCCGCCACCCAGATTGCGTCCTCTGTTGGCAGCATCGTCGTGATGCCGCCGAGTTCGCCAATCCGGCGTTGCACGGCCGCAACCATCGCGTCGGGCGAATGCCCCGCCATCGAGCCGGTGTCGCCGAGGCAGAAATCGATCAGCTCGGTGCCGTCGACATCAACGATGCGATTGCCCTTGGCCCGCTCGAAGAACACGATGTGCTGGCCAACCCAAATCTCCATCCACTGCATCGGTACGCCACCGATCATGTGCTCTTGTGCCTGCGCAGCGAGTGCACGCGACTTCGGCGTGCGCTCCGCCGCGACGGCCCGCTCCCGTTCGATCAGTTGGTTGAGTCGTGTGCGATCAAACTCGGTGCGTTCCATCAATTTCCCCCGTAGGAGGGAAGCATATCCCGCGTCACCAAATCACCGGCGTCAGATCAAACGTCCCGTAACGTCTTCTGTATATGCGCCGCCTCGTTTTTCTGCTCACGCTGGCCTGCCTGCTCGCCGTCACCGGCGGTGCGAGTGCAAGTTCGCTGATCACCCGCAACCCTCAAGGACCAGTCAAACTTGCCGTCAATCAGCGGGGCGTAGCGATGCTGACCCTGCGCACCAATGGCCAGACGCAGCACATCTTCGCCTGGGGCGCGGTCAACATGTCGCGCGGACGGCTACTACTCGACTACTCCGGAGGCACGGGCGCGAGCGGTGCCCACTGGCAGACGTTTCAGAACACCTGCGGCCCCTACCGCGGCGGAGCTTTCCCCGGCTCGACGCTGATCGTCGCCTCCTGCACGGCGCGCGATGGCAGCCATTGGGCTGTCCAGGAGTGGAAGCGCTCCGTCCCCAACTTCGGTGGCATCACGGGCTCAACTGACGTGCGTCTGTCGCACTGGCGTGGAGCCGTCGCCGATCTGACGGTGTTTAGCGACTGGTCGCGCTACGGCCCCTCTAAGACAGAGAAGTTTCCTCACCTCTTCGGTACCTACAGCTGGCACGGCACCCCGATTGCCGTCGGCGAGGCGACACCCGAGGGTGTACCGCTCGATGACCAAGGGCGCAATATCTACCTCGATGCGCTCAACTCGAACTACGGCTTCCCGGCCGGCGGCTCCCAGTGGAGCCGTGTCAATGGGTTTCTTGCCAACCGTCCATACGGACAGTTCTGCTTTGAAATCGGCCCGAAGCGATCGGCGCCAACGCAACCTGGCCGCGAGTCGAGTGGCGCGTCGACGGTCAACCGGTATCGCATCACGTCTCCTGGGCCAGGCGTGACGCCCGATATTCGCGTCATGTTTGATGGCCCGCCATCGCCGTACGATCCGAACTGGCAGTTGACGATGAACGACCTCCAGCGCCAACTCGTGCCGGACCCCTACGTCAACTGTGGTCATCCGGGTGCGCCGACCTTCTAGGCGCTCGTAGCGGCCGCTCGTTCGGGCCACGAACGCTACCTCTGGCATCCTGCCTGTATGGGCGTCGGCCAGCAAGCGCGAAACCAGCATTCGGTGCAGCCGATTGGTGATCGTCTACCGCTCCTGGTTGGCCTCTTTGTCGCCGCGCTCGTCTACCGCCCGCAGCTCGTCGGAATCGGGCCCCTCGTGCCCGATATCCAGCGCTCACTCGGCGTCTCACACGCGATGGTCGGACTGCTCGTCACGATCCCCGTGCTCTGCTTCGGACTCTTCTCGCCCGTCGCACCAATCCTCGCTGGGCGCATCGGTGCTCTCCATGCGATCAGCCTGTCAGTAGCCCTGATCGGAGTCGCTGGCGCCTGCCGCGCATTCGTGCCCGGCCTGCCCGGCATCCTCATCATGACCCTGCTGATCGGCGTTGGCATGGGCGTTGGTAACACCCTGATGGTGGTCGCCGTCAAAGAACGATTTGCCGACCACCCCCTGATGGTGACCAGTGTCTATGCGATGGGCTTTCAGATCAGCTCGGGCGTGAGTGCGGCGCTGGCGGTCCCGATCGCACTCTGGCTCGGTAGCTGGCAGTCGACGATGCTCGTCTATTCGGGCTTCACACTCGTGATGCTCGTCGCATGGCTTGCGCTAACCCGCGGCGTCTCTCACGAACGCGAGATCGTGTCGTTCCCACGACTCCCTCTGCACCGTGGCGTCGTCTGGCTCTTGGCCATCCAATTCGGACTGATGGGCACGCTCTACTACGGCATCAACACCTGGATGCCAGCCGCCTACGTGGAGCACGGCTCATCCCTCGCCTATGCCGGCTGGTTGGGTGCCCTCTACAACCTCGGCATGATCCCCGGACCACTCGTTGCGCTCCTTGCGAGCCGCCGTTTCTCCCGGCGCACGCTGTTGCAGGCGACCGGGCTCGTGATCGGTGCAGTCACCGTGTTGCTGATCGTCGCGCCCGCTCAGGCGGAAATCTGGATGCTGCTTGGCGGGCTCGCCAACGGTGCCATGTTTACGCTCGCGATGAGTCTGCCGCTGGAGGTCGCCGACAGTGCCCTCGACGTGGGCGCCGCCGCCGCGATGATGCTGTTCTTCGGCTACCTCATGACCGCACTCGCACCGTCGCTGCTCGGTGGTGTGCGCGACCTCACCGGCAACTTCGATCTCGTCATGCTGTGCTTCCCAGTCGCTGCCGTGCTGTTCTTTATCTGCGCCAGCCTGCTCTCACCGGCGAGGCTGCACCATCGTTCGTCCGGCTAGCGTCTAGCGCAAACGCTTGACCTTCAGCGCCTGCGTCTTCGCTGCCAGCGAGCCGTTGGTTGGGGTAAACGCGGTGCGAATCGTCAGCTCGAGGCTCGCCTTGCGTAACGCCGCCCGCCCCCGTTTACCAATCGTGCATGTCAGCTTGTAGGCGCCGGCTTTCGATGCAACCTTCTTCGTTGAGCACCTTGTCGTCGTCGTCTTGCCCTTCTTGGTCGTCGCGGTCTGCGCGATCGCACCCGCCCCGGGCACCGTGATCGTGCTCGTGAGGACGATGCGTCCCGCAGAGGTTTTCGCCTTGACCTTCGTCACTGTGAAGGCGCTGTCGGGAGCAAACGTCGCCGTCACCGCGACTGCGGCGCTCATCGTCACCGCGCAGGTTGCACTGGTGCCACTGCAAGCACCACCCCAGCCCGTAAACGTGGAGCCTGCCGCTGCGGTAGCTGTCAACGTCACGCTGCTCGCTTGGTCAAATACCGCACTGCAGGTCGTGCCGCAGGCAATTCCGGCCGCTGCGGACGTGACGGTGCCTGTGCCTGTGCCCAACTTGCTGAGCGCCAACGAGGCGGTGTCATAGATGCGGGCCAGCTTGCCTCGCGTGGCCCCGTTGTAGGTTGTAAAGTTGCCGCCGACCAAGACGCTGCCCGCTGCCACGGTGACCACCCCGGCCGTTGCATTGAGACCCGTCCCGACTGCAAAGGTGGAGTCGAGCGAGCCATCACTCAGCACCTGTGCCAACCCAGCGCGTGCGGTGCCGTTGTACCCCGTAAAGTCGCCGGCCACCACGATCTTTCCGTTTGGCTGCAAGGCCACATAGGTGCTAAAACCGGCTCCAGCCAATCCGGTGGTTGGTGCAAAAGTCGTATCCAAGCCACCGGTGCTCGTCAGTCGCGCGAGATGCGACCGTGAAACAGCGTTATACGAGGTGAAAAATCCGCCAGCAACGACGTTTCCATCTGGTTGGAGTGCAAGTGACTGGACGAGTCCATTGAGCCCGGTGCCCGTCGGAGCAAAGGTGGTATCCATCGCGCCGTTGGAATTTAGGCGTGCCACATACGGCATCGACGACCCTTCAAGGTGCGTGAAGTCGCCACCGATCAATACCTTGCCGTCGGGCTGGATCGCGGTGGTGAATACGGAACCGTCGAGTCCAGTCCCCGTTTGCACGAATGTCGGATCGACTCTACCGTCCGTGTCGAGTCGGGCAATACGCTTGACGGCGACCGGGGTTCCGATGCCCCCCGTGAATGCTCCACCAACGATCACCTTGCCATCCGCCTGTAATGCCAGCGTCCAAACGATGCCGTCAAAGCCGGACACGGCGGGGAGCGCGTAGCCGGTGTCGAGTGTGCCATCGCTGTTGAGGCGCGCTATGTGATTTCGAGTTGAACCCCCCGTTAACAAGCATTGCAGCGGGGTCGAGGGGTCGGTCGCGCCGATGCAGGTGAACGCGCCACCGATAATGATCTTGCCGTCGGGTTGGAGTGCGACCGCATAAATGACACTGTCGAGCCCCGTTGCACCAACGAAACTGCGGTCGAGCGTGCCATCCGCGTTGAGTCGCGCGATGTACGCGGTGGGGGTGCTCGCGTAGGCCGTGAAGCCACCACCAACGACGATTTTCCCGTCCGGCTGCACTGCGATCGCAGTAACCGAGCCGTCGAAACCGGCTCCTGTCGTGAAGGTTGGGTCGAGCTCACCCGGCGAGGCCAGCGCGGATGCTGCCAAGAATGCCAAGAGGCAGACTGCTAGCGCCACACTGCTCAACATCTGTTGCATGGTCGATCGCATGACACCCGCCCTCTACTCGTTGATTCGGGCTGTCAGCACAAGATATCGCAATCCAAACCGACAGTGACGTCGTAGCGCTCTTCGTGGCAGCAAGCCAGATCCGTAACCCCTCACACATCGGCTCGAAGGCACGGCTTTCAACGACGACCAATCGTCGCTACTATCCGGGCATGAAACGCCTCCTGACCGTCCTGATTGCGGCGGCTTCCGTCGCCATTCTGCCCGTCTCCGCCAGCGCTCGCCCAGTCCTCTGGGCCGGCACGACCGGTACCCCTGGCGGCGAGGCCGTCTCTGGCATCCCCTGGCAGAGCCTGATCCTCAGCACGTCAGGGGGCAAGGTCAACGTCAAAAGCCTGCAGATGGAGATGAGCTGCACGGACACCCAAGACGGACTCGTCAGCCCCGTCGCGTTTTGGGCGACCACGTCTCCTCGCGTTGCGCTGCACGCAAACCGCTACACGCTCGACTACAGCGCCTCGGCGGGTGGCCGAGACGGCCAAGTCCACATGGCCGGGCAGTTGGGCTCAAACGGCAAGGGCACTGCGCGCATCACGATGACGGCCACAAGCACGGACTCGACGGGCGCCACGATCGAAAACTGCACGGGTTCCACCAACTTCCGTCTCAAACGCGGCCCGACAAATTGAGTGTCAGGGAATAACCAACACTTCGTTTAGGTTTTCCTACTCGTTCGGCCGCAATTCTCTAGGAGACCACCGTGACGGATACGTCGATTCTGTTTCAGCCCACGTCGATCAGCTCGCTCGAGTTGAAGAACCGATTGGCGGTCGCGCCGATGACGCGCGTCAGCGCCACCGAGGATGGCTGCGCGACGCAGCAGATGGCCGAGTACTACGGCCGCTACGCCGCTGGCGGCTTCGGCTTTGTGATCGTCGAGGCCTGTTACATGGACGATCAGTACTCCCAGGGCTACCACTTCCAGCCCGGCATCATCAACGCTGCCCAAGAGGCCGCGTGGAAGAACGTCGTTGACACCGTCCACGCTGCTGGTGCCAAGATCTGCATGCAGCTCGTCCACGCTGGCGCACTCGTCCAAGGCCGCAATGCGAACTATGTCGAGGGCACGATTGCTCCATCGGCCGTGGAGCCGAAGGGCGAGATGCTCGTCTTCTATCGTGGCGAGGGCGGCTACCCCGTCCCACGCGAGATGTCGACGGACGAGCTGATTGCCGTCAAGGACGCCTTTGTCTCCGCTGCCATCCACGCCCAGAAGGCTGGCTTTGACGCCATCGAGATCCACGGTGCCAACGGCTACCTGCTCGACCAGTTCTGGACGGCTTATACGAACCAGCGCACGGACGAGTACGGCGGGAGCGCGCGCAATCGCATCCGCCTCGACGAGGAGATCGTCCGCGCAGTCATCGCTGGCACGCAGGGCAAGCTGCCTGTTGGTCTGCGTCTCTCGCAGAGCAAGGTCAACGACTTCGAGTACACGTGGGCCGGCGGCGAGCAGGATGCAGCCGATATCTTCCCCGTGCTCGACGAGGCCGGCGTGGCGTTTATTCACATCACCGAGCACGTCGCTACCGACGAGGTCTTCGGCTCGGGCCATTCGCTTGCCGGCCTGGCCAAGAAGTACTCGAAGGCGCCCGTGATCCTCAACGGTGGACTCGGCGATCCCTCGACGGCAGCTTCGGTGATTGCCGATGGCAATGCCGACATCGTCGCGCAGGGCAAGGCGGCGCTCGCCAACCAGGACTGGCCGAACAAGGTGCAGTCCGGTACGGCGCTCGAAGAGTTCGACTTCGGCATGCTCGGCCCGATTGCGAACCTCGACAACGCGGAGACCTTCTTCGCCAACCGCGGCTAGTCCAAACGCTTAAACGGAGGCGATGCGACGAAAGACGTGTCGCGTCGCCTCCAACGAGCGCGGATGGGCCGTGTAGGGATCGAACCTACGACCTTGGGATTAAGAGTCCCCTGCTCTACCAGCTGAGCTAACGGCCCGCGGCGGGAAATGTACCAATCGTGCGCGCTCAGAGGCTCCGCACAGGTGTCCTGCGACTAGTTGGTGATGGGCAACGCAGCGTTGGCCTTCTCAAGCCGCGCGATCTCTTCCTTCACCTTTGGCGTCAACGGATCGTCGGGTGCCAGCTTGACGAACATCTTGTACGCATCGATCGCGGCGACCGAATCGTTCGCAGCAGAGCTGATCTGGCCAAGGCGGAACCACGCGGCCGGATCGTTTGGCTTGAGTTCCGTGACAATTGTCTGGGCCGTGACGGCTGCCTTGTAGGCATCGGTTGCCTCGGTCTGCAGTGGTGTGACCTTCGCGGATGCGTCCTGCATGACCGCGCTCGAAATACTCTCTTGCGCCGTCTGGAACGGTGTCGCGCCATTTGACTGACCCGGAATCACCGTCTGCGGAACCGCGGGACGACCCGCAACGTTGCCCTGGGCCTGCGCGGCGGCGTACTCGGTCTGTGCCGTCTGGAGCGCGGCAGCGGCCTCAGCGAGGTAGACATCAGCGACAGCACCCTGCACTGCGGCGTCCTTCGGTGCGAGCTCGGAGGCCTTCGCGGCTGCAGCCGGGACCTTCTCCGGCGAGCCGGTGTTGACGTACGCCTGGGCGAGCGCCAACCACGCCTGTGGATCCTCTGGAGCCGCCTTCGTTTTGGCTAACGCCTCCTTGACGGCGGTATTGGTGGCGACCTTCGCTGGCGCATCAGACCCACCAGCCGAATTCGTGAGCATGTCGAGCATCGATGGACCGCTCGTACCGACTCCTGCGACAACAAACATCAAGGCGAAGATAACGGCGAGCAGCGCGAAGACCCACTTGAAGTGGCCGCGCAAGCGCTCGTTCATCGTCGGTGTGACCGAGTACGGCGCCTCTTGCTTGCGCTTCGTCGACTTCGTCGACGTCGACGTCACGGTGCCGGGCCCGTCTTTTCGCTTGGTTCGTGCCATCAGTCGTCTGTTCCGATCATCCGTGTCCGACCCGGTAGCGCAGCAGCCCAACAGGCCGCTAAACGCTCCGTATCTGCGCCCTTACGGTAGCGCACGACACCGTCAATGACGGTGAGCAGCGTCCGCTCTGGTGATCCCGCAAACACTGCACTCGTCGCGGCGCTCTCGACGACGCCATACGACGTGCCCGTCAGATCAACTGCCGTTAGGTCGGCTCGCTTGCCAACGACGAGGGATCCAACCAGTCCGTCAATACCCAATACGCGGGCTCCACCGAGCGTCGCCAACTCGATGACCGCCTCTGCGGTTAGCGCATCGGGCCGCCCTTCGCGGACGCGTGCCGTCAGGAGCGCAGCCCGCATTTCGGCCCAAAGATCAAAGTCGATTGCCGAGGCCGGCGAGTCCGTGCCAATACCAACGGGGACTCCCGCGGCACGCAGCCCCGCGATCGGCGCCGCACCGCAACCGAGAATCGCGTTCGAGCGAGGACAGTGCACGACACCCGCACCAGAGGTGGCGATCAGCGCGATCTGCGCATCGTTGATCTGCACCGCGTGGACGAGAATCACGCCGGGGTGCAGAAGTCCGGCCCCGGCTAGGAGGTCGACTGGGTGCTGGCCCGTCGCCTCGACGCTTGTCAGCGAACGCAACGCATCAGCGATCGGCCCCGTGCCAGCGTCTACGGCCTCGAGCTCGGCCGGTGACTCGGCAACGTGGGTCATCACCGTCATGCCCTCGGATTGGGCAAACGCATCGAGCGCGGCAAAGACAGCGGGTGCGACGGTGTACGGGCTGTGGGGCGAAACGCCGAGACGGACGAGTGGTGTGGTTGATCCAGCGACACCAGCAAGTCGCTCGCGAAGCACAGCAACGACGTCCTTGGCATCCTTATCAGGCCCGCCAAAGGCCTCCAGATGCACGATCGCGCGCAGCCCGGCCTCACTGGCAGCAGCGACCGCTGCGCCGGAATACGAGGCATCCGCAATCGTGCCAACACCCGACTGCAGGCAGAGCAGCGCACCGAGCGCAGCCGCAGCCTCGACGTCGCCGGGTGCTAGTCGTGGCCTCCGCGCGCCAAACACATTCATCAGCCAGTCGCCAAACGGGAGTCCATCACCGAAGCCCCCGTACGTGGCGTATTCGAGGTGCGTGTGAGCATTGACGAGGGCTGGCATCAGAACCGCATTGCCGAGCTCCTCAACCTGCGCATCGGGAAAGGCCCCGAGCACCTCGCTGCGGGTACCCACCGCCACGAGTCGACCATCCTGCACTGCAACCGCACCCTGCCGTAGAGGCGGGGCGCCGACCGGCAGCACGTGGTCGGCGGTGTAGACCTCGGTCACACGTCCTCGACGTCAGCAACGTCGACGAGGTCGGTTGTGACCTCGGGTTCGATCTTCGCACCCTTCTGGCGTTCGACAAAGACAGCCACGAAGATCGAGATCTCATAGAGCGCGAGTAGCGCAACGAAGATGATCATCATCGAGATGACGTCGCCACCTGGAAGCGCTGCAGCGATCACCGCGAGAAGGAAGATCGCGTAACGACGATTCTTTCGCATCCAACTCGCGCGCATCAGTCCAACCGTGGTCAGGACGAAGACACCGGATGGCAGCTGGAATATGACACCGCAGGCGATCAAAATCTGGACCACGAACCCGTAGTAATTGCCTGCGTCAATCTGCCTGTTGTAGAGGCTCGAGTCGTAGCCGACGAGAAAGCCCAGGGCCGGGGGCAGCACGAGGAAATAACCAAAAGCAAGACCCGCAAAGAACAGTCCCGAGGCGCCCGCTAGGTAAGGCCAGGTACGACGATCGTGATCGGGATCAAAGGCCGGCATCACGTACGCGTACAACTGGTAGATCAAGACGGGGATCGCGAGTACAACCGCTCCAGCCAACGCAACCTTGAGCGAAATTGTGAAGGGCTCAGCAACGCCCAGCACGATCGGTTTGGGCAGCTCGGGCGGTAGCGGCCGATTGAGAAACTCGATGATCAGTTCGTGCTGCCAGAAACAGAGCGCGAAGCCAACGCCCAGCGCGACCACGCTGATGATGATGCGATTGCGGAGCTCCTCGAGGTGGTCCGTGATCGGAACCTCCTCTTGATGCTCAATGCGTCGCGTACCGCGGAGTCCGGCCAGCATGGTCTTTTCTACCCTCGGTGCGCTTACTCAGCCGGCTTTGCGTCTGCGGCAGGCGCTTCGGTGGCGGAGGCCACCGGCTCTGCAGCAGCAGCAGCAACGGGCTCAGCAATAGGTTCCGTCACAGCAGCTGCGGCGGGGACAGCAGTCTCAACGACCGGCGCTGTCGACTGTACAACAACGGGTGGTGCCGGCTCATTGTCGGCCTCGCCCGAGAGTCCACGTCGAAAATCGCGCATGCCCGAGCCCAAACCACGGCCGAGCTCTGGCAATTTCTTAGGACCGAACACGAGTAGGCCAATCACGAGAACAATCGCGATTTCACCGATTCCAAAATCAAAAGGCATAGGGGTACTCCTCCTTGCCAGCGAAGGCTACCATCGAAAGAGATCCACCGGGACATGGCCGTACCGTCTACGGTAACCGCCGACGATGAGTCTTTTCTTCTCTCTACTCTCTGCAGCCTCCGCCGCATTCGTAATCGTGACGATCTTCCGTCTAGCCCGCGGAAACGGAGTGGTTGTGGCGCGCGTCACGCTCCCGCTCGCGATCGTGGTAGTGATGACGCAAATGAGCCTGCACCACTGGTCGCTTGAGGCCTTCCTGCTGCTGGCCGCCCTGATCGTGTCGGCCGGGGCGCTCGCGCTGCGCGGACGGGGCAGGGAACACGGGCCGACATGGATCGCGCTTGGGGTCTTTGCTGCAGCGGGTCTTGCGGGCGGGTTTGGTCTCCTAGCCCAGGGCCTGTGCGTGGCGGGCAACTCCTATAACTGTGGAGGAACGGGTCCCGACGCACTGGCCATCGCTGGGTGGGCCGTAGCCCTGTGCGCCTACGGCTATTTGGCCTGGGGTGCCCTGCGCCCATGATTGCCTTGCTTGGTCAGACCGTGCTTGACGAGATCATCCATCCCGACGGCACGGAAGAGCACCGCTGTGGTGGCGCACCGGTTTTCGCTGCTCAAGCACTCTCGGCTGCCGGCATTCAGGGCATAGTCGTCACGCGTGGTGGTGATGACGAGCTCTACGACGAGCTCAACCAGCGAGGCCTGCCAGTCCTCGTTGGGCCAGCGGAGCAAACGTTTGTCAGCCGCCTCACGCTTAAACCTGGCGGCCTTCGCGACCACGAGATCGCTGCGCTTGGCGATCCTTTTTTGCCCGAGGACATCAACGGCTGGGCGAAATCGTCGCTCGCGAACGCGTCAACGATCGTCGTGGGGACACAGTGGCGCGACGACGTACCCACCGAGTCCGTCGCCGCGCTCGTTGCGCTTGGGCGCCGCGTCGTCTTCGATGCGCAGGGTCTGGCTCGACCCGGTCTGGGTGAGGTGCGACCAACCGGCCCATTCGATCCGGCCTGGGTGGCTGGCGTGAATGCGGTCAAGTTCAGCGACGAGGAGGCCGAGGCGTTGCTCGGCGGCACCGATGCCTCGGCTCTCGCCCGTGCCGGTGTCCCGATTGTTGTCGTCACCTACGGCGAAGGCGGCTGTGACGTCTGGACCGAAGACGAGCCCACAATTCTGCACATCCCAGCCGACCGCATCCCCTACCTCGCCGACACCGTTGGAGCAGGCGACATGTTCACGGCCCTGTTTGCTGCCGCACTCAACGCAGGCGAAGATGCGCGACCGGCAGCTATCACGGCCACCTATGGCGTCGCGAAGATTCTGCGCCTGCGGGTCTAGGGCTTACTCAGC
>JBAXOM010000019.1:0-23824 GCA_037133215.1 Thermoleophilia bacterium | reverse complement strand
CGTCAACAGGGATGGACCGGTGTCAAACGTGTGGCCCTCGGAGCGTGCTATCCCGAGTTTGCCGTCAACCTGAGCGGATGCTTCGAGCACGAGCACCTCGCAGCCGGCGGCGGCGAGACGGACACCCGCCCCGAGACCACCAACGCCCGCACCGACGACGACGATCCGCGTCATGCCGTCGCACTCCCCGTCCATTGCCTCAACAGCGCTGGCACGGTCAACACTCCCATCGCGATGAAGGAGGCGATCGCGACGGTCCAACCCGCGAAGAAGAGGACGTGCGCGACGGTCTCACCTATCCACGTCCATGCGTACAGCAGCGGGCCCAACAGATCGATCAGATTCCAGCGGCTCGCCCGCCCTGCAGGGTGAGCACAAAGGGCCCACCAGCCAAACAGGACCGCACCGACGGTGAACCAGCCGACGAAATTGATCAGGGGTATGCCCGCATACTGCCCCGGATTAGGCCAGATCCAAAAGCCTTGTCCGACCATCTGCGGATCGAGCGCGACATCCCAGGCGGTCAGTGCAGCGGCTGCAAAGAGGGCGCGCGTGAGGGGACGGTTGCCGAGCAACTCGCCGATGCGCCACGCCGGATAGGCCATCATCGCCCATGCCAATGGAATCAGGACTGGCACCTCAAACAGCTGTGGTTGCAGCGCGTCTGTGTAGCTGTAGGTACTGAATGGAATACCGGTGTGGACTCCAAGAATTTCGGAACCCAAGCCAACGAGAAAAGCCAACCCGGCGAGTGAGAGCGCAAAACGCGGTCCCGATCGGTGCCACGCCGCTGCCACCGAGGCTCCCAGAAAAAGAAACACCGTCAGAGCCGTCAGTCGAATGTTCCACGCTGCCGGGGTCTGCGGATAGAACACTTGGCAGAGCACCAGCAATACGAACAGGCAGCACGCGACGCGGGCTGCCGTGGACGGAATCCGATTCACACCAACATGGTACGGCCGATCCTACGGACAGTTGCGATACATCGATCGGTATCCTATGTACATGGCCGAACTCGAACTAATCCTCGCTGCGCCCCGCGGCTACTGCGCTGGTGTAGATCGTGCCGTCGAGACCGTTGAGCAGGCGCTCAAATTGCAGGGTGCGCCCGTCTACGTGCGCAAGCAGATCGTTCATAACCTTCACGTGGTTGCCGATCTGGAGACACGGGGCGCGATCTTCGTCGATGACGTGGCGGAGGTGCCAGAAGGCGCGACGGTCGTCTTCTCGGCGCATGGGGTTGCCCCCACGGTGCACACGGACGCCAAGCAGCGTGCCTTGACTGTGATCGACGCGACATGTCCACTGGTGACCAAGGTGCACAACGAGGCCAAGCGCTACGACCAAGGCGGGTATCACATGCTGCTGATCGGTCACGCCGAACACGAGGAGGTCGTCGGCACGATGGGCGAAGCGCCTGGTGCCATGACGCTCGTCGAGCACGCCGCTGAGGTGGCCACGCTCCCCGACTTCCCCGAGGGGCAACCACTGGCCTATCTCACGCAGACCACGCTTTCGGTCGACGAGACGCGCAGCATCATCGAGGCACTCACACAACGCTTTCCGTGGATCGAGAGCCCCGAGAAGGGCGATATCTGTTACGCGACGTCGAACCGCCAGGCTGCAGTCAAGGAGCTGGCGAAGGTGACTGAGCTGGTGCTCGTGATCGGCTCGGCGAACTCGTCGAACTCCTGCCGCCTCGTCGAGGTGGCCCGCGATGCAGGCGTGGATAGTTACTTGATTGAGGATGAGAGCGAGATCGATCCAACCTGGATCGGCGATCGAACCAAGATTGGAGTCACCTCAGGTGCGTCGGCGCCGGAGCGTCTGGTCCTTGGTGTGATCGAGTGGTTCCGCGATCGTTCTGACGGGATTACCGTCTCGGAACTCGAGACGGTGCATGAGGACGTCTCGTTCCAACTACCGCGACCGATTCGGCGCGCGCTTGCCTTGGTCGCGGTCGAGACAGTGACCAAGGACAGCTAACGGCCGACCCGGCCTGGCCGTAGCTCGCCAATTGGTTCGAGCCAGTGCAGACTCCGGACGTAACCTTGACACGACTTCAGATCGGCGTAGGATCACCACATGAGTCTACGAAGTCTTTTCCTAACGTTGGTCGTGGCCGTTACTGTCGCTCTGCCCGCTGGTGCTAGTGCACAAGGGTCAGGCACCCCCACACAGGCACAGAACGATGGCGCGACCGTCGGCTCGATGGCGGGCGCAGGCTGGGGTGCCATGGCGGGAGGCGTCGCTGGACGCCCCTACGTGACGCGCCTGACCGCGACGAACGCTGGCGTGGAGACCGTGCTGATCGACGGTGGTACGACGACTCCGCCGCCCGTGACGGCAGGCATCCCGACGGTGGTGATTTCTCCCACCAATCTTTGCCAGGCAGGACAGACGCCAGCCCAGGGTCAATGCTACGCCACGCCAAATCGAGTCGGGCTCGCCCTTGGCGTTCCCCAGACCGATACCGTCAATACTGATCTGACCGTCGCCGCGACTGTCGAAACGATTTTCGACATGACCGTGCGCATGAACACGCTGGGGCAATCTTTGCGCTGGTCGTGGGCAAACCTCGACCTGCTCTATTGGAGCGCGACGGGGCTCGGCACGGCCGATGCGCAGGTACGGATCCGCTTCCGCCCGGTCACCACGCAGTTCGTGACTGACTTCCCATCCGGTAACGGCTGCACTGCGACCCCAATCTTCGCCTGCAACCCCCTGCAGGCATCTCTGCAGGTGCTTTCCGCCAACATCTCCTTCAGCCTCGACGACACAGTCAACGCCGCCCTGACCGGAGCCATCTTCGCAACGCAGGGAGCGATCTTCGGCTTTGTCAATCCGACGGGGACGGCGTCGGCACCGGTGCTCGACCTGCAGATGGCCGCAGCGCACTTGAGGGCCGACGGGCAGGTCCAGACCGGTCAGATGAAGGCGGTCCTGCCCGCGCAGACGCTGCTTAACGTCTATGGCGTGCTCCCCGCGGATGCCGCTACGTTCTTCAGCGCAACCCGATCCGGCTCGGCCGGCACGAACGGCGCTCCGAGTTACAGCGTGTGGAGCGCGGGCGCCGAAGGCACTGACGGCCTGCTGATCACCGTCCCCGACATCACGTTCAGCGCCCCGACCTACAAGGTCAAGCGCAAGTCGGTGGCCGCGAAGACCACCGTCAAGACGAGTGGCAGCAGCACGTCCGTCTCCGTCAAGGCGCTCAGCGCCTGTCGCAAGAGTGTCTGCACGGCGACGCTATACACCACGGGCACGGCCGTCTCGGGCAAGGCCAAAAAAATAGCGAGCGGAGTTTCGGCGGCTGATGGCTCGCTGACCCTCGTGTTCCCGAAGGCGAAGCTTAAAAAGGGTGCTCCGTATTCCGTCACAATCCGGCTCAAGAACGGCTCCAAGTTGGTCACAACCGCAGCCGGCCTCAACGGCGGAGCGATGACGTGGGGCAACACGGGCAACGGTGGTAACGGTGGTAACGGTGGTAACGGTGGTAACGGTGGCAATGGTGGCAATGGTGACCAGCGACTCGCGCGACGCTAGTTGAGCCGAGCGTTACGAACGTAGTGTGCAGACTGCGCGTGCAGCCGCACGAAGATCGTCGCCACTGGAGCGCAGTGCCTCGCGGATGGGCTTGACGCCCCGACCAATACCGAGCACCGCGGTTGCGCCGACTTGATAGAGCGCTGCTGCATCGTCATCGACCCGCCCGCCAAAAATCACGCACGGCAGGCCGGCAGAGTGGGCCGCTTGGGCGACGCGCGCGACCGTTTTACCCGCCGCACTCTGTGCATCTACAGCGCCCTCGGCGGTCAACACGAGCTCTGCTCTGGCAAGCTGCTCAGCGAAGCCTGTCTCTTGCATCACCAACTCGGCGCCCGGGATCGATGTTGCCCCTAGGAGAAAGCAGGCAGCGCCGAGGCCACCCGCTGCGCCTGCACCGGGTCGGCGTGCGCGATCGCCGTACAGCACATCCAACTTTGCGAGACCGGCGTCGAGAATGGCGACCTGCTCGGGCGACGCGCCCTTCTGAGGTCCAAAGACGGGTGCAGCGCCGAGTGGACCCGCCAAGGGGCTATCCACATCCAGGGCGACTACGAGCTCCGTCCGAGCAAGGCGCGGATCCAGATCACCAAGCTCGAGACGTGCAACCGCCGGAAGATCCAACCCACGACCGCGCAGGACATTTCCATCGCTGTCATACGCCTTTAGGCCGAGACCAATCAGTAGACCAAGCCCACCATCGACCGTCGCAGAACCACCGAGTCCAACCACGATGCGCGGCGCTCCACGCTCGAGGGCAGCGAGCACCAGTGGTGCGATCCCAGCACTCGTCGCGCGCATCACATCGCGACGGCTGCGCGGAATGTGCATCAGACCGATTGCCTCAGCCGCCTCAACGATGCAGGTCCCGTCTGGCAAAACGCCGAGCGCAGCCTTGCGAGGCCGCCCGATTGCATCGCGCGTACTAATCATTTCGCGACGTCCACCCCGACCCCGGACGATCGCGTCACAGGTACCTTCGCCCCCATCGGCGAGGGGGTGCTCGATTGCGTCCCAGCCAGCCTGGCGGCAGCCTTCGGCCATCGCCTGCGCGGCCTCGTGAGCATCAAGAGCGCCGCGGAGCTTATCGGGTGCACAGAGGGCGACAGGAGACATGATCAGCCGAGGAGATGGAGGGACGAAAGGGGAACGGAAGTGACAGGCGGTGTATCAACGATCACGCCATCGACGGAGACTGCGTGCGTCGCGGGATCGACACGGACGGCCGCCGTCGTTGTGTTGCGAACCATGTCTGCTGCACCGAGGGTGCGCGTGCCACGGACGCCCACACGTTGTTTACCTGTCGGCAACGCGGCCGCGCCTCCACCATCGATCGCCGCTTGGCTGGTGAAGGCCAGGCTCAGCCGCGCCGGCGCAGTCCCGATGGCACCGATCTGTGCTGCGACGCGCGTTGGTTCGGAGAACGCGGTTGAGGCATTCGGATCCCCACTTACGCCCCAGGTGGGAAAACCCGCCTTCAGCACGAGAAACGGTTTGACGGCAAACCACGCCGGGCTCCACAGCACGATGTCGGCAAGCTTACCCACCTCGAGCGAGCCAATCTGGTCGGCCATGCCGTGAGCGATCGCTGGGTTGATCGTCGCTTTGGCGAGATAACGCAAGACGCGTTCGTTGTCGTGTCCGCTCGCGTCTCCACCGCGGGCGTCGCGCATCACCGAGGCCAGCTGGAACGTGCGGCGGAGCGTCTCACCTATCCGACCCATGCCCTGACTGTCGGAAGACGTCATCTGGATCAGGCCAAGATCGTGCAGGACGTCCTCAGCGGCCATCGTGGCTGGGCGCACGCGATCGAGAGCCAACTGGTGGTCGCCCGGGAGGTCGGCTTGCAAGACATGCACCGCCTCGACCATTGCGGCATGTTCTGCCGCCGTGTTGATCCCGAAGGGGAACGTTGGGTTGGTCGACGACGTCAAGATATTGGGCTCGCCGGCGAGGCGCATCACGTCCGGAGCATGACCACCTCCGGTTCCCTCAATGTGGTACGCGTGCAGCGTGCGGCCGGCGATCAGAGCCAACGTGTCCTCAACGGTGAGGCACTCATTGAGACCATCGGTGTGGACGCAGAGTTGTACGTCGTACTGATCCGCGACGCGCAATGCCGTCTCCAGGGCAGTGGCATGAGCGCCAACGTCCTCGTGGATCTTCAGGCCGCCGGCACCAGCTTGGAGCATTCTTTCCAGCGGTTCAGGTCGGCTCGACGAACCGCGCGTGAGCATCAGCGTGTTGATCGGTGACTGATCGAGCGCCGCATGAATGTGCTTGAGAGCCCAAATCGGATTGGTACCGAGGTTCCAGACCGGGCCATAATCCTGGATCACGAGCGTCGTAAAACCGGCAGCCAGCGCCTGCGGAACGATCTGCGGCGACAGCAGGTGCACGTGCGAATCGATGGCTCCCGCGGTTGCGACCAGGCCCTCACCGGAGACGATCGCCGTATCTGTCCCAAGCACGACGTCGACGCCATCCATGATGTCCGGGTTACCCGCCCGCCCGATCGAGACAATGCGCCCGTCACGAATACCGACCGCCGTCTTGCGGACGCCGAGGATCGGATCGATGATGACAACCTGTGTGACAGCAATCTCCACTGCCTCGGAGGTGGCCTGTGCCATCAGTCCGTCGCGGGCCGACTTGGCAAAGCCACCCATCACTTCGTTGCCGCGCTCCTGATCATCGCGCTCAACTTCGACCCAGAGACTGGTGTCACCTAGGCGAATACGATCGCCGGTGGTGGGCCCGTAGACGCGCGCGTAGACGTCGGCGGGAAGCGTCATGCTCCACTCCCCAAATAGCCGCGGTTCCGTGCTAGCGCGAGTGCTGCGGGCAGGGCGCCTTCTGCGTCCAACGGGCCATTGACTAAGCCCGCGAACCCGTATGCGATACGACGACCAGCGAAGGGGCGGAGGGTGACCGACTGAGTCTCCCCCGGCTCCCAGCGGATCGTGCTTCCGGTCGGAATTGCGAGTCGTCTGCCCCACGCCGCTGCCCGCTCGAACTCGAGTTGGCGATTGCTCTCAAAGAAATGCCAATGCGATGTCACCGCGATGGGAACTGCGGCCGTGTTGGTGACACTAACCGTGCTGGTTTCGGGAACATCAAGAGTGTCGGTCGCCCGAGTCTTAACCGCGCCAGGTCCATCGGCTTCGGCTTCACCAAGTGGTGCAGACAGAACGACCAAGCGGGTGCCGTCGCTAAACAATGCCTCAACCTCAATGTGCTGAACAAGCGACGCTGTGCCGGGTAGCACTGCGTCGGAGGACAGCACAGCCATGCCGGTTGCGCACGCCTCGGAGTGGGTTGCACCATCGCGGGCAGCCTCACAGACGGTGTCGGAAATGATCGCGACGGCCTCCGGCGCATTGAGGAGCAATCCGCGGTCACGCCGGGCACGGGCGAGCTCGGCCGCTTGGAAGAGCAGCAGGCGATCCAGCTCTCGAGGGGTCAACTGCATGGCGTTAGCGTAGCCCGTAACCGCGCTGATAGAGACTCTGCATCCGCTCCACCCGCTTGACGTAATCGCGTGTCTCTCGAAAACGAATACGGACCACCCGACCGTCCGGCGTGGCCGCGACCCACCGGTCAACGTTGCCTTGGCCTGCGTTGTAGGCGGCCAACGCCAACTCGAGCGCCTGTGGGTGGTCCGAGTACTTGTCCCGTAGCGCGTTCAGGTACCAGCAGCCATAGCGGACGTTCAATTCCGGGTCGTAGAGATCCGCGGGTTTGAAGTTACCCCCGCCCGTGCGATCCGCAATACCTTGAGCCGTGTCGGGCAAGAGCTGCATCAAGCCAATTGCGCCGGCGGAAGACTTCGCTTGCGGGTCAAACTTTGACTCTGTGTAGACCACGGCAGCGACCAGTGACGGATCGAGGTCGTAGTTGACTGCATGGGCCTCGATAATCGTCTGGAACTGCAGCGGATACCGCGCCCGGATGTACCAGTCCGGCTCGAGCCGGACCGCATAGATGGCGACCGCGCCGAGCACAAGCACGACGAGCGCAAGGGCTCCGAACAGACGACGCATTACTGCTCAGCGTATCGCGCGATGTACCCGTCAACCAGCTTTTGCAGTTGCTCGTGTGTGCCGGCGTTATCCAGCAGATCGTCAGCCGCAGCTTCGCGGCGTTCGGTGGACCAGAGACGGGATTCCCGTTCGGATGCCCGTTCGAGTTGCCCACGCGCCTCAAGGCGGCTGCGGCGGGTGGCTTCGGGTGCGGTTACGACCAGCACACGATCAAAGCGATCTGTCTGACCGGCCTCAAACAACAGTGGCGACTCGTACACGACCAACGCTGCTGGCGTCGCCGCATTGGCACACTCATCTACCCAAGCCTCAAACTGGTCTGCCACAAGCGGATGCAGCAGACCCTCAAGCCATGCGAGTGCATCACCATCGTCGAAACAGCGACGAGCCAGAGCTGGCCGATCCACTTCGCCGTCGGCGCCAAGCACCTCGCTCCCAAAGCGCGCGACTATTTGATCGCGCACGGATGCCAGAAGGTACAGATCGTGCACGACTGCGTCCGCGCTCAGCACGGGATACCCGCGCAGCGCGAACGCAGCCAACACAGACGATTTGCCGACGCCGATGGCGCCCGTTAAACCGATCACTAAAGGCCGGCGAGACACCGGCCCAGCTTACGCTTCGGGAACTTCCGCGTCAGCCTCGGCGATGACCTCTTCGACGATGGCTTCCTCGATGGCCTCAACCTCGGCCTCAACGATTGCCTCTTCGACGACTGCCTCAACCTTAGCTTCGACGACCGCTTCTTCGACGACGGCCTCAACCTCAGCGCCCTCAGCAGCAGCAGCGGCAGCCAACTTCGCGGCGTGCTCAGCAGCAACGGCAGCAGCGACCTCAGCAGCCATGCCCGGCGGCAAGAGACCCTCAAGGTCGTACTCGCCCTCTTCGACATGGTCCAGCTCGAGGTCGGGTGCGCCACCAGGCTCAGCAATCGGCTCATCAGGATCGATGAACGGATCGCCACCAGGAATCAGGCTGATCGGTGCAAGCACTGGATCGCCCGGCAAGACCTGCTTCATCGAGAGGGACAAGCGACGGCGCTCGGCATCGATCTCGATGATGCGTACGAGCACGTGGTCGTTCTGCGAGACGATCTCGCGGGGATTCTCGATGTGACGCTCGGCCAACTCGGAAATGTGGACGAGGCCTTCGACACCCTGCAGGATCTCGACGAATGCGCCAAACGTGACCACCTTGGTGGCACGACCGTGCACGACGTCGCCCTGCTGGTAGCTCTCGAGGACGCGCTGCCACGGATCTGCCTGGGTCTGCTTGAGACCGAGCGAGATGCGCTGGCGATCGCGATCCACGTCGAGCACCTTGACCTCGACCTCTTGGCCGATCTCGAGCAGCTCGGACGGATGATTGACGTGACTCCAAGAGAGCTCGGAGATGTGGATCAGGCCATCGATACCATCGAGATCGACGAAGGCACCGAAGTCGACGATGTTCGAAACGAGACCCTTGACCGTCTTGCCGGGAGCAAGATCGTCAAGGATGCGCTGACGCACTTCGCGACGCTCTTCCTCGAGCATTGCACGACGCGAGAGTACAACGTTGTTGCGCGAGCGATTGAGCTCGATCACCTTGCAGCGGAGCTCTTGACCGCGGAACTCTTCGAGATCCTGAACGCGACGGATGTCGACAAGCGATGCGGGCAGGAAGCCTCGGACGCCGAGATCGATGATCAGGCCGCCCTTGACGACCTCGATGACCGTACCGTCGACGGGCTCGCCACTCTCGGCAGCGGCCTCGATGCGCTTCCATGCCTTCTCAAAACGTGCGCGCTTCTTGGAGAGGATCAGACGACCGTCTGCGTCCTCCTTCGTCATCACCAGCGCGTCGACCTCTTCGCCAAGCTCGACCTCGTCGGACGGGTCAACGCTCCGTCGGATCGAGAGCTCTGCGACAGGGATCACGCCTTCGCTCTTGTAGCCAATGTCGATCAGGACTTCGTCCTTGTCGATGCGCACGACCTTGCCAGTGACGACGTCGCCCTCGGAAAACTCCGAGATCGTTGCGTCGTAGTTCGGCACCATCTCGCCGTTGACTTCGATCCAAACGCTCGGATCGTCGGCGATCATCTCTTCTGTGGTCTGTGGCATCGGTAGAGGACTGTCCTTATGAGGTGAGCCGGTTGGCTCGATAACGGCGAAACGATACCAGCGGCCCGTTTCCGGGGCGACAGCGCTTGCTCTAGTCCTTGGCAGCGGCCCAAGTCGTGCCGAGACCCGCGTCGGCAACCAGCGGTGGATCGAGTGCGTAGGCACTGACCATCTCCTCTACGACCAGGGCTTGGACAGCCGCCGCGTCCTGCTCGGCAACCTCAAAAACGAGTTCGTCGTGCACCTGCAGGACGAGTGATGCATCGTGGCGCTCATCGCGCAGACGACGGTCGCATGCGATCATGGCTACCTTGATGATGTCGGCCGCACTGCCCTGAATCAGCGAGTTGATTGCGAGCCGCTCCCCCAACTGGTGCACCTGTCGATTTTTTGCGCGCAGCTCGGGAATTGGTCGTTGGCGTCCGAGCAGCGTGAGCGCGTAGCCGCGCTCGGCAGTCTCGTCGATCGTGGCGGCGATAAAGCTCTGAACGGCGGGATAGCGCCCCAGATACGTATCGATGTACTGCTGCGCTTCGTCGCGGTCGATCTCGAGCTGTTCTGCGAGGCCATACGCCGAGATGCCATAGATGATCCCGAAATTGACGGCTTTGGCGCGGTCGCGCTCTTCCTTGGTTACATCACCTGCTGGCTTTCCGAGCACTTCCGCGGCGGTGGCACGATGGACATCCTCGCCGCGTCGGAACGCATCGACGAGCCCAGGCTCTTGGCAGAGATGGGCGAGAATCCTCAACTCGACCTGCGAGTAATCGCACGAAATCAGCTGCCGTCCAGGCGCGGCAATAAAAGCCGCGCGGATCTCCTGTCCAATCGGCGTCCGCACGGGAATCGCCTGCAGGTTGGGATGGGTGCACGAGAGTCGGCCGGTGGCGGCTGTGTGCTGAGAAAACGTCGTGTGCACCCGCCCGTCGCCGGCCGCCGCCTCAGGAAGCGCGCGCAGATACGTCGACAGCAGTTTGGACAACTCACGCCACCGTTCGATGACGGGGATGATCGGCGAGCGAGAGCGCAACTTTGCCAGCACCGTGCGGTCGGTCGACGGACCGGTCTTACCAGAACTCTGGACCGGCAGCCCGAGTCGGCCGAACAGGATCTCACCGAGTTGTTTTGGCGAGCCGAGGGCAAATGGGCCACCCGCGAGACGATGGGCTTCGGTCTCTAACTCGGCTAGTTCGGTTGCGCAGCGCTCGGCAATGGCTTCGAGCACGGGCGTGTCCACCGCGATACCCACGCGCTCCATCTCGGCCAGCACCGGCACGAGCGGCAGTTCGAGGTCGGCGAGCAGGCCGAGCAGGTGGCGATCGGCGAGACGCTCGGTCAGGAGCGGATAGAGGCTCCGCACCCCGATTGCCTGTCGCAGCGCGTCCCTCCCTTCCCCGTCGGTCTCGATGGCCAGTCCGTACTCGCGCATCAGATCGTCGAAGGCGTAACCGCTACGGCCCGGGTCAAGCAGGTAGGCGGCCAAGGCTGTGTCAAAGGCCGGGGCGAGGCGTTCGGCACCGAGGGCCCGTAGCGCGACCTTGGCATCGTGGGCAATGAGGCCTGGCCCGGCCAGGGCCTCCGCGATGGCCGTGTCCCCGACCGGCACCACCCAGTTGCCGGCGTCGCTGGCTACACCGAGAAATCCGTCAGTGACTGCAATGCCTGCCTCGGGGCAATCGGCGAGTAGCGCAACGAGTTCGCCAGCGGTGGTCGTCTTGCCTCGCACAATCGGACCCGTTGCCACCGGGGCATCGAGCGTCAGGGCAGGGAGCAGCGTCTCGAGATCATCGAGGCGTCGCAGTAGCCCGTGCATCTCCCACTTGCGGAACAGCTCGGCAAGGCGAGAACGATCGGGCGGCGCCCCCATCTCACCGGATGGATTGAAATCAGCCAACTCGGGGATGTCGCGGACGATGGTGCCGAGTTCGCGCGAACGAAAGGCCTCTTCGCGGTTTTCCAGCAACGACTGCTTGCGCTTCGGACCGCTGATCTCATCGATGTGGTCGTAGACACCCTCGAGCGTCCCAAAACGTTCCAGTAGCTCGGCCGCCGTCTTCTCACCGATCCCGGGGACGCCGGGAATGTCATCGGAGGTATCTCCCTTGAGCCCGATCAGATCGGGGACAGCGGTGTGTGGCACGCCGAGGCGCTCGGCAACACGGCTCGGCGTGTAGACGAGTACGTCCGTCATACCGCGTGGCGTCATCATCAGGCAGACACGATCCGAAACGAGTTGGAAGGCGTCGCGATCGGTCGACACGACGCACGTCTGGATGCCCTGCTCGTCGGCAATGCGCGTCAACGTGCCGATGACATCATCTGCCTCACGGGTTATCACGCTCAGGTTGCGATAGCCAAAAGCCTCAACCAGCTCGGGAAAAAATGGGCGCTGCTCCTTGAGGAGCTCTGGTGTTGGCTTTCGCGTCGACTTGTAGCCGGGATGCAGCGCGAGTCGTTCGGTCGGCTTCTCGTCCCAGCAGACGATTACGCCACTCGGCGTGTAGTCCTGGAGCAACTTGAGCATCATGCTCGCAAAGCCGAACAGCGCTCCGGTCGGAAATCCTTCGCTCGTCGCGAAATCCTCCGGCAGCGCGTAATACGCGCGGTACGCGAGAGAGTTGCCGTCGACAAGAAAAAGTCGACTGTCCCGTGCCGGTCCATCGTTCAGATCAAGTTCGGAGGCTTTCTTCGGCATAGGGAGAGACTAGTCGCACCGCAACCACGCTACGCTGCGAGGCATGGCTACGCACCACTCCGCGTCCTACAGTTTGACCATTCGTGCCGTGATTCCGCACGAGCCGGGCCAGTTTGCGCGCGTCGCTGCGGTGATTGGTGAGGCTGACGCCGTACTGGGCGCCATCGACCTCGTGCGGGTCGATTCTGGTTCCGTCGTGCGGGACATCAGTGTGTTGTGTGCCAACGAAGAGCACGGCTACCGCGTCGTCGACGCCATACGCGCAATCGACGGTATTCGCGTAGTCAACGTCTCGGATCGAACCTTTTTGATGCACAAGGGTGGCAAAATCGAGATGGCTGCCAAGGTGCCCATCCGCACACGTGACGATCTCTCGATGGCCTACACGCCAGGAGTGGCGCGGGTCTGTCAGGCGATTGTCGATGACCCTGAGATGGTCTGGAACCTGACGTCGAAGGGCAACACGATTGCGGTCGTCACCGACGGTACGGCCGTACTCGGCCTTGGTGACATTGGGCCAGAGGCCGCCATGCCAGTGATGGAAGGCAAGGCCATGTTGTTCAAGGAGTTCGCCGGCGTCGACGCCTGGCCCATCTGTCTCGATACCACCGATTCGGATGAGATCGTGATGTGTGTCAAGGCCCTTGCGCCGGCGTTTGGTGGAATCAACCTCGAAGACATTGGCGCTCCGCGATGCTTTGAGATCGAGCGGCGCCTGCAAGAGGCCCTCGATATCCCGGTTTTTCACGACGATCAACACGGCACGGCCGTGACCGTTTTTGCAGCGCTACGCAACGCGCTTCGGGTCGTCGGTAAAGAGCTTGAGAACGTTCGTATTGCGATTATCGGAACCGGGGCCGCGGGGACGGCCGTGACGGACATGTTGCTGGCCGGCGGGGCAACGCACATCATCGGTTGCGACATCGACGGCATTGTTCATCGCGATCGGCCCGGCCTCGATTCCGCTCTGCAGCAGTATGCCGAACGGACGAACCCGCTCGGAATTTCGGGAACTGCCGCCGCAGCGGTCGCGGATGCGGATGTCGTGATTGGCCTCTCGCGTCCCGGCACCATCACGGTGGACATGGTGCGCTCGATGGCAGCCAAGCCGATCGTCTTCGCAATGGCGAATCCCACACCCGAGGTCTTGCCCGAAGAGGTTGAAGGCATTGTCGCGGTCATGGCGACCGGGCGTAGTGACTACCCGAATCAGATCAATAACGTCTTGGCGTTCCCCGGGATCTTCCGCGGGGCCCTTGATGTGCGAGCGCGGGAAATTACGTCGGGCATGAAGATCGCGGCGGCCAAGGCAATTGCCGACGTCATTATGGTCGACGAGCTCGCGCCTGACTACATCGTTCCGAGCGTGTTTAACCGCAAGGTTGTGGAGAGCGTTGCCCAGGCTGTGGCGGATGCCGCGCACGTCGACGGTGTAGCACGGCGTCACGAAGACGCCACCGGTCACGTCAGCGAGCCTTAAGGACCGATCGCGCGCGCCGGCGTTGTCTGGTTGACGATGCCGCCGGGACCGGAAATGGTTACCCGACAGGTCAGGGTCGAGCCCGAGTCGGCCGACCTGACGACGTAGGTCGGATCAACAGCGCCGGGTACCTTGCGCCCGCCTCGGAGCCAAATCCGAGACGCGACGAACGGTCGCGTGCCCGACCAGCGTCCCAACGCACAACGTAAGGTGCCGCCGACGGCCGCCAAGCCGCTAACGCGAGCGTCACTGGTGGCAACGGGTGGCTGTGGTGCGGTGAGCTGAATGTGGTTGGTACTGATGTTGGTGGTGCCGTCCGTGGTCGTGATTCGCAGTTGCAGATCGTGATCGATGGTCACGCCAGCCACGGGTACCACAATCGCTTCTGGTGTCGCACTCGCGGGCGCGGTCTGCCATGGCGTGGCTGAGAATCGGAGGTTGACTCCGTACTCAACGCGCCATTGAAGATCGCCTGGATGGGGGGCCAACACGAAGGTTGTCGTTGCCTGACGATAGGCGGACCAGACCGCCTCCTGGGCTGTGACGGGGTTCGCTGCCGGTGTTGTCACCGTGGTGACGGGCGCGCCTTCGCCGTTGGAGTTGAAGGCGGTGACAGAAATGGTCAACGGAACCCCATTCGCGAGTGCTGTCAGATCGAAGTGCCGCACGCCGCCGCCGACATCAAACTGCTGACCCGTTTCGGCGACTCGAATCCGGAAACTGGTGGGATCTGGCGCGACCGAACACGGTTTAGTCCACGACCAGTCAACACCAATCGCGCCGTCAGTCTGTGCTGTCGCAAGCGCTGCTGGTGCTCCCGGCACGTTGATAGTGCTTTCGATCCAACAACGGTTATGGACCGTCAGCGAATAGACACCGGGATACCGGTTGAGCGCGCAGCCGGTTCCCCACGAAACGACGCCCACCAAGAGTCCTGCGGCACCCACGCCATCAACCAAAGGACCGCCGCTGTCACCAGCGCAAGCATCTTTGCCGGGGAGCGATGCGCAGACCATGTCTTGTGTCTCGAAGGCGTTTGCCCCATAGGCCCCCAGACATGTGTCCCCTGATTTGACCCGCACCGCCGTTTGGCGTAAGACCGACGAACCTGAGCCGTAGGAGTCATTCGCGGAGGAATACGATGTGGACCCCCATCCCGCTACGTGAAGCAGCGTGCCAGCAGGCGGCGCCTTCTCACCGGTTGCGACGGGGATGATCGCTGCCGAACTGGGCGTCGATAGGTGAACCAGCATCAGATCGTCACGTGGCGCACCGGCTACGGGCTGGCGATAGAGCGGATGGCGCACCTCCCGATCGACCTTCAACACCTGCCCGGTCGGTGCGTTGAGGTCGGCCGATCCCGTCACCACTCGCACCGCACTGGGCGAATAGAGTCGACAGTGCCCCGCAGTCAGAACCCACTGTGGAGCGACCAGTGATCCGCCACAAAACTGCGACCCGTAGCTTGTCTCGAGAGCAGACACAAAGCTCCAGTCCGCGCCATTTGCGAGATCACCCCCGACGATGCGCGGCGGAGCAGCGGCGGCAGTGCCAGCCAAGCTGAAGATCCCTAGGCAGACTAGGAGAGCAAGAACAAATCGCATGGACCTGACACTACTGCGCGATTTCGACGGTGATCGCCCGAACGTCATCCACGTCACGTTGAATCTGTGTGACCAATGCATCGAGACTTTCGTACGCCTCTTGTCCACGCAACCGTTGAACGAATTCCAGACGGATCGGAGTGCCGTAAATCTCCTCTCCGTCGTAGTCGAGCAGGTGTGCCTCGACGCGAAGATCGGGAACATCACCAAAATGCGGGTTGCGACCGATGCTGATGGCCGTCCGAAAACGTCGCTCACCTGGGGGCAGTAAAGCCCAGCCGGCGTAGACGCCGTCGGCCGGCACCTGCTGACCCGGTACGAGGGAGAGATTCGCGGTCGGAAAGCCAATCTCGCGCCCACGGTGATCGCCATGCATGACTGCGCCTTCAACCGACGCCGGCCGGCCCAAAAGAAGCGCTGCGTGCACGACATCGCCGTCCGCAATCAGATGACGAATGCGTGACGACGAGATCTTCTCCCCGTCCTGATCGACGAGGCGAATTGCTGTGACCTCGACTCCCCGGGCGGCGCAGAGCGATCGCAGAACGCCAACGGTCCCGGTGCGATCGTGGCCGAAGCGAAAATCTTCGCCGACAGCGACGCCGACGGCGCCGAGTCGATCGATGAGAATGTGATCAACAAACTCCTCGGCGCTGAGGGCGGCAATCTCAGCCGTGAACCGCAGAAGCACAACCTCTTCCGCTCCAGCCTCACCGAGCAGTCGCACACGTTGCGTGACGCCAGCGAGCGTGTCCGCGGGAGTTCCAGGTCGAAGCAACGTAACCGGACGGGGATGAAACGTCGCCGCACACGGAACGGCACCGAGACGGGCACCCATTTCGACCGCGGCTTCGATGACTGCGTGATGGCCACGATGAACACCATCGAAGGTACCCAAGGCGACACAGCGGCGACCCGCTGGAACCTCGTTGATGCTCTGGTACATCGTCACCGTCATGCGGGGACCAGCACGATCTTCGGAGCGGCGACGCCGTCGTCGGCCGTGGCAATGGCGATCAGTTCACCCGTGGTGTCAAGCAGTGCGACATCTTCGACCAAGGTCGCGTCAACAGCGATACGTCCACCGTGTCCAACGACAGCACGCTCCTCGGCAGTGAGGTGATGCTGCTGAAGTCCGCCAACAGCCGTGACGGCAGGAAACCAGGCACAGGTGCCAAGAGGAGCGGCAGCGATTGCATCGGGCTCCATGGCGTCGGCGACGGAGAAGGTCCCAACCTCGGTGCGACGCAATTGCGTCAGATACGCACCTGTGCCGACGATTTCGCCAAGATCTCGCGCAAGGCTACGAATGTAGGTGCCCGAGCCACAACGTACCGACACGGTTGCCTGTTGAGAGTCAGAGTCGAAGTGCATCAAGGTGAAGGAGTGAACGAGAACGCGTCGTGTGGGCACCGTAACGGTCTCACCACGACGGAACCGCCGATAGGCGCGCTCTCCGTCGATGTGAATCGCACTAGCCGCTGGTGGCACCTGATCGATCGCGCCCGTCAACTCGGGCAGCGCATCACGAACGGCCGTTTCCGTTGTGGTCATGCCACTCGCTTCGATCTCACCCTCAGGGTCTTCGGTTGTGGAACGCGCACCGAATTGGACCGTGGCTTCGTAGGTCTTGTCGGCACCGACGAGATAACTCGCAAGCCTGGTTGCCCGTCCTGTCAGCACGAGCAGAAGCCCTGTCGCAAAGGGGTCTAGGGTGCCCGCGTGGCCGAGCTTCCTGCCGTAGACCGACCGTAAACGGGAGATCGCCGAAAACGAGCTGATGCCCGCTGGCTTATCAACCAACACGAGGCCAGCTGGAAAGCCCTCAGGCACGGGTCATCTCGCGTTCGATCAGGGACACCACGTCGGCCGCTGAACCGTCAAGAGCAAAGCCGGCGGCAAGGGTATGCCCGCCGCCACCACCAGCATGGGCGATCCGTGCGACGTCGACGGTCGGCTGAGCGCTGCGGAGCGAACACTTGTGGAGCAGGCCCTCACCGGCACGTGGTTCGCGCACCAGCGCGGCAACCTCGACGCCGGCAATCGATCGGAGTGCGTCAATGACGCCCTCAGAATCCGACTCGCTGGCGTTGGTGGCATCGAGATCAGCGATGGTGACGTACGCCACGGCAAGACGACCGTCCAGCCGCAGTTCGAGCGAACTGAGAATTCGCGCGGTCAACTCGACTCGTGCGGCAGGCTTGCCTTCGTAGAGTCGGCGAAAAATGTCAGCGGGGTCAACACCAAGGTCAATCAACTCTGCTGCAACACGATGAGACTCCGACGACGCATTCGCGTACATAAAGCGACCGGTGTCTGTGATGATGCCCACGTAGAGAGCCTCAGCCACCTCAAGCGTGATCGTAACCTCGAGTTCGCGCAGCAGGCGCAAAACCAGAATCGTGGTGCAGGGCGAGGAGGCGTCGACCAGGTTGAGACCGGCAAACGTGGTGTTGTCCGCGTGATGGTCAAGATTGATGGAGGCTGCGACAGCCGCCACGGTGGCTGGGCCATCGCTTCCAAGACGTTCGGCCGACCCGCAATCCAGCGCGAGCAGAAGCCGTTCGGCAGCGTCTGCGGGCGGAGTGCGCGTTGTGTTCTCGAGCCCGAGCCAGAGATAGTCGGCGGGCAAGGGTGCGTCGCCGGGAGCCCAAAGGACAACATCCCAGCCGGCGTCGCGGAGCGACATACCCATGCCGATCAGCGACCCAAGCGCGTCGCCGTCCGGGGACTCGTGACACGCAACCAGCACGCGGGGATGCTCCCGCAGCAGAGTGACGGCGGGAGACAAATCAACCACAGTGGTCATGCGTCGCTCGACAGGTCGCTCGGAGCGTGTTCCTGCAGCAACTTGTCGATGCGATTGGCGCGGTCGATCGATTGGTCGTTGATGAAGCGCAGGACGGGAGTGTTGCGCAGCGAGAGCTCGGCATTGATGGCGCCCTGCAGAACAGGACGCGCGGCCTCTAGCCCCTCCATGGCTTTGACCTTGACCTTCTCTGCCCCATGCAGCTGGACGAAGACGTCGGCCACGGCAGTGTCTTTCGACGCGCGTACTTCGACAACGGTGACGCCCCGCAGGCGTGGGTCGCTGAGACGCGCGATCTTCTCGCTGATGACCTCACGCAGCAGGCCATCGATACGACGTCCGCGCTCTTTACCGCCTCGCTTCATGCCAAGTCCTCCGGCGTGATCGTACGAATTTGGGTGACCGTCACGTCGACATCGCGCTCCTCGAGCCAGCGCTCAAGCTCCGCAACACGCTGATCACAGGCCTGTGCTGTCTGCTGCACGAGCGCGGCGGTCAATTGAGCGTGCGAAGGCGTATCAAGGCTGCCGACCTCGGCCACGGCTGCGCCGTACCGCTCTTGCAGCCCGTGGCGGATTTTCGCGAGTGCACTTCGGCGGTCCTTCAGTGTCGCGCTCCCAGGGAGGCGCACGTCGAGACTAATAATGCCGATAAAGCCGGTACTCATGGACACAGGCTACCCCGAGCTGGGCGGGAGCCGTGCGCCACGACGCAAACGTTGCATTTCGCGGGGAGAGATCGGCCGCCACTCGCCCGGATCAAGCTCGTCTAGACCGATGCCGCCAAGTCGTAGTCGTCGCCCTGCCGGCCCCATCTGAGCCGCGAGCGGGAACTTCGGGTCAGCGAGACGTTGAGCCAGTCGCTCGTCCGCCAGCAGCAACTCCACGCCGTTGCCGTCACCGCTGAGCGGGAGGACTGGATGCAGAGTGCCCGGATGCACGATTGATAGGTCCATGCCCACGGCACGATGAAAAACGACACCCGTCGGCCCAGCGGGGAGCGCTGTACCGTCGAGGAGGACTACGTCGCCGAGGCTCACGCGCGTCGAGGGATCGGCGCAGACCGAAGCGTTGAGTTTCACCCGCCCGGTGCGCAACAGACCTTCTACCTCACGACGCGTGCCAAGACCGGCTGCGGCTAGGTACCGGTTGATCCGGACGGGTCCGGCCACGATGGGCTAGGCGGACTCTTCGGCAGGCTCGTCAATCGACGCGTGTCCGCCGGTCGTGACGAGCGTGGGCCGAATGCCGCGGTCGATCGTGTCGCGGGTAACGATGCAGCGGGCAATGTCCGAGCGAGAAGGCAGCTCAAACATCACGTCGGTCAGTGCATTTTCGATGATCGAACGCAAACCGCGGGCTCCGGTTTCGCGCTCCAGGGCCTTGTCGGCAATCGCCCAGAGCGCGTCCTCGTGGAACACGAGTTCGGCGTTGTCGTACTGGAAGAAGCGCTGGTACTGCTTGGTCAGCGCATTCTTCGGCTCAACCAGAATCTGAACGAGATCCTCACGCCCCAGCTGGTGAACGGCCGTGATGATCGGCATACGTCCGACGAACTCGGGGATCAGACCAAACTGCACCAGATCCTCGGGTCGCACTTCCTGAAGCATCTCGGAGGGCTCAATTCGACGATGCTCAAGATCTTCCGAGCCAAAGCCGATGCTGTTCTTGCCGACGCGACGCTCCACAATGCGATCGAGGCCGGCGAATGCCCCACCGCAGATAAACAGGATGTTGGTCGTGTCGATCGAGAGGAACTCTTGATGCGGATGCTTACGGCCACCCTGTGGCGGAACCGATGCGACGGTGCCTTCAAGAATTTTCAGCAGAGCCTGCTGTACGCCCTCGCCCGAGACATCGCGCGTGATCGACGGGTTCTCCGACTTACGAGCGACCTTATCGACCTCGTCGATGTAGATGATCCCCGTCTCGGCCTTCTTGATATCGAAGTCTGCGGCCTGGATCAGTTTGAGGAGGATGTTCTCGACATCCTCACCCACGTAGCCAGCCTCGGTAAGGGCCGTGGCGTCGGCGATTGCAAAAGGGACGTCCAGGATGCGGGCCAGCGTCTGCGCCAGCAGCGTCTTACCGCAACCCGTCGGGCCAAGCATCAGGATGTTCGACTTGCCGAGTTCAACATCCTCGTCGGACTCGTTGACCATGCGCACGCGCTTGTAGTGGTTATAGACCGCCACAGCCAGCATGCGCTTGGACTCTTCCTGCCCAATCACGTAATCGTTGAGTACACCGTAGATTTCCTGGGGTGCAGGAAGGGAACGACCTTCGAGCGACGTGGGAGCCTTTAGCTCCTCTTCGATGATCTCCGTGCAGAGATCGATGCATTCATCGCAGATGTAGACGCCCGGCCCGGCGATCAGCTTCCGTACTTGTCGCTGCGTTTTACCGCAGAACGAGCACAGGAGCTGCTCGCCGGTGTCGGACGCCCGGCTCACTAGCGGTGCTCGATCACCTGGTCGATGATGCCGTAACTCTTCGCCTCAAGCGGGCTCATAAAGTTGTCGCGCTCGGTATCCTGCTTGACCTTCTCGACTGGCTGCCCGGTGTGAAGCGAAAGCAGGCGATCAAGGTTCTGACGCATGTCGATGATCTCGCGTGCGTGAATCTCGATGTCCGTAGCCTGGCCTTGGAATCCAGCGGAGACCTGATGGATCAGGATCTTGCTGTTCGGCAGCGACATGCGCTTGCCCTTCGCACCGCCAGCCAGGATGAACGCACCCATCGACATCGCGATGCCGACACAGATCGTCTGCACGTCGGGCTTGATGAATTGCATGGTGTCGTAGATCGCCATGCCGGCGTAGACGGATCCGCCCGGCGAGTTGATGTACAACGAGATGTCCTTGTCCGGATCCTCGGACTCGAGATGGATCAACTGCGCAACAATCAAGTTTGCGATCTGATCATCAACCGGCGTACCGAGGAAGATGATGCGCTCGCTGAGGAGGCGCGAATAGATGTCGAAGGCGCGTTCGCCGCGCGACGTCTGTTCGACGACCATGGGGACCAGTGGGCTCACGATGTGACCTTTCGGTACGGGTGTCTAGTTTTCCTGCTCGGAGGATGTGGATTCGTCGTCAGACGTCCCCTCCTCCGCTTTCGCCGGCTCGGCTACCTTCGGCTCACGAGCGTTCGCTCGCGCCTCAGCCTGCTCCGGCGTAATCTCCTTGGCTGCGGCGACCGCATGATCCAACGCGTCACGGAGTTGGAGGTCCCTGCGGACATCCTCCCGCATGGCGGCGTCGTTCATGATCCGGTCGACCACGTCCTCGGCTTCGTTCTCTTCGTTGGCCTGCTCAGTGATGAAGGCGCGAAGCTTGTCGTCGTCGATCACGACCTTCTGCTGGTCGGCGTAGGCGTCGAGAGCGAGTTCCTCGCGTACCTCGCGCTCCGCCTCCGGCATCAGTTCCATGGCAAGGCTGTTGAGGTCGCGACCCATCATCTGCATGTACTGCTCGAGCTGAATACCCTGTTGTCCAAGCGAACGCGCCATGGTCTGAAGCCGGTCGTCGATCCGTCGTCCAACCATCGCTGGGGGAATTTCGACGATGGCCTGCGCTCCAAGGTCCTGAAGCACGTTGCGGCGGAACTGTCCGTCGGCCTCGCGCAGCGCAGTCTCTTCGCGGGCAGTCTTGATGTCGGCACGTAATTCGGCGAGGGTATCGAAGCCCGCCATCTCCTTAGCGAAGGCGTCATCCAAGTCGGGCATCACGCGAGCGCGAATCTCTTTCGCCGTGATCGTAAAGACCGCTTCGCGACCGGCAAGCTTCTTCGGCTTCTGCTCGGCGGGAAGTGTCATCGTGACCTCGCGCGACTCGCCCGTGCGCATACCGATGATCGCGTAATCGAGCTCGTCAAGAAGACGTCCGGCACCGGCCTCGACCAGAAGGTCCGTCGCCTGCGCGTCCTTGATCAGGTTGCCATCGACAGCGCCGCTCATGTCGACCAGCACTTGGTGACCAGCCTCTACCGCAGCATCGATCGGCTGAAAGGTTGCGCCGGCCGTGCGGATGCGCTCGATCTCGGCATCGATGACGTCGTCTGTCGCCTCGACCGCGGGACGAACCGCCTGCAGTTCAAGCTTCGCGGGCAGCTCGGCCTTCGGTGGCACCGTAACGATGCCCGTGAAATTGAAGGTCTCACCCGGGACGGGCATCTTGGGCCAGTTGATCTCTGGCTGATCAATCGCATCGACGGCGGCGGCGCTGCACGCACGTGTCCACCAACCGTTGATGTGCGACCGCAAGGCCTCTTCCGCAAGTGCCTCCTCGCCCACACGCTGTCGCACGACGGCGATCGGCGTCTTGCCGGGGCGGAAGCCAGGAACGCGAACATCCTTGGCCATGTCCGCAAGGGCGTGTTCGAACGCGTGATCGACGTCATGTGCGTCGATCTCAACGCTGATCTTGACCTTGTTCTCTTCGAGGTGCTCTACGGCAGTTTCCATGCGTGTTTTTCTCCGACGAATCAGCCCTGTGCGGGGACGGGCATCCTAAAGGATCAGCGCGAGCGTTCGACCCGATCGAAATCACGACCGAACGCTATGCGGGCGAGAGGACTTGAACCTCCACGGGGTTTCCCCCACCAGGACCTAAACCTGGCGCGTCTGCCATTTCGCCACGCCCGCGTTTGCCAAACCGTACCGGACGCCCCGTGGTAGCGGCGCGCAGTGTGTGCTGCTGTTAGCTGGCGCTGCTCTGGGGAACCTGAGTCGGCGCGGGCTGCGCGGCCACTGGGGCAGGTTGTGCGGCGACGGCCGCGACCTGAGCCGAAGCAGCAGCCTGGACGCTCGACGACTGGGCGGCGGCCGACGCTTGGGCGGCAGC
The DNA here is from genome assembly GCA_037133215.1 of Thermoleophilia bacterium. Classification (GTDB taxonomy): domain Bacteria; phylum Actinomycetota; class Thermoleophilia; order Gaiellales; family F1-60-MAGs149; genus F1-60-MAGs149. The sequence goes on along the minus strand of JBAXOM010000019.1, from coordinate 699 downwards.
TTGAGCAGCGGCTCGCGCACCGGAGGCCGCCTTTGCCTGGGCAACGGCCTGAAGCAGAACGCGCTCGTGCGTCTTGGTGCTCACCACGAGTTGGTTGTACTTGTGAACGAGCTGTGTGTTCTGGGCGCTGACAAGATTGTCGTGAGCCGCTGATTGCTGGGCAACCGTTTGCCAGCCCGCGGCCTCCGTACGCCAGTTTGTGGTCTGCTTTTCCGCCTGTTGCGATGCATCTGTCTGGTGGACGCCATACGCGACGGAGCCCGTCAGGAGGACGGCAAGCGTTCCGGTGGTGAACTTCATCAAGGTCGAGCTATGCACGTTAGTCATCCGATCCTTGGCCTTCGCCATTGCTGTTCGACGTTATGTCTTCGCCACCGTCATGGTTGGTTGCGGCCTCGACCTGGGGCTTTGGTTGCGTGCCTGTGGAGCTCGGGGCTGCTGCCTGCACAACTGGCTTCCCAACTTGCACGAGGGGAATTACGGGGGGCTGAGATGTCGAGACACGAACCGCATTGCTCACGCGGTGCCTCGGTACCGGTCGCGGCGTCCACTGTTCGAGCAGAAGACCCGGGTCTGCGGCTGACGCGCCAACAGTCACCGTGGTGCGTTGATTTGCCGACGCCACAAGTTGATCATCGACCGCGGATGTTGAGGGTCGTGTGACGTAAGCGGTGGCGGCAACGATCGAAGCCGCGACAA
>JBAXOM010000018.1:0-24466 GCA_037133215.1 Thermoleophilia bacterium | reverse complement strand
CCAAGCAGGCCGAGGTAGGCCGCGGCCGTGATTGCCCACAGTGCCGTGGTGGTGCCACCATTCTGCGACCCCTCACCGCGCTTGACGTAGTGCGTGCGATCGAAGTTGAGGTAGCCGAAGCCGTTCTGGCCAGGCTCGAGCGTCTCCGTCTTCGCAAAGATGAAGGCGGGGCAACTCTCGATCACGGCGGGATCGTTGTGGAACGCGAGGTAGCCAGATAGGCCACCGCCGTAGCTCATGTGCATGCCGAGTGGCTGGACATCGCCGACCGCGAAGTCGGCACCAAACGAGCCAGGTGCGGCGAGCAGGCCGAGGCCCGTCGGGTCGGCACCAACGACGGCGAGTGCACCGTGTTCGTGCGCAAGCTCGACGACCTCTGGAGCCTGATAATCGACAACACCAAGTGCATTCGGGTACTCGATGTAGACCGCCGCGACATCGTCGGCAAGCGCAGCCCGCAGCGCGTCGAGATCGAGCAGCCCGGTCTCCTCGTTGAACGGGATCTCATCGACCTGAACGTCGTGGCTGAGATAGTCGGCAAAGACGAGTCGGCGATCGAGCAAGAGAGCTGCCGGCACGAGGACGCGCTTGCGTCCCGTCAGCATCACGCTGCTGCGCAACGCCATTGCGGCGGCGGTCGACCAGTCGTAGTTCGGTGTCGTGACCACGTCGAGTTCGACGAGCTCGGCCATCAAATCCTGGAACTCCCAGAGCGCCTGCAGACGACCGTGGTCGCCGTAGGTATCGCCGGCATACGAGGTGACAAACTCGCCACGCCGATTGATTTCGTCACAGACCGCGGGGACCTCATGCTGGTAGCAGCCGGCGCCAAGAAAGCTGAGCATCTCGGTCGCAGGCGTGTTCTTGTTGAGGATGCCGGTGACGTGGCGGCGCAGTCGCCCCTCTTCGGGGATGCCCTCCTCGAGCGGCAGGCGCTGGTTGTAGCGCAGCTCCTTCGGCACCGTTGTGTAGAGGTCGTCAATCGACTTGGCACCGATGATCCGCAGCATCTCTGCGCGCACCTCGGGGGCCGAGTTCGGGATGTATGGATGGGGCATCGCGGTCACTCCACTCGGTAAATGGTCTCTTCGTCATAGCCCGTGACCAGCTTGTGCCAGCCCCGGATCTCGCTATCCGTCTCTTCGTCTCCGGTATCGACCAACAACGGTCGACCTCCCAATGCGGCGAGTTTGGCAGGTGTAGCGACCACGGTCAATCTCCCGATCCCAGCCCGTCGTAAAACGGCAGGGGAGAGCTGCTGATTGCCGCGGCCAAGAACAAACCCCTGGCCGCCGATCGGTGTCACCACGATGTCCGCACCGTCATCGGTGAGTGCGGCCAGCAATTCTGCCTCGGACCCATCATGGACGACGACCTCGCCATCACGAACGAGGTCCACACCGAGCAGCGAGGTCTGGAGACCGAGGGCTGCACCGACAGCCGCGAGGGTTGTGCCACAGCCGAGTAGAAGCGTCGTGCCCCGAGTACGTTCGGCAACACGATCCGCGATGCCGCTCACGGTCGCCTGATCCTCATCGTTGCTGGGCGACTTGGTCCCGGCGACGAGGCCCGGGCCGAGTGGAACGCGAAGCGTGCCATAGAGACGCGGGCCAATCCGACCGTGGGCGGTGCCACTGTCATCGAGATCGACTACCTCTGCCACGCGCTCGCGGCGGCGACCCACGTACCACGCGGCCGCCAACTCGCCCGCGGCGCGCGGTGACTGAGCGAACGTTGCGCTCTGGATCTTGACGCCCGCGGGGATGCCGAGAGCGACGACCGTGTCGCCAACCGTGCTGCAGACATCGCGGGCGGTGCCGTCGCCACCGGCGAAGAGAATTAGTTCGACGCCTGCCGCAGCAAGCGCAGCGACGGCGGAACAGGTATCGGCTGCCGTCGACTGTGTACCGTCGATCGCTGCTCCGACAACCAGTGTTGGCTCGCGCCCTGCGAGGAGCATGCTGGTCTCGCCCATGTCGCCACCCGCGCAGGCGATCGGCAGGTCGGGCGGTAGTTGGCGGAGTGCGAGCGCAGCACGTTCATGCGCGTGGGGGATGGCGCCTAAGGCCCGCGCCTGCTCGACGAGTCCGTCGGTGCCCTTCAATCCCACGCTACCGCCGAGTCCCGCGACAGGGTTGACGACGAGCCCGATCATGCGTCAGTCAGATGGGCGGCGAGGCGATCGGCCGCCGTCTCGATCATCAGCTCGCCGAGCTCGCGCGTGGCGGTGGTTGGATTACCGTAGACGCCGCTGGGCGCTTCGGTCAACGGGCGGGGCGCACGGATAATCGGGTCGCTCGAGCCCGGTCCTTCAGATACCTCCTTGCCGGCCGGTGCCGGAAGGCGTTCGTCGACGGCGAGCCCACCGAGGTACAGCGCGATTGACGTCTCGACCTCGCCGGCATGGCCAACCCCGCCGCCGTCGCTCGGTGACAACGCCTTGATCCGCTCGGGATCGACGAGGGTCCAATAGGAGAGAAACTCGACGACCGTGGTGTCGGCGACGAGGCCACCAACAGCCGTCACCGCTGGGCCAATATTGCCGGCATGGCCATTGACGATTGTCAATCGCCGAAAGCCCGCGGCAGCAGCTGAGCGTGCTACATCGCCGACGAGTGAGACCAGCGTGGTGGGCGAGAGCGACCACGTTGCGCCGAGCGGGAGCCAGTGGTCAGACGAGCCAAACGGCAGGCCAGGCAGTAGTGCGACATCGCGCGGGCAGCGCTCGGCGGCTCGATCGCAGACGGCCTGCGCCGAGGCGAGATCGAAGCCAGTCACGAGGTGTGTGCCGTGCTGCTCGGTCGAGCCGATCGCCCACAGCGCCGGCGTGCCGGCGGCGGCGAGGGCCCGAACTTCGGGTGCGGCGAGCAGAGCGAGACGATGCGCAGTCATGGCGATACGATAGTCCTGTGACGCAAGCCGTCAACAAAACGTTTGCCGCCATCAGCGCCGCGTTGGCCTCGGACTGTCTTGATCGGCTGGGCTTCTGCGACCAGGTTCTCGACGCACGCGTCGTTGCGCTCGAGCCGGGCATGCGCGTGATCGGACCTGCTCATACGTTGCTCGCGAGCGACCAGCCCGGCGATGCGAGCGATCCCTACGAAGGCGAGATTGCCGCCGTTGATGCGATTGGTCTGGGTACCGTCGTTGTCATCAGTACCTGTCGTGAGGCCGCGATCTGGGGCGAGTTGCTCGCTACCAGTGCCACGGCCCGCGGTGCGGTCGGTGTGGTCAGCGATGCCCCTGTGCGCGACACGCAGCAACTTGCGGCCATGGGCTTTGCCACTTTCTGTTTCGGCGCATCACCGCGCGATTCGCAGGGGCGTGTCTCGATCGCAGCGCACAATGTGCCGATCACCTGTGCGGGTGTCGAGATTTCCCCCGGCGACCTGATCGTCGGCGATCGCGATGGCGTCGTCGCCATCCCTCAGCAGGCGATCGACGAGGTCGTCCGGCTTGCTGCCGAGAAGCTGCAGGGCGAAGACACGGTGCGTGCAGCACTCGCCGCCGGCCAGACGTTGCGTAGCGTGTTCGACGACCACCGCATTCTCTAGTCGTTCTCTCGTTCCGCCGCCTTCAACTTTGCTTTGGGGTCAGGCCCCTATGCAAAGTTGAGCAACTTTGCATAGGGGCCTGACCCCAAAGCAAAGTTGACCTGCGCCTACTCGCCGTGCTTGGATTGCGTCCACGAAGGCGCGAAGAAGGAGAAGCGATGAGTGGATTCGAGCGAGGCCAGTTCGATCACATTGGAGTCGTCACCGAGGAACACCAGCCCGGCGAGACATGGGTTGAGGCGACGCGCGTGTGGGTCACGAATCCCCGCGCCCATTCGCACCACGTCGAATTTTTGCGCTTCGAGCCCGACACGCCCGTCACCGGACCACTCCGCACCGACCCGCACGTGGCGTACCGCGTGACAGACCTTGAGGCCGCGATTGGTGACGACGAGGTATTGCTCGAACCGTTCGTGGTGGGCGACGGTTTCGCCCGCGTTGCCTTCGTTCGCGTCGGCGGAGCACTCGTCGAGTACATGGAATACGCAAATCCCAATGAGGAGGGATGGTTCTGATGAACAACCGACTGGCAGGACACACAAACTCGTACCACACGTACGACTTCGATCAGGCGCTGACAGGCATCGTCGAAGCCGGCTACGACGCCGTTGAGTTGACCGCCGTCCTCGGCTGGACTGAGCATGTCGACCTCGATGCTCCCCAGGCCGAACTGCGCGCTCGTCTCGCGGACTACGGTCTCGACCTGACGGTGCTCAGTGCGCACTCGGATCTGACGACACCCGAGGGTGTGGAGCTTGGCATCAAGGCCGTCCGCTGGTGCGCCGACTACGGCGTCCCCGTCATGAACACGGCAATCGGTGGGCACTCGAGCCAGGACGAGAACGAGTCGGCCTTTCTCGAGGGCATCACGCGCCTCGCGGAAGCAGCCGACGACGCTGGCGTCGATGTCGCGCTCGAGATTCACGGCGACATCATGGCCACCGGTACGAAGACGCTGCCGCTGCTCGAGCGGATCGGCCACCCTCGTGTGCTGGTTGCCTACGACACGGCGAACTGCGAGTTCTACGGTGACACCGCAGCGGCCGACGACATCGCAACGATGCTCCCGTATCTCAGCAACGTGCACCTGAAGGACAAGCGCGGCGGGCCTGGAGTTTGGGACTTTCCTGGTCCCGGTGATGGGCATGTCGACTTCGCCGCCATCCTTGGTGTGCTCGAAGCGGGTGGCTACACAGGGCCGTTATCCGTTGAGATCGAGTTTCAAGGCGAGCCGTGGCCGCCGCTGGCGGAGGTGACTGCTGCCATGACGCGCTCGCGCGAACATCTCAACACGCTGGGGTTGGGATGATCGGCGTCGCGATCCTCGGCTCGGGCTTTATGGCCCGGACGCATGCCGCCGCCTGGGCGGAACATGCGGACCGCGCAGAGGTTCGCGTGGTTGCCTCGCGGACGCTCGAGGGGGCGGCCAAGGTCGCGGAGACCTGTGGGGCGGAGGTCTCGGACGATCTGCTGGCAACGTTGGCACGTGACGATATTCAGGTTGTCGACATTTGCCTGCCGACGCCACTGCATCGACCGATGGCGGAGGCCGCGTTCGCGGCCGGCTGCGACGTCTTGCTCGAGAAGCCGATTGCGTTGACGATCGAAGACGCCGAGGCGATCATCGGGGCACGCGATGCGAGCGGTCGCAAACTGTTGCTCGGATTCGTACTGCGCTTTTGGGCTGAGTACGAGGAGCTCGTGCGTCAGGTCGCGGCCGGCACGATCGGCACGCCGCAGGTCGTCAGCACCCTGCGACTCTCGGCGCCGCCCGACTGGAACGAGTGGATGTCTAATCCCGACATATCGGGTGGTGTGGCCGTGGACTTTCTGATCCACGACATCGACCAGATCAACCTCTTGCTCGGCCGGCCACGTTCGGTGCACGCCCGTGCCGTCACTGTCGGTCCCTACGACGCACCGCAACACATGGTCGCGACAATCACGTGTGAGGGGGGTATCGCGACGGCCGAGGGTGGGTTGCTCTTACCCGCCAGCTACCCCTTCACGAGCGGCATGCGTGTGCTCGGAACGGAGGGGGTGATCGAGTATCCGTTCTCGGCTGCGCCGAGCGAAGACGGGGGAAATATCGGGGGCGTCGACCACGCGGCGAATGCACTCACCGTCTATCCGACGAGTGGTTCGGCGCGCACGATCGATGCTGCGGGGTCCGATCCGTGGGGCCGTGAGGTCGGCTACCTGATCGACTGCATTGCCTCCGACGCGACCCCTCAGCGAGCGACGGGCGAGGACGCCTTGCTCGCTTTGCGAGTGGCACTCGCCGCAAACCGGTCGCTACAAACAGGGCAGACCGAGCAAATCTAAACAGTGGAGAAATTGCCACTTGCTATTTCCTCGGGCCGAGAGTTACAGTAGCGCCGAGCGGAGACGAGAGAGGGAAAACCTATGAAAACCGGACTTGTTTGGGACGAGCGTTACATGTGGTGGGACACCCGTTCTGGTGCCGCCTTCATGCCAGCCGGTGGGTGGCTTGAGCCGGGAGAGCACGCCGAAAACCCCTCGACCAAGCGCCGCTTTAAGAACCTGATCGACGTCAGCGGCATGGCCGATCACCTCGTTCCCGTTAAGCCTCGGATGGCGACGGTCGAAGAGGTTGAGCGCTACCACACCAAGGAATACGTCGCTCGCATGAAGGAGCTGAGCGACACCGGTGGTGGTGACGCCGGCGAGATCACGCCGTTTTCCGGTGGCGGTTTTGAGATTGCCCTGTTGGCTGTCGGTGGCACGCTAATCGCGATCGAGAAGGTCGTCAGTGGCGAGCTCGATACGGCCTACGCACTCGTACGGCCCCCTGGCCATCACGCGCAGAAAGATCTTGGTCGGGGCTTCTGCATGTTCTCGAACGCTGCTCTCGGTGCGATGCATGCGCGTCAGGCGCTCGGGCTCGAGCGCGTTGCCGTCGTCGACTGGGACGTGCACCATGGCAACGGGACGCAGTGGGCGTTTTACGACGACCCATCGGTTCTGACGATCTCGCTGCATCAAGATCGTTACTTCCCACCGGACTCTGGCATGGTCGACGAGGTCGGCGAAGGGGCGGGCGTTGGTGCCAACATCAATGTGCCCCTGCCAGCTGGATCGGGTGTGGGTGCGTACATCAGCGCGTTCGAGCGCGTCGTTGTCCCAGCACTGAATCGCTTCCAGCCCGACCTGATTCTTGTGGCCTCGGGCCTCGACGCCAGCGCGCTTGATCCGTTGGCTCGACAGCAGATGCACTCTGACGGGTACCGCCAGTTGACGCGGGTGTTTATGGACACCGCCGCGGCCAACAAGTCGCACCTCGTCTTTACGCATGAGGGCGGCTACTCCGCGGCATACGTGCCGTTCTGCGGACTAGCCGTACTCGAAGAACTGACCGGGCATCGCACGCCGGTCGAAGATCCGTACCTGCCGATCTTTGCAGGGATCGGTGGACAGGATCTGCAGCCGCATCAGGCGGCTCTGATCGACCAGTCGGCTGCGCTTGTGGAGAACGTACCGACGCGTTAGTACCCCGCTTCCAGTTGGAAGCACAACCTTGGAGGGAAGATCCATGATCGAAGGAGAAGAGGGCGCAACGCCCGCTGGCGAAAACGTCCAGCGGTCGATTAAGCGCCAGACATTTCTGAAGGGTGGTGCCGTTGCCGGTGCCACGTTGATGGTCGGCGGCGTACTCGCTGCCTGTGGAGCAAGCGACAGCGGTAGCGGTGGCGGCGGCGACGCAGCGGCCTCCACTGGTGGCGGTGGCTCGACAGCCGACTACGTGATCGGCGGACTCTACCCACTGACCGGACCGAACGCGGCCGACGGTGAGCAGATGAACAACGGTGCCCAGCTGGCCGTTGACGAGATCAATGCTGCCGGAGGTGTTGCTGGGCGCAAGCTCAAGCTGGTTGCACTCGACACCGACATTGTCTCGCCCGAGAAGATCCAGCAGAACTACCAGAAGCTCGCCGACCAGAAGGTCGACGCGGTGATCAACGGATATCTGCTGGCATGGGATGCCGCCATGGACGCTGCCGCCAGTTACGGCGCACCGTTCCTCAACGCATCGACGTCGCAGGCACAGTGCGACAAGATCAGTTCGGATCCGAAGTACAGCTGCATCTTCCAGGTCGATCCTCCGGAGACGTGGTACGGCAAGGGTTTCCCGGCCTTCCTGAATAATCTCGTTTCGGCCGGGTCGTGGAAGCCTCGCAACAAGAAGATCTTCATCGTCGAGGGCAACGTCCCGTACTCCCAGGTCATCTCGAAGGTGACGCAAGAGCAGGCACCGAAGGACGGTTGGGAGATCGCAGGTGTCGAGCCAATGGGTGCCGGCGCCATGACCGACTGGGGCCCGATCCTCGCGAAGGTCAAGGCTGCCGATGCCGCAGTGGTGATGAACACGCACTACCTGCCATCTGAGCTCGCGACCTTTACGAAGGGCTTTGCTGCCGATCCGACCGACTCGCTGCTCTACGTGCAGTACGGCGCGTCCGTGCCGGAGTACCTCGAGTTGGCCGGCGAATCCGCAAACGGCGCCGTTTGGGCGACCGTGACCGGCGTCTACGGCGACGCAATCGGCAAGTCGTTCGGTGAGCGCTACCAGGCCAAGTTCAGCAAGCCGTGTGGTTACTCGAACTCCGGTTCGAACTACGACGAGGTCTACATGCTGGCCAACGCCTGGGCGATGCAGGGTGGTTCTGATTTCAAGGCCACGCAAGACTCGCTCCGCAAGATGATCTGGCGTGGCGTCAACGGCGGCTACTCCTTGCCTGAGAACCACGGCCTTTCGTACCCGGCCGAGCAGGCAGATATGAGCCTCTCGCAGGCTCACCTGTTCTTCCAGATCCAGAATGGCGCAAACGGCACGATCATTCAGCCAGCACCGTTCACCAACGGCGAGTTCCAGCTCGCTCCTTGGCAGAAGAGCTAGACGGAATAGAGCCCCACATGCTTTCTGGACAAGACATCCGAAAGACCTACGGGGCATTCGTTGCCCTCGGCGGAGTATCTCTCTCCGTCGAGGGTGGCGATATTCTCGGCGTCGCCGGCCCAAATGGTGCTGGCAAGACCACGTTATTTGACGTGCTGACGGGGCGTGTCAAGCCCGATTCGGGAACGGTCACGCTCGATGGCGTTGACGTCACACGCCAAGGGGCCTACAAGCGAGCCAGACGAGGACTCGCCCGTACGTTCCAAGCGCCACTCGTACCGACCTCATTGACCGTTCAAGAAACGCTCGAGGTTGCTCGAGTTGCCTTCGCGCCGCGCCTTGTCAAGAGCGACGAGGCGGCGTTGCGCGAACTCACCAATTTTTCCGCACCTGATAGCAAGTTGGCTGGCGCGCTCGACACGCTGGACCGACGCAAGTTGCTGTTGTGCTGCGTGTTGTTGCGACAACCAAAAGTCCTGCTTTTGGACGAGCCCTGCTCGGGACTCCTGTCCGATGAGATCAGCGAAATCGAGGAAGTGATCCGCCGCCTCGTCGCCGAGACGGGGATGGCGGTCTGTGTCGTTGAGCATCGTTTGGAGATCCTCGAGGCCCTTGCGCAGCGCGTTCTCGTGCTCGACGCCGGTGAGCAGATCGCTCTCGGTACGCCCGCCGAAGTATTCAACGACCCACTAGTCCGAGCGGCGTACTTTGAAGCGCCAGCAGGAGCCAGCGCATGAGTTCGGTTCTCGAAATCACTGGACTCGAGGCGGGCTACGGGCCGCTCCGCGTCTTACACGGCATCAATCTTTCCGTCGGGGAGGGAGAACGCGTTGGCATTCTCGGCCTCAACGGCCACGGTAAGACCACGATGCTCCGCTCCATCGTCAATCTCGTTGATTGGCGAAGTGGTGAGATCACGCTTAACGGCGATTCGATCATGGGCGCGAGCACACATGAGCTGGCGCGTCGTGGCGTTGTGCTGATGCCACAAGGCGACGCACTCTTTCCCGGCTTGACCGTCAAGGACAACCTCGACTCGGGCGCCTACCCAGGCAACTCGTGGAAGTTTCGCAAGGAACGTCGCGACTACGTGTGCGAGATTTTCCCCCGCCTTGGCGAGCGTCTCTCGCAGGTCGTGGGCACGCTCTCGGGCGGCGAGCGCCGGATGTGCTCCATCGGCCGGGGGCTGATGAGCGAGGCGCGTCTCTATCTCGTTGATGAGCCTTCGCTGGGGCTTGGCCCCGGTATTGCTAAGGGCATCTGTGACACGTTGTTTACGCTCGACCTGCAGGGCGGTGCACTCTTGATCGCCGAGCAGAATCGTGCGTTGATCGATGGCCGGATTGACCGTGCGCTGCGTATGCACGGCGGAGAATTGATGCCGGACACCGGCGAGGACGGAGGCCACTAATGACCGGCACCATTGTCACGACGCTCAACCTGACAGCGATTTACGCGCTCGTTGCCCTCGGAATTTCGTTGACCTGGGCTGGTCTAGGGTTCCTCAACCTGTCGACGGGTGCGATGTACGCCGGCGCAGGGTATGGCGCCTGGCTCGTTTCGACCAACATCACCTCGAACGTCGTGGTGGTGCTCTTGGGAGGCATCATCACCGGCGCGCTGCTTGGTGGAATCGTCTGCCTCACGGTTTTCCTCCCACTCGACGGGCGCAGCAACTGGGAAGTCCGTACGCTCACCGCCACCCTGGCTCTGAGCTTCATCGGCGCGAATGTGTACCAGTGGAAGTTTGGACCGCAATTCCAGCAGTTCCCGCCGCTCTTTGACTGGCTGCCGAGTTTTCGCCTCGGCGAAGCACTGGTGCAGCCAAACGTCACGGGTACTGTCATCGCGACAACCGTGGTTGTGACGATCGTGCTGGCCTACATTGGCGCATCGCGCATCGGACTTGGTGTTCGAGCGTTAACGCAGAGCATTGAGGGAGCAGCACTTGTCGGCATCAACCGCCGGGCAACTGCCTTCGCAATTCTTGGTGTCTCTGGCGCGTTTATTGGCCTGGCGGCAGTGCTGCTTGGGCAGATCAATTTTGTCGAGCCAAACGCTGGTTATGGCGCCCTCGTCAAGGGCCTCATCGTGGCGCTACTCGGCGGGCTTGGCTCCCTCCGAGGTGCCGTCATCGCGGCATTCATGGTTGCGCTCTGTGAGGCAATTACGCTGCAGTACTTTGGTGGTGCGTGGGTCCTGATCACGCTCTTCTTGCTGATTTCAGTTGTCCTGATTATTCGGCCGCGAGGTATCGCCGGCGTCTTGGAGAGCACCCGTGCCTAAATCTCGCAACGACATGATTCATTGGGCGGTCTTACTCGTCGCCTTCCTCGTCGCGCTGGCTGTGCCGTTCCAATTCGGCACACTCTGGTTGCTCGGTTCGATGACGATATTCTTGCTCTTGCTCTCGTGGAGCATCTCGTGGCGGAAGGGCCAGCGGTCGGGCGAGGGGTTTGTCGCAGCCGATCGGTCGTCGTGGATCTTCTGGGTGATGGTTGCAGTGATTGCAGTCATGATCCCGCTGGTCGCCGGGACACCATTCTTTCTGAGTGTCATGGTTGCGTTCCTTGTGTATCTCACCTGGAACACCATGTGGGGGCTCGTGATCGGTACTGCTGGTCTGCAGAGTTTTGCCACGGTCGCCGTTGCTGGCTTGGCTGCGTACGTCGCGGCGTATCTATCGACACCGTCTGGCAACTCAGCACTTGCGTGCACGGACTTCAGCGGGCGCCTGCTCGGTCTGCCTGTTGTGCATTGGTATATCGCGCTGCCAATTGCAGTCGTGGCTGGTGTCGTCGTTGGCTTCATCATCTCGCTACCGGCGATTCGGCTTCGAGGTATCTACTTTGCGCTGCTCACAATTGGGCTTGTCGAGCTCTGCCGCGCCTACGTCAGCCAAGACAAGTGCAACTTCGGTGGGGCACAGGGTCTTTACGGTGCCGATAGTTTTATCCCGGAGAACTTGGCCGGCACCTTGACCGGTACGACGTACGCCTACATCGGCGCTGCAGTGCTCGCACTGATAGCTCTCGTTGTCTACTGGCGGGTCAACTATGGTCGGCTCGGGCTCCTGCTACGGACAGCCCGTGAGAGCGAGCCGGTAGCGGAAGTCTTGGGTGTCAATGTGGTCCGTGCGCGACTGGCAGTCTTTTTGGTGAGTTCGGCAGTGCTCGGAGCTGCGGGTGGCTTTTATACCGCTTACTACCACTCGATTTCGCCGAACTTCTTTTCCTTCTCGACCGTGCTGTTCCTGTTCGCGATGGTCATGATCGGTGGTGTCAACTCTCCGCGCGGCATCTTGATCGGCACGATGCTGTTGCAATTCATTGATCAACGATTTGTCGATGTGGATCCACCAGAGGCGCGCTATATCTTCATCGGCCTGCTGCTGCTCCTCGTGACGCTCCTTGCTTCTGACGGCCTGGTCTCGATTCCAGATCAAGTCTTGCGTCGGCGCCGGGCAGGCAAGCGTGGATCGGGGCCGTCCTCGGGTCTCCCCGAAGAGGTCGGTGCGATAGAGCAAGAGGCGCATATGCCACCTGGTTCGCGCCCAGAAACGGCCTAACGGTCACCCCGCGAGACAGTAGGAGTAGAGGCATGGCAGACCGACAACTCGTCGAACAGGTCAGCAGCACCATTGACGCATTCTCGACCGAAATGATCGACGCTCTCGCGGAAGTCGTTCGTATTCCCAGCGTCAACCCGAAGTACCCCGGCCAGGTCTATGACGAGGTCGTCGGTGGCGAGGGTGAGGTCAGCAAGGTCTTCGCTCGGCACTACGAGGCGCTTGGTGCGACTGTCGATCTGTTTGCGATCGAGCCCGGTCGAGAGAATGCCGTCGGTGTCGTCAAGGGCGCTGGTGGCGGACGCTCGCTGATCTACAACGGTCACGTCGACGTCGTACCGGTTGGCGATGCCGCCAACTGGACGGGAGGCGATCCGTTTAGCGGCAAGATCGACCACGATCGCGTCTGGGGACGTGGTGCGACGGATATGAAGTCCGGGATCATGGCGCAGGCCTTTGCCGCGCGCGCACTCAAGGAGTGCGGCATCTCGCTGAAGGGCGATCTGATCCTTGAGGCTGTCGTTGGTGAGGAAGTGATGGACCACGAGTGCGGAGTCACGGCCACGATCAAGCGCGGCTACACCGCAGACGCTGCGATTGTCTCGGAGCCGAGCTCGCCACCGTCGCCACTCGCAGTGGTGCCGATTTCACCGGGACTTCTTTGGTTCTCGGTGACGGTCTCTGGCAAGTCGTCACACTCGTCGATGCGTGGCAACTCGTTCCGTGCCGGTGGCGATGGTGCGAGCGTCGGCGTCAATGCGATCGATAAGGGCGTGCTGATCTTCAATGCGCTACGTCAGCTCGAAGACGAGTGGGGACTCACCAAGCAGCACCCGCTCTTCCCACCCGGCCACTTCACAATCCATCCTGGTGTCGTCGTCGGCGGTCCTCATGGAGTGATGGTGCCGTTCTTCCTGAGCGAGTTTATGACGATTGACTATTGCGTCTGGTATTCGCCTGACGACAATCCCGAGGACGTCAAGAAGGAAATCGATCTCCACATCCATCGCGCGGCTCAGCTCGACACGTGGCTGCGAGAGCATCCGCCGGTGGTTGACTGGAAGATGAATTGGCCAGCCAACACACCAGATGCCGAGGAGATTACGGGTATCACGGTCCAGGCGCATGAGCAGGCAGCGGTCGGTTCGCGCTTCGCGGGTACTCCCGACGTCGTTGGCTTTGCCGCGGTCGAGGATGCCACGTGGCTCACGCTTGGTGGCGTGCCCGCAATCTCGTACGGGCCGGGCGATCTTCGCGTCGCCCATGCGGACGACGAATACGTGATGATCGACGAAGTGGTGACGGCCTGCAAGACCTTTGCGGTGGCCGCCATGGATTGGTGCGGCATAGCCTGAATCTGGCCCATGCCAGATCACATCGAAGGGATTCGGCATGAATGCGAACGAGTTTTCGTATCAGACGACTGCAGAGTTGGCGCGGCTGGTCGCGACCAGCGAGGTGACGCCGGTCGAGCTCGTGGAGTGTGCAATCGATCGCATCGAAGAGCGCAATCCGTCACTCAACGCCGTTATCTATAAGGGCTACGACACGGCGCGCGCTGAGGCGAAGGTGGCCGAGGCTGCCGTACGCGATGGGGCGCCGCTTGGTGTTTTGCACGGTGTGCCGACCCTGATGAAGGACTTGTTCGATTTCAAGCCGGGCTGGAAGTCCACGATGGGTGGCATCCCCGCGCTCAAGGATCTTGTGATCGACGCCTATTGCGTCTGGGCTGAGCGCGTCGAAGCCGCTGGTGGCATTATCGTCGGCAAGACGAATAGCCCCGTGATGGGCTACCGCGGAGTCACCGACAACCCACTGTTTGGAGCCACGTGCAACCCCTTCGATACGACGCGTAACCCAGGAGGCTCGTCCGGCGGCAGTGCGGCGGCGGTGGCTGATGGTCTGGTTTCGTTCGCTGAGGGCACCGATGGTGGTGGCTCAATTCGGATCCCCTCCGCCTGGTGTGGAACCTACGGCTACAAGGCGTCGTTCGGTCGCGTGCCGCTCGTGATGCGCCCGAATGCCTTCGCGGGCACGCAACCGACAATCGTTGAGGGACCAATTACCCGCACAGTTGAGGATGCCGCGCTGGTGATGACCGCTCTCGGCGGTTTCGATCGGCGCGATCCCTATAGCTCGCGCGAAACCGTCGACTACATGGGAGCGCTCAACCAGTCGATCGAAGGCATGCGTATTGCGTACAGCCCCGACCTAGATGTGTTTCCGATCGATCCCCGCGTTGCTTCTACCGTCGCCACTGCCGTCAAGGTCTTTGAGGAAGCTGGCGCACACGTTGAAGAGGTTAAGCTTGGCCTCTCGATTGACCAGCTCGAATTGGCGCGCCTGTGGTGCCGCATGATCATGCCGCTCAACATCGCCGGCCTTGATGCCTTTGCGGCGGGTGGGCTCGACCTGATGGAGGGCGACAACCTGCCGCCGGTCTATCGCGAGTGGGTCGAGACCTGCCGCAACATGGGGCTCGCCGATCTGCAGCGTGACAACGTCATGCGCACTGAGGTCTTCGATGCGATCCAAGGCGTCTTCGCCAACCACGACATGCTCGTCACACCGACGCTGTCGGCAATGCCACCACTCAATCAGCCTGGCGGGGACACGATGGGTCCGTCCGAGGTCAATGGTGTCGCAATCGATTCGAGCATTGGCTTCTGCCTGACGTACATCACGAACTTCTCGCATCACCCGTCGGCGTCGATTCCGGCCGGGCTGTCCGAAGGATTGCCAGTTGGTATGCAGCTGATTGGGCCGTCCGGGGACGATGCGGCGGTACTCGCAGCGAGCGCAGCCTACGAGCGTCTCCGCCCGTGGCTCGACACCTATGAGATCTGCCGCCAGCGCCCAATCTAGGTTCGCTGCGCGGTAACGCCGTCCACGCTAGATCCCGAGTCCGTCCCAATAGGCCTTCGAACGGCGCGCTTCGGTGATGCACTCCTCGAAGGGGGGCCAGTTGTAGTCCGTAAACTCGATCTCCATCGAAACGGGACCCGCATAGCCGGCGTCATCGAGCGTGTGCAGGATGCTCGGAATGTTGATGTCGCCGTCACCAAGGGGCGGGAAGTCGGCAATGCCTTTGCCGCCGCGCTTGTCCTTTAGATGGACATGGCCAAGGTGGGGGAGAGCCAAGACGATGTCGTCTTCAGGCTTTGCCTCGGTGTAGTAGATGACGTTGCCCGGGTCGTAGTTGATGCCGACCCACGGGTTGTCAATCTGAGCGAGGATCTCGCGTCCAATCTCGGCGGTGGGCAGCAGGTTCGAGTCTGTCTCAATGCAGAGTCGGATGCCCGCCTCCTCGGCCTCTTCGGCGATTGCGCGCACGTTCGCAATAAAGGCGGCGATCTCTTCGGGCGTTTCGGCGTCACCGGTAAACGTATTGAGCACGCTGATGCCGAGTTCCTTGCCAGCCCGCAGTACGTTCGTCAGGCGCTGACGCCCAATCTCGAGGTGGAGTGGTGCGTGCCCACTCATCGAGATGCAGTTGAGGCCGTACTGATCGAGCAGGCGCTGACAGTTCGCGATCTCGGCCGGGCCAAGATTGTCGGGGTCGAGGTGCTCAAGAAAGTCCTTGACGGCACCAATCTCGACGTTCTTGAAGCCCGCTTCCGAGAGTCCCTGAAGTGCCTGCTCAAGGGTGTAGGGCAAGAAGATGATCGACGAGCCGGTCTGAGTCCAAGCAGCCATCACGAGCCTCCATTGGTGGTTCCGCACCAGTCAAGTACGGCGAGAGCAAGAGCCTTGGCCGAGAGGGTGAGTTCATCGACAAGCACAAATTCGTTCATGCCGTGGGCGATTCGTAGCTCGCCTGGGCCATAGACAACTGCCGGAATGCCCTCGCGTTGATAGAACGTCGCATCGCACGCTGCGCCGAAATTCGAGGGGTAGTCGGGCGTTGGGTCTGGCTGTCGGGTACCCGAAATCTCGGCGTGCGCGGCGACCATCGTCTGGGTAATCGGCGCCGACCAGGGCTGCTCATAGCCCTGCCAAGAGAGGTGCCACGTCAGCTCTGGTGGGTTGTCGCGTAGCCACGGATCGAGCTGGGCCGCGTGATGAACCTGGGCCGCAATCTGAGCCTTGACGAGTTCGGGATCAATGGTGGGGCTATGCCACGCGACGTACTCAACGCGGGCACGATCGGCCAGCGAGGCGGGAAATGGCATCCCAGCATCGGCATGGAGCACGTTCGGGCCGATCGTAAACCACCCGTGGGAAAAGTCGGGGTGGCGCATATCAACGCTCCACTCAGCCTCGAGCTGTTGGAGGGCCTGCACGAGCGGGATCACCTTCTCGACGGCATTGACACCAATCGATGCGCCGGGACCGCCCGGACGGGTTGCGAGCGGGCGATTGCCGCAGTGGGTAGCCTTGCCGACGATCGAGAGCGTAAAGACGAGCGCACTCGGAGCGACCGAGTTGACGCTGAGGGGATACGGAATCGACGAAGGCTCCGTGACGATCGCGCCATCGGTGCGGTTGCCTGCGCGGATCACGGCAGAGGTTCCGAGATCGTGCTCCATCATCTCCTCACCGATCACCGAGTGGAGATGTAGATCGCCAGCGAGTTGGACACCGCAGTCTTCGAGCGCCTGGGCGACCGTCCACATCGCGGCCCCAGAGCCCTTCATATCGGTCGAGCCAATGCCGTAGAGGCGACCGTCGATGATCTGCGGGTCCCACGGGTCGCCCGTTACCCAGCCGGCGGGCTCGACGGGAGAGACGGTATCGACGTGCCCATTGAGTGCGAGTGAGCGACCACCGCCTGTGCCCTTGCGAATGCCGACAAGATTCGAGCGCTGGGCGTCCTCGGCCACGCGGCTGACCGTCAGTCGTGCCGCCCGATACGACTCTTCGAGCAGGTCGTTGACGTTTGTCTCGCCGCCAATCACCTCGTCATAGACGACGCCTGGCAGCGTGGGGTTGCGCGAGTCGATCCGCACCATCGCCCGCGTCAGCGCGATTGTCTCCGACGCTAGTTCCTCGATTCGACGGACCACAGCAGCTTGGATGTCATTCACGTTTGGCCTCCCACCGTCGCTATGCGATGACTCTAGAGCACGGCGATCACGGATGGAAGGGTACGCATCGACCTCCGTGAAGTGTCGCCGTTACGCGGGCAGAAAGCCTTCGAGAATCACGAAGTCGAATTCTGCAATGTCTTTGCGCAGCGCCACGGCTGTCTGGTACGCCTCGGAGTGATAACACTCAACCGCAGCGGCGTAGCTCTCGAACTCGATCACGACGGTGGCATCTCGGCCGGAGCCTTCGGCCTGTTCGTATTGCCCACCCATGGCAAGCACCTTTGGTGCGTACGCGGCGAGAGCAGGGCCGGCGGCGGCCTTGTAGTTCTCAAACTCCACGGCGTCGAACACCGTGTTGTGGACGACCCAGTAACCCTTTGCGATATCAGTCATGGCGCGAGTATAGACGCCCGTCTGAGTGCTCGACCGCCGGGATCAACTTTGCTTTGGGGCCTGACCCCAAAGCAAAATTGATCCCAGCGGGGATGCCGGCTAGATGCCGAGAATCTGAGCCTTCTTGGCCGAGAATTCGTCTTCGGTCAGGATGCCTTGATCGCGCAGCTTGGCCAGTGCCTCGAGCTGTGCCGTGAGGTCATCCGCTGGGGCGGCTGCGGGAGCGGCCTCCTGCACGGGAGCGGCTTGCTCCGCGCTGGCAGCATTCTGCGCCGCGTACTTCTGATGCTGCTTGTTCGAGACCGCGTTGGCGGTACCAACCACAACTGCGGTGCGCGCCATGGCGCCCACTAGACCGGGTCCTCGTCGTCGTCCCATCATGGTGCTGTTCCTCCTACGCGTTTTCGACCGCGGCAAAGGCAGCCGCGACGATGGATTCGGGGATGTACTCACGAGCTACGACGAAACCGCCGGAGTCTTCGATGGCGTTGGAAAGGCGCTTGGCCCAGGTGTGCTCCCAGACGATGATCGCAGCGGACGAGCCGGGCGCAACCTCTTCGGCGAGCAGGTGAATGTCTTCGGCGCTGAGCAGGTCGACGGGATCGTCGTGGAAGCCGGCGAACTCGGGTGCGTGGATGCTGGCGTCTTCGATCTCGAACCAGGCCATGCTGCCGTCCTCACCCTTGGTGACAAAGGCGAGATCGAGCACGCGGATCGTGTCGTTGTCCATCAATTCGCGCAAGGCCGGGGCAACCTGACCATTAAATTGGCTTCCCGGAAACGAGAAGACGGCGATTTCTACGGGGCTCACAGGCACTCCCAAGTCGGCGTTACTTCGCGAAGCATAGCCATCGCTTGGTGGCGTAGACGGACTCGCTACCGGTCCGATACACGTGTGCCGCGGATGTCTTAGAGGTTGTTCTCGTAATCGTCCGATACGAACGCCTCGACTGCTGCCTCGTCGAGCTCACTCAGTGCGATGTGGTCGCTCCAGACCTGCGCGGGGCGTGGCAGGTCGTCGGTGCTCGGCCACTGCTCTGGCTTCCAGAGACCCGAGCGCATAAATGCTTTTGCGCAGTGCTGAAACGCGCATTCGATGGTGACGCCAATACCGAGTGCAGCTGGCTTACCGCCCGTCTCGAGACCCTCCAGTAAGGCGGCGTCGCTCGTCACACAGGCACGACCGCGAATCCGCAGCGTCTCACTGCGGCCCGGGATGACAAAGAGGATTGCGACATCTCCGCCACCAACAATGCGGTGGAGAATGTCGATCGTCTTGTTGCCCGCAGCATCGGGGATCACCAGTCGATTGCGGTCGAGCACGCGCACGAAGCCAACCGGGCCACCACGCGGCGAAACGTCGATGCCATCGGCATCGCTGGCGGCGATCACCAAAAACGGCGAGTGGGCAATCAAGGTCTGACAGTGCTGATCGAGATGATCGATTGCCTTCTGTTGCACCGCATCGTTCGGCGGGCCGTAGATGGCCTCGAGGTCGGATATCGAGGTGATCATGCTCGGAAACTCCGGTGGCGTTGGCATGCGTCGATACTAGCGGTTTGGCGCGCGCAAATCCTGCTCGATTGGGTTCACAGTCGAGCGCGCATCGCGACGATCGGCGGCGAGGCGGATCCCGAGGCCGATCACTGCACCAACAATTGCAAACGGCGCGATCGCGCCGCCCGTGCCACCGATCAAGAGCGCACCGAGGAGTGCTGATGTGGCCGGTAGCTTGATCATCGCGGCAGCCGCGGCGGCGATTCCGGCCGCGGCAAGTGCGCTGACTGAGACATCAGGGAAGAGCAGGGCGCCGCCGACCGCAGCCGCCACACCGAGGAACGCGGCGGGGAAAATTGGACCACCACGGAATCCGCTGCCGAGCGCAACGCTGTAGGCAATTGCCTTGAAAATGAGAATCGCGAGCACGGTGATGACGGAGGTCTCCGTGACGAGTGCGGCCATTCCGTACTCGCCGCTAAACAGGATCTGGTCGATCTGGATGTCGAAGCCGAGCATCGCGATCGTTAGTGCTCCGGCTGTGATCAGGGCTCCGAGAAAGAGCGCTGGTACGGGCCGTCGCTCGGCGATGCGTCCAAAGCGCAACCCACCCTCGCGGGCGACGAGCGTGACGATGCCGGCCACGATCGCGACAGCGACCGCTGCGGCAAGGTCACCAATGGCAATGTGGCTGTAGGCGGGCATGCCTGGCACGCCAAGGCTGTGGGTGCCAACCCCAGGGATGCCCCAGATGCCGACTTGGACGAGATAACTCGCACCGAGCGCGACGAGGACCGGCACGACCAGTGCTCCGGGTGCCAGACCGATCGCCGCGAACTCGAGAATCATGAAGGCGGTAATGAAGGGGTTGCCAAAGACGGCACCGATGGCTGCCGTGCCACCAAGGAAGGCGCCGGCCTGCTTGGCCTGAGCGTTGTTCGAGCGACTCAGCAGAATCAGGCCGAGGGCGGAGCCGAGCACGATCAGCGGCGCCTCGGGGCCGAGAGCAATGCCGAAGACGAGCGAGGCAGTTGCGGCCACAAGAATGCTCGGCACGATCCGCAGCGGGTTGTCGAAGTGAAAGCCCGTCAGCGGCCCGCCACCCGTGTGGCCTGGTAGTCGCTGAGCGATCGCAACGAGGCTCGCACCGATCAGCAGCAGAATCGCCGCCCACCACCACGGTGCCGACGCGTAGCCCATGGCGTCGGGCAGTGACGCGAAGACGAGCGTCTGCAGTTCGTGGACGAGCCAGAGAAAAGCCGTGGCGCCGATTGCAGCGACGATCCCCACGACGACCGCGAGCCCCAAGAGGCGTTTCATGTCCTTCGAGGAGGGTGTCTCCATGGTGGCGGGTGCGGACATAGATGAATCGTGCCATGCCGTATGCGGAGTGGATGGCGGAGAGCCGCTTGGGGATACGATCGAATCCTGACTGCGCAGTCAGGATTCGTCTATGCTGCAGCAATGAGTTCGCACCACGTCTCCCTCGCCGCCGAGTTGTATCGATCGCCAGCCGCCTTTGAAAGCGAGATCGACAGCGTCTTTCGTCGCAGCTGGGCCTGCGTCGGGCGCGCCGAACATGTCGCCGAGCCTGGCGCCTACTGGGCGACGGATGTCGCGGGCCAAAACATCGTCATCGTGCGCGATCACGACGGCACGTTGCGGGCATTCCACAATGTCTGCCGCCACCGCGGTTCGCTTCTTTGCAACGCCGGCACAGGCACACTGAAGCGCGCAATCAAGTGCCCGTATCACTCGTGGGCGTATGCGCTCAACGGCGAGCTGATCGGCACACCAAACGTGCGACCCGACGAGATCGACCGTTCTGGCTACGGCCTGCTCGACATGCCGGTCGCCGAGTGGCAGGGCACGCTGTATGTGGATCTTGGTGGCAAGGCCGGCCCGTTTGACGACTACCTCGCGTCGCACGACGACGAACCACTCACGATGGAGCGCTTCAACCTCGGTGCGCTGCGCATTGCGCGCACGACGACGCTCGAGGTCGCAGCCAACTGGAAGATCGTCGTCGAGAACTATCGCGAGTGCCTGCATTGCCCAACCGTGCACCCCGAGCTCGTCGACATGGTGCCCACGTATCGCTCGGGTGGTATCTCTGATGGCGCGCGCGCCGACTACGGCGTCGGCCTCAAGGCGGACGCGACGGCCTTGACGTTGACGGGCACGAGCACCGTGCCGCCACTGCCGGGTCTGACGGAGGAAGAGGGACGCTCCGTCTACGGCGCCTACCTATTCCCCAACTCGATGGTCGACGTCTTCGGTACGTACGCGAACCTCACAACCCTCTATCCGCGAGGCGCCGATCGCACCGTGGTCGTGACGGATTATCTGCTGGCGCCTGACACGATCGCTGACGCCTCGCTCGCAGAGGGCATCGACGGTCTTGTCGAGTTTATGGAGATCGTGATTGCGCAAGACACCGGCGTTGCCGAGCGCGCCCAGCAGGGCATCGCCTCGCGCGCCTTCGTGCAGGGCGTCTATCCCGAAAAGGACGACCCGCTGCACCAGTTCAACGAGCGCTACCGCGCGCTCGTTGCCGAATCCGAGTAGCCCAACCGCTACCGAATAAACTGGTCGACGAAGTCTTCGCCGAGACCATTGGCCTTGTAGGCCTTCTTGCAGTGTTCGATCAGGCCGACGTTGTCCTCGACGTGCTCGACCTTGCCATCGTCATCGATATAGAGGACGGGGCCGAGGATCGCGAAGAAGGTCTGCATCTCATCGCAGTCGTCGGCGACCGTCAGCGTGTGGACCTCGCCCGGTGGCTCGAACACGTAACTGCCAGTCTCGGCGACCCACGTGTGCTCGAGGTAGCGCCAGCGGCCCTTCAAGACGAAGCCATGCACGGGAGCGGGATGGCGATGGCGAGACAGCACGCCGCCCTTGCGGACGCGTAGTACCTCGCCGTGACCGCCGGTGTTCATGTCGAAGAACAGCGGTCGAAACCAGACGTTAGGCTCGATCTCGACCCAGATGCGCTCGTCCGTTGGCTCGGGTACGACGATCTCGGGCTTCATGCCGAGGTGCCCCATCACGGGCGGGTCGTAGTGGACGTGCTCGGACTTGGGAGGTACCCAGCCGATTATGCGGGTGGTGTCAATCTCGATGTTGGCGAGATCTGGCATTTCAGGCATCTGTGGTCTCCTTGGTCTCGCTCTGCAGACGAGCAATCAACGCGTTCTTTTGTTCATTATCTAGCTTCGATAACTCGTTATTCAGGGCGGGCTCGTCGACGTGTTGATTCCACCAGTCGACTGCATCGGCACCGAACAGTGCCCACTTACCAACGAGGATGCGCGTCACCTCGTTGGATGGCGCCATGATCCAGCCGGCCTTGCCGTCGCGGAGGATGCGTTCGATCTCGAGACCCTTGCCGTAGCCACGACCGCCGCAGACCTGCAACATCTTGTCCGACGTTTCCCAGGCGGCCTTCGCCGCCAGCACTTTCGCCGGCAGCGACCACTGGGTCATGCTCGCTCGCGGGCGCGCATCGGGGTCGGTCTCGTACATCTCCCACGAGCCGTTGTCGGTCCGACGGTCGAGTTCTTGCGCAAACGAGTACGCGTAGAGGCGTGACGCGAGCACGTCGGTTAGGCACGAGCCGAACGTGTCTTGCACGGTGGCGTAGTCGGCAATCGTGCGGCCGAACTGCGCATGCGAACGCTGGGTCGCGTGCTGCTTGCCGACGTCGAGTGCTGCCATCGCGAGTCCGTTGTAGGCACCCGCGTACTGGACGAATGCCAAGGGATCGATTGCCTCATCGTTGCTCGCTGCCCCGTCGCCAGGCCAACCGACGATCCGGTCAGCCGGAATCACGGCATCGATCTCGACCGGCCCTGAATGGTTGGCGTGCATGCCGAGCGCATCCCACTGATCCTTCTTCGCATCGACCTCACTGGGGTAGAGCAGGAACACCGCGAGGTCCGAGTAGTCGCCGGTAAAGTCGGGACTCGTCGTCTGCGTCAGATACCACGTGGCGTAGCCGCACGAAGTTGTCCACGCGGCCTTCTTACGGACGTGCCAGCCAGCCTCAACGCGCGTGGCACCCGAGGTCTTCGGATACCAAAAATGGCCGCCCGTCTCTGGGTCGGTATAGGAAGCCGTACCGACAAGACAGTCCGAGTCGATACGCGAGATCAGGTCCTCGATGTGGGCGTTGCCCGGTGCGCGAAAGACGAGGCCCGCTAGCGCAACCATGTGCATCATGTAGATCACGGCCGTCGACGGGCAGCCGTAGCGGGCGAGCGTCTCCGTCAGCATCAAGATGCCAACGTGGTTCTCGCCGCGGCCACCATACTTCTTTGGCACAACCGCTCCGAGAATGCCGAGCTCGGCGAGCGCCTCGATGTTCGCCTGTGGATAGGCGCCCGCGCGATCGCCGATGATCGCCTGCGGACGAATCACGCGTTCGCAGACCTCAATCAACTGCTCTTGGATGGCCCGCTGATCGTCGGTCAGAAACCACTCGGGCTCCCACTCGCGATTGATCCCGCCGTATGGACCCTCGCCCCACTGGTGTGCCAACGTCTCCGTCATACGAACCTCCGCTACTGAGTCTGGGGGAGGCGGCGATCAACCGCTATCAAAAAGGTGCTGTGTTAGGTGGCGCCGTGCGGTTACAATGCGTCGCGATATGCCGTCGGCGGAACGCCAACGTGACGGGTAAACGTCGCCGCGAAGTGGCTCTGCGACGCAAACCCAACAGCGTGGGCGACCTCTCCCACGGGAAGCGTGCTCGCCGCTAGGAGGGTGCGGGCACAATCGATACGGCGGATCGTCAAGTAGCGGTGAGGCGTAACGCCTGTGCTTTTGTGGAAACCTCGGGCGAAGTGGGCGCGGCTGACACCCGCGGCAGCGGCGAGGTCGTCAAGCGTGAGTGGCGCAGTGATGTCCTCGTCGATCAGCGCGCGTACATGTCGCAATTGTGCGGGCGAGAGCCCACCAGGAACCCGTTGCTCACGCGGATTCATCGCGCAGTGTGTGCGCAGGAGATGGAGAGCGACGGCGTACCCCGTCGACTCGGCGAATAGATCCCCGGCAGACTGCGGCTCGCGCATCTCCTCGGCGAGCAGTCGTGTGGCCTGCCGTAGAAACGGGTCCTCGAAGGCAAAGCGTTCGATCAACTCGGGCGAATCGAAGCCTGCCTCGGTCGCGACGTCGACAAGAAAAGCCGGGTCGATGTACAGGTGCAGCTCATCGGTCGGCCGGTCCCAACGCCACGTATTCTCGCGCCCCGCGGCGATGATCAGCGAGTGCCCAGGACGAAAGTCGGCCTCAACACGCCCCTCATCAGTATCGCGCTCCACATGCAACGGACCCCGCACGGTGAACGAGATGTAGTGCATATCGAGACCAGGCAGTGTGAGCCGATCGGGTAGCTCGCTAAAGCTCCACATCCCGACACCAACACCACGCCAACGTCGGGGGCGTGCCTGCAACAGGTCCTCACCGCCGAGGTGGCCAACCCAGGTGGCGGGCGAGACGGGGG
>JBAXOM010000017.1:0-26320 GCA_037133215.1 Thermoleophilia bacterium | reverse complement strand
TGCCAAAGTTGAGCTTGTTGAGTGCCGACTGCAGCGACTGACGGTAGGCGTCGCTGGTGTAGGTGGCACCCGAAACACCACTGATCTGTGCGCTCTGGGCCGAGATGGCCTGTTGCGACAGGATCGGTGCAATCTGATCGGAAATCTGTTGCGACGTTGGATCGCCGTAGGGCATATTGACGGCCGTCACGTCGGTAATCGTGGTGCCCTTGATCGTTACGCGCACCTGCGTCGCACCGTAGGGGTCGTTGACAGAATCGCCAACCGCGTGTCGCGTGGTAACGGCGGGAGCGGCCTGCTGCGTTGCTGGCGGCGCGGCCTGTTGGGCCTGCGTGGTCGGCGGTGCGGCCTGTTGCGCTTGAGTTGTCGGAGGAGCAGCCTGTGCCGTGGCTCCTGATTGCGAGTTCGCAGCAGCGCTGGCACTGGCACCGGTGCGCTTCATTTTGAATTGCAGCTTCGCGTTTGCATCGCGCATCGCAAACGGTGTGCCGAATTGGTGTTGATCAAAGGCCATCAGACCGCCAAGACCAACAACGGTGGCACTCAAGACCACCCACCCACGTCGAAGTGCCATTAGAAGGAGAACACCTCCGAGTGGATTTGATCGTCGCTCGCGCCGTAGCGGCGGGCTGTCGTGCCGACGGCGTCTGCGAAGTCTGCTGGACCGCAGATGTAGATATCGCGGTTACCGAGATCGGGGACGACGGATGGCAGCGCGGACTTGAGAGGGACCTGATCGCGCGTGCCGAGCAACGTGTGGAGACGACCGCCACGCTTTTCGATCAGGCGCGCGATCTCGTCAAGGTGTGGCAGGTCCTCGGCCGTTCGGGCGCGCAGAACACACACGACATCCGTGTGCTTCGGGAGGTCTTCAAGCAGTGCGCGAATCGGTGTCACGCCCACGCCGGCCGCGACGAGCAGCACGTGTTCACCGGTGCGCGAGAAACGGGTAAAGGCACCGTACGGCCCTTCAATTGCCACGCGCGTGCCGGGGTGTAGCCAACGCATTTCGCCCGACGCGTCGCCGAGATCCTTGACCGTCACACGCATATACGGCGGGCGTGGCATGGCCGAGAGCGAGTACGGGTGTGCCTGCCACCAGTGTCCCTTGACGAGAAAGCGCCACTGGAAAAATTGGCCACCGGCCACGGCGAGACGCTCGAGCTTGCGTCCCTCAACAATGATTGAGACAACACCAGGCGCCTCCTCTTTGATCGAGACGACCTTGAGCTGGTGGCGGAAGCTGCGATAGGTCGGCAGCAATAAGCGATAGGCGATGGCGACGCCGGCGGTGGCCAGCCAGAGCGCAATCCACCAGGCTCGGTTGGTGGGGTGGCCAACAAACGATGCGCCGGTCGCGATTTGATGGGGGAACGACAGGGCCAACGCGAGATAGATGTAGAGATGCACGACCCACCACGTCTCGTACTTGAGACGCCGACGGGCGATCCGATAGGACGTGACACCTGCCAGCACCACGAGGAACGTGGCAACGACCGCGAGCAGGATGCCCGGGTATGACGACGTCAGGTTCCAGACTTCGCCAACGACGCCGCGGTTGTAGCGCGCGCCGTAACCGAGGGTGATCAGCACGGCGTGTACCAGGATCAGCACGATTGGCCACGGTCCGAGGGTGCGATGCAACGCCACGAGGCGATCCTGCCCCACTACGCGCTCAATGATCGGGATCCGTGCGATCAAGAGGACGGTGATCAGCATCAGGTAGGCACCGGTCAGGCCAGTGATGCGTCCAACGGCTGTCAGCCAGCCACCGGGCAGATCGAGCGAGCCCGTGTTTTCTGCGATGACGGCGAGCCCAATCGTGACGCCGAAGCCCGCGCAGAGCAGAGCGATCAGGATCAGCATTGGCCACTCTCGTGGCTCCTTGGCCACCTTCATGCGCAGCGGCGGGCCCGACTTCGTCTGCCTGAGGGCGGGTTTACGGGTGCGTGCGGTGCTCTTCACACTACGAATGCTGACGGCTGTTTCTTAGAGGACGATGAGAACGTGCGCTTCGTCACGCACGGGACAAGTCGATTTCTGACGCCAGTGGCTGTCCTATGCTCCCTGCCATGGCCACAGAACCACGCATCGGCATCTTTCTCAACGTCCAACAGCCCGAGAGTGTCTCGCCGCAGGAGATCGTGCGGCACGCGGTTGCACACACGGCGTTGGTACGCGAATTGGGCTTCGATCTCGTCTCGGCAGGACAGCATTTCCTGACGGGCGTCTTTCAGATGCTGCAGACCATGCCGCTCCTCGGTCGCATCGCGGCCGAGTCGGGCGACATGCGAGTCGCCACGAACATTGCGTTGTTGACGCTCCTTAACCCGGTCGAGCTGGCCGAGAATGCCGCAACGCTCGATGCGATCACGGGTGGTCGGCTCGTCCTCGGCGTCGGGCTCGGCTATCGCCAAGAGGAATTCGACGCCTTCGGGATCCCAGACAAGAAGCTGCGTGTGTTTCTCGATAAGCTCGACGTCGTCAAACGTCTGCTCGAGGGCGAGGCCGTCACCGCCGAAGGGCTTGGCTACCGCCTCCACGAGCAACGCCTCGCCGTGCTGCCCGTGCAACGACCCCGCCCACCGATCTGGCTGGCGGCAAACGCCGACCAGGCCGTACGTCGTGCTGCGCGCGTGTGTGACACGTGGACGGTCAATCCGCACGCGAGTCTCGCCGAGCTCAAGCGCCAGGTGGCGATGTTCCACGAGGCGCGAGAAGAGTCCGGCAACCCGCCCGTCACCGAGCTGCCCGTGATGAAAGAGATTTACGTCGGCGAGGACAACGAGAGTGCTGAGCGCGAGGCGCGTCCGTATCTGCAGGCGAAGTACCAGGCGTACGTCTCGTGGGGGCAGGACGAGGTGATGTCGAACCAGGACTCGCTCGACCAGGATTGGGAATCGCTCAAGTCGGGCGGGCGCTTTGTGCTCGGCGATCCCGATACCTGCGTTGCTGCGATCCAGGAGCACCTCGACGAGTTGCGCTGCGACACGCTGATCTTCCGCTTCGGCTGGTCGGGCATGCCCGACGAACTGGTGCAGGCAAACATCCGCCGCTTCGCCGAGACGGTCAAGCCACGGCTACGCGTCGCGGCTGGCGCACCAACGCCGCTCTAACTCGAGCAGACACTGGCGGCCGTGAGTGCCGCGTCGGCGTACGCCTGAGCATCGTCACCAAGGCGCGACTTCAAGGTCTCTGCGCTGGTCAGATCGGACGTGGTCACTGCACGCTGATAGTCGGTCACCATCATCTGCATCGCACCGCTCATCGACGTGAGGGCATCGTGGCAGGGGCCGTCGGTCTGGTCGGTGACAGCAGCGATGGAATCCATCAGGGTGGTGCCAGCGGTCGCGACCGCTGTGTAGGTATCGCCGGCGCACTTCGCAAAATCTTGCCCAGCCGCGGCGTCGGTCTGACATGACGCGATGCTTTGTGTCGCCTGATCGAGACTCGCGGCAAAGACCTGTGTGCTGGCGTCCACTGTCGACCAGGCACCCCGATTGTCGGCCGTGCTCGTGGTGACGGTCGTCTCGATGGCAACGGCAGAGGTATCCGCCTCGGCAGCAACTGTGGCTACCTCGACCGTCGACGCGGCCCCGGCGGCCTTCGCCTCGGTCGCTGTCTCGGTGTCCCGCAGAGCCGCGCTGCCGCAGCCAGCCGCGACGATACCGACAAGAAGAACGAGGCTCAACGAGAGAAGTGGTGCGAATCTGCGCATCGGGTATCTCCCCATGGTGCTTCAGATTCGCTGTCGTGTGGTGTTGATCCTGCCTTTGGCCGGTAATTGAGCAGGTTGACGACGCTCTCGACACGATTCACTCAACGACGACCTCGGCGCTTAATCGTCCCGAACGACGCGTAGGATGCGGTGATGCGCCGCATTGTTCTCCTGCTCTGTCTCGCCGCTCTCGCGACCGGGCTGCTCGCTCCCGTTGCGGGTGCCGACCCGGCCCGTGGTGCCGTGTTCTCTGGCACCGGCGTCTGGATCGACATCTGGGATGCCTATGAGAAGACGCCCGATAAGGTCGTGGCACTTGCACAGCAGCAGAGTGTTTCGGTCATCTACGTCGAGACGTCGAATGCCAAGAGCAAGGTCGACGTCGTCAACCCGGCTCCGCTCAAGCAGCTGGTCGTGCTCGCGCACGCCGCCGGGATTCGTGTCGTGCCGTGGTACCTCCCGGGCTTCCAAAAACCGAAGGTCGACCAGCGGCGTCTCGCTGCTGCCATGGCGATCGGCGGGACCGATCCGGTCGATGGAATCGCCGTTGATATTGAGGCGACGTACGTCAAAAGTGCGAGTCTGCGCTCCCAGCGGGCAGCCGCGCTTGTCGCCTGGCTTCGGGCGACCTACCCACAGGCGGCGATCGGTGCGATCACGCCCTCGCCCGTCAACATGTACTGGCCAATCTTTCCGTACGACGACCTGCACACGAGCGCGGACGCGTTTCTCCCGATGTGTTACCCACCTCGCAAACTCAGTGCACAACAGATGTACAACATGACCGTTGGGTGTGTCACGAAGATTCGTGACGTGACGGGCGACCAAGGGACTCCGGTACACCTGGTGTCTGGTCTCGCCGGCGGACTTTCGACTGCTGGTCTTGATGCGGCTGCCCGTGGTGCGCGCGATGCCGGGGCGAATGGCTTCAGTCTCTACGACCTCGCCACGACAAAGGCCAATGGCTGGGCTGCCCTCGCGACTTGGTCGGCGGGGTAACTCAGGCTTCGTTGAGCGAGGCGGGGTAGAGTGCCAGTCGTGGACTACGCCGGCCTCGTTGACGATGCCCTCGATCGGCTCAAGGCCGAGGGACGCTACCGCTCCTTTGCGGAGATTGAGCGCATTGCTGGTACGGCGAAGGCGACGTTGCATGATTCCGACGGCACGACCAAAGACGTCACGATCTGGTGCTCGAACGACTACCTCGGCATGGCCGCGCACCCCGAGGTGATCGCAGCAGTTGCGGAAGCCGCAACGTACGGCGCCGGCAGCGGTGGCACGCGCAACATCTCTGGCACGACCAGCATGCACGTGGCGCTCGAGCGCGAGCTCGCGTCGTGGCATCGCAAGGAGGCTGCGCTGCTCTTCTCGTCGGGCTGGGTCTCCAACTTCACCGCGCTCGCCGTGCTCGGCAGCGTGCTGCCCGAGTGCGTGATCTACTCCGACGCCAACAATCACAACTCGATGATTGAGGGCATCCGTCGCAGCGGGGCAACCGTTCGCATCTTCAACCACAACGATGCTGCTCACCTCGAATCGCTCTTGCGTGCCGAGGAGTCGCCGCGCCCGCGAGTCGTCGCCTTCGAGAGCGTGTATTCGATGGATGGCGACATCGCACCGATTGCAGAACTCGCGGATGTTGCTCGGCGTCACGATGCGCTGACGTTCGTCGATGAGGTCCATGCCGTTGGCATGTACGGCCCAGAGGGTGCGGGCATCGTGGCTCGCGAGGGTCTTGAGACCGAGATCGACATCGTGCAGGGCACGCTCGGCAAGGCCGTTGGTGCGATGGGCGGCTACATCACGGGTTCTGCGCGTCTGATCGATCTCGTCCGCTCGTACGGCGCTGGCTTTATCTTTACGACCTCGCTCGCTCCCGTCGTCGTGGCGGCTGCGCACTCCAGCATTCGCCACCTCCGTTCGACGGATGAGGAGCGCCTTGCGCTGCACACTCGCGTCGCCAACGTACGTGCCGCGATCGAGGCGGAGGGCATTCCGACGCTGCCCGCCGAGAGTCATCTGATCCCCGTCATCCTCGGCGATCCGACGCGCTGTCGCCAGGCCGCACGGCTCCTGCTCGATCATCACAACATCTACGTGCAGCCGATCGATTATCCGACCGTGCCGCGTGGAACCGAACGCTTTCGTATCACCACGAGCCCGCTCCACACGGATGCCGACGAACAGGCTCTCGTTGCTGGCCTCGCGGATATCTGGGAGCGGCTTGAGCTACCGCGGGTGGGCGAGTTGCCCGTTGCCTCGCATTCGTAGTCGCTCGGCGACTACAGGCGCGCGAAGTCGACCGGGGCGCCATCGACCCACGTCTCTTCAACGCGGATCGAGCGCAGCTCGTCGATGGCCGAGGCCAGCGGGTCGTCGGACAGCACGACGAGGTCGGCCAACTTGCCTGGCTCGAGTGAGCCAACGAGGTGGTCACGCTTGGTCGCAGCGGCACCGTTGATCGTGTAGCCACGCAGCGCCTGCTCGACCGTGAGGCAGAGTTCGGGACCACCGAGCGTGGAGCCGTAGCGGGTCTGGCGTGTGACGGCGGCCCAGACAGCCTCGAGTGGGTCGGGACCCGAGACAGGCGTGTCGGAGCTGAGCACGATTGGTACCCCCGCGTCGCGAAACAGGCCGTACGGGTTGTAGCGGTTTGCCTTCTCGCCCAGCGCCTCGACCAGAGCGTCGCCGACGAGATAGTGATGCGTCGGCTGGGGGATCGGGTAGATGCCGAGCTCGGCAATGCGGGTGATCTGCTCGTCGGTGGGCATGCCGCAGTGCTCGATGCGGTGGCGATGATCGTGTCGCTCGACATCGTCGAGTGCCTCGGTGACGGCGTCGAGCACGATCTGGATTGCCGAATCGCCCTGTGCGTGCGTGCCCGTCTGCAGACCAAAGCGGTGCGCACGGCGGATCAGACGGCGCAGCTCGGCAGGCTCGTGGTAGAGCTGTCCGTGATGGCACGGGTCGAAGCGGTAGCCACTCTCGAAGTAGGCCGTCAGCCCCGTCAAGGTGCCGTCGGCGTAGAGCTTGAGGCCAGCAAAGGCGAGGTGATCATCGCCAAGGCGCGAGCGGAGACCAAGCTCGATCAGGGCCTCGAGCAAGGTCGACAGGGTCAGCATCGAGACGCGTAGCTGCAGCCGACCAGCGTCGCGGGCCGACAGGTAGGTCTCCATCTCGCGGCGTGTCACTTGGCAGTCGGTCACCGACGTGATGCCGGCCTTGAGGAGCATCGTCTGGGCGTTGCAGAGCAGATCGACGAGGCGCTCGGGCGCATCGGGAATGTGGATGTTCGGGCCGTGGTTGAGCGTCTTGACACCGTCGGGCCCCGTGATCAGGTCGATCGCGGCATCCCACATCACACCCGTCGGATTGCCGTGCTCGTCGCGCTCGATGCGGCCGCCGGCCGGGTCCGGCAGGTCTTTCGTAATGCCGTTGAGGGCGAGGCAGTGGCTATTGACCATCACGCCATGGCCCGAGCGATGCATGACGGCAACCACCCGGTCGGTCGCGACGCGGTCGAGATCCGTGCGCTCCGGATTGCGTTTCACGTCGAGATCGCCATGGTGGACGCCGAAGCCCCAGACGTCAGCGGTCGGTGGCAGCGAGTCGCGCCGACGACCGAGGACGGTCACCAGCGCATCGATCGTCGTGACCTCGGGCGGCGCGCAGTCGACCCAGGCAGCGCATTGGCCGAGCATCAACGGATGCGTATGGGCATCGACGAAGCCGGGCATCAAGGTGCGGCCACCAAGGTCGCGCTCGGCGGCACCCTTGCCGGCAGCATCGCGACAATCTTCGAGCGAACCGACAGCGAGGATGCGACCATCGAGCAGGGTGATTGCCTCAACGCGCTGCTCGTCGGCCATCGTCAGGATCGGGCCGCCCGTGATCACCGTCTTCTGGTTCATAGGAGGCAACGGTACCGCGTCTTTCCTGCTTCGGTGGGCTCAGGTCAGGCGGGCTTGGCGCGCAGCAGCCATTCGGCGCAGCACGAGATAGAGTAAGCCGCTGATTAGCACTCCCGCCTCGTAGCCGAGCCCCCCGCCTCCCGTAAAGTGTCGCGGAACGATGCCGAGCCAGGCGAGGGCATCGAAATCTGCTGCCAACGAACTGCCGACTGGTGTGTCGGAAAATGGGAGTAGCAACACCAGCCCAGTGGCGAATGCAATCAGCGCGGACCCGGGGGCAACGGGAGGCAGCAGCCACGGTGTGGTTTGTTGACGGCGCAGGTAGACCTCAATCGCCACAACGCCAAACCAACAAACCGTGTAATACCCGGCGATGATCAGAATGTCCTCCGCCAAGTTGCCGAGTGAGCTGCTGCGGAAGATGAAGGCGAGCCCCAGTCCAGAGATGGCAATGATTGTCGATCCCACCACACGTCGCAGGCGAAGCCCAATATTTTGCAGTGCGAGCCCAGCGCTGTAGTCATTGAGACCATTAGCGAGCGCAAAAGACAGGCACAGGACGACGAGCGCGATCTGCGCAGTTAGGCCGTTGCCGATCACATTGCCCATGCGACCAAGGGGGTCATTCAACGTGGCGGCTGTCGATATGTAGGCTCCGATGCCGCCGAGGACGAGCAGCGGCACTGCCATGCCGATCGATACACCGAGGAAGATCAAGCGTCGAGAAATACGCGGCGGAAGGGTTCGAGAGACGTCGCAGGCCTGCACCCCCCAGGTGATGCTCATGCTGAGGCCAAGCGCAATCGCCACGAGCACGCCGCCGAGCAGAGACCCATGCTCGACGGTGGTGATCTGCGGTGTGATGCCCTGGCGGATGATGCCGATAATGCCGAGCACAACGATCACTGCCACTGC
The DNA here is from genome assembly GCA_037133215.1 of Thermoleophilia bacterium. Classification (GTDB taxonomy): domain Bacteria; phylum Actinomycetota; class Thermoleophilia; order Gaiellales; family F1-60-MAGs149; genus F1-60-MAGs149. The sequence goes on along the minus strand of JBAXOM010000017.1, from coordinate 17,776 downwards.
GGCGGAGATAGCGACACCGCCGACACGCATGAGACGCTCACCAACGATCAGAACACATAACTCGAAGACAAAGATGCCGAAAATCGCCACCACGGTGGGGATGCCAATCGCATCGTTGAGCGCTTTAGCGCCGAAAAGATCATTGAGAGCGTTGTAGGAGGTGAGGCTAAACAGCAGTGCGACGATTGGCATGACGTTAGCCCGGCCAAAAGCGAAGCCACCGACGGTCATGGTTCCCAGGCCCCAAGTAGGGCCAACAGTGGAGATCCAGGCAACGCCAATCGAGCCTGCGACGATGCCGATCGCCAGTCCGGTCATTCCCCAAACAAAACCTGGGCCGTGTCCATTACCGACCGCCAGCATCCCGGTGATCAGCGTTCCGGGGGCGAGGAGGACGCCTGCCCAAGCGAAGCCAAGAGTGCGAGGGCTACCTGCTCGCTTTGACTCGGGAACGAAGTCGATTTGTTCGGGAAGGCCCGGGGGCCGGGTTTCCGATGCCGCCATTACGCGAGCGTACCCTCTTCACGGACAGCAACGAAGTCGTCAAAGTCGGGGCGCAGCGTGCGCTTCCAATAGCCGAGCATGAAGCCCGACCAGTTGTTCTGGACCTTGCCGTCGGCCGTCACGTACCACGAGGCGCAGCCGCTTGCCCAGACCGATTTGGACAGATCGTCCTGGAGTTGGCGATTAAAGTCGGCCTGCGCCTGCGGGTCGACCGCCAGCGTCTTGAGTCGGGCCTTTCGCATGTGTTTGATGCACGTACGGATGTACCGAATCTGGCATTCGATCATGAAGATGATCGTGCCGTGGCCAAGGTTGGTGTTCGGCCCGTAGAGCATGAAGAGGTTGGGAAAGCCCGCCACGGTAATCCCCAGGTGCGCCTGCGGTCCGTCGGCCCACGCCGTCGCGAGATCGATGCCAGCGGAGCCGGTGATTTTGACCGACGACATGAACTTCGTCGAGTCGAAGCCCGTGCCGAGAATGATCGCGTCGAGTGGGCCCGTCGAGCCGGCCTCCGTCTCGATTGCATCGGCGGTGATCTTCGTGATGCGGTCGGTGACCAGCTCGGTGTTGTCGCGCTGCAGCGTCGGGTACCAGTCGTTCGACAGCAGCACCCGCTTGCAACCAATGCCGTAGTGAGGCGTCAGCTTGGCGCGCAACTCGGGATCCGCGACCTGCTTCTCGAGGTGGCGCAGGGCAACGCCCTGCCACTCCTCGGCCTTGTCCGAACCTTGGATCAGACCCCACCATTTTTGGCCTGGCCGGAAGGCGAGAAAGCCCGACTCGTTAAACCAGAAGATGCCGAGTCGGTGCAGGCTCTCGACACCGGGGATCTTGCGGAAGCGGCGCTTTTGCGTCTCTGAGTAGGGAAAGTCGCGGCGCGGCACAATCCACGAGGGCGTGCGTTGGAACACGGCGAGTGAGGCAACGCTCTTGGCAATCTCGGGCACAAACTGCGCGCTGCTCGCGCCGTTGCCGATCACGGCGACGCGCTTGCCGGCGAGGTCGAAGTCGTGGTTCCAACGGGCCGAGTGGAAGATCTCGCCCTGGAACTCGTCGAGGCCGGGGATGCTCGGCCGCTGAGGCTCGTTGAGCTGCCCACAGCCGAAGATCACGACGTCGTACTCGAGCTGCTCACCCGCAGCGGTCGTCAGGGTCCAGCTGCTCGTGTCGTCGTCGTACGCCGCTGTCTCAATCGCCGTATTGAGACGCGTTTTGGCGTAGAGGTCCTGTTCACGCATGCACGTCTTGAGGTATTCGAGGATCTCCTCGTGGCCCGCGTAGGTCTTGGTCCAGTCGTGTTTGCGGCGAAACGAGAAGGAATAGAGGTGCGAGGCGATATCGCAGGCGGCGCCCGGGTACGAGTTGTGGAACCACGTGCCGCCAACCTCGGAAGCCGCCTCGAAGATCTCGAAGGACGCGATCCCTGCTGCCTGCAAGCGCATGGCCATGCCGATGCCACTAAAGCCAGCGCCAATGATCGCGATGCGCGGAGAGTCGCTGTCGTGTCGGGGAGTCACACGCGGCAGTTTACGCGCACTCGGGTGTCAGTCTATGAACGGCGCTGCACCGATATGCTTGTGGCCACGGCGCGAGAGACGCGCCTTTCGCGAGGAGCGTCTGATGGATCTCGATCTGCCTGTTGAATGTGAGGACTTCCGCGCCATGGTGCGCGACTTTGCCGAGACGAAGATCGGGCCGATCGCGGAGGAAATCGATCGCGAGCATCGCTTCCCGTACGAGATCGTCGAAGAGATGGCGACGCTTGGTCTGATGGGGATTCCGTTCCCAGAGGCGATCGGTGGCGCAGGTGGCGACACGCTGCTTTACGCGATTGCTGTCGAAGAGTTGACGCGCGTCGATGCCTCGGTCGGCGTCACCGTCGCTGCGCATACGTCGCTCGGCACGATGCCGATCTACCTGTACGGCACGGACGCCCAGAAGGAGCAGTGGCTACCCGAACTCGTCTCTGGCCAGCGCCTCGCAGCCTTCGGCCTGACCGAGCCCGAGGCCGGCTCCGACGCGGGTAATCCGCGCACGCATGCCGAGCTCGAGAACGGCCAGTGGCGGATCAACGGCTCGAAGATGTTCATCACGAACTCCGGTACCGACATCACCAAGTGCGTGACGATCACTGTGCGCACGGGCGAGGACGAGATCTCGACGATCATCGTTGACAACGGCACGCCGGGCTACACGCAGAGTGCGCCGCTGCACAAGATTGGCTGGCACGCCTCCGACACGCGCGAGCTGACGTTCGCTGACGTGCTCGTACCCGAAGGGAACCTGCTCGGCCCGCGCGGCATGGGGTTCAAGCAGTTCCTGCACATTCTCGACGGTGGTCGCATCTCGATTGCCGCGATGGGCCTCGGCACGATGCAGGCCGCCTACGACCTCTCGCTCGCCTACGCGCAGTCGCGCAATCAGTTCGGCAGGCCGATCGCGAAGTTCCAGGCGATCCAATTTAAGCTCGCCGACATGGCGGTCGAATTGGCTGCCGCGCGCGCTCTCGTCTACCGGGCTGCATGGCTGAAGGATCAGGGTCGTCCGTTTGCACAGGAGGCAGCGATCGCCAAGCTCTACACCGGTGAGGCGTCGAATCGCGCGGTCAACGAGGCCGTCCAGATCCACGGCGGCTATGGCTACATGGATGAGTATCCGATCTCGCGCATCTACCGCGATCAGAAGGTCCTCGAGATCGGCGAGGGCACCAACGAGGTGCAGCGCCTCGTGATCGCGCGTAGCCTCGGGCTCTAACTCGGACTGCTAGTTCGGCTCGATCGCCACGATTAGTGCGCCGGCGTCGATAAAGGCTCCCTGCTCGACGCCAAGTTCGGCGACGGTGCCGGCGAACGGCGCCTCAAGGCGGTGCTCCATCTTCATCGCCTCGAGCACGGCGATCAGTTCGCCCTCGGCGACCTGTTGGCCTGCGGCGACAGCCAGCGAGAGGACGATGCCGGGCATTGGGGCGATCAGACGACCATCGCCACTGCCCGCCACGGCAGTCCAGTCGGGCGATTGTGGCACCGGGAAACGCGCGGTCGAGCCGGTGCCAAGGCGCCACGTGCCAGCGAAGGCTCCGCTGGGTGCGCGGCGCGTGCTGAGTGGTGGATGGTCTTCGAGAAATGCGGTGGTGGCTGTGCCGGCGAGCACTTCGGGCTGGCGAACGAGCCAGCGCAGAAACGGCAGGTTGGTGATCACGCCCGCCACGCGCGTCTGGTCGAGCGCCGTGGTCAGGCGCTCGAGTGCCTCGCCACGCGTCTCGCCGTGGGCAATCAGTTTGGCGATCATCGGGTCGTAGCCGGTTGGCACCTGGTCGCCTGCCGCGATACCGAGGTCGATGCGGATGCCCTCAGGTAGATCGAGCTCACGCACCAGACCGACGCGGGGGAGAAACGTGAGTGGGTCCTCGGCGTAGAGGCGTACCTCAATCGCGTGGCCACTCGGCGTCGGGGCAGCAGGCACGTGGCCGCCATCGGCGATGCGGATCATCTCGGCGATCAGATCGACGCCCGTCACCAGCTCGGTGACCGGGTGCTCGACCTGGATGCGCGCGTTGAGTTCGAGGAACCAGATGTCGTCGCCACTGACGAGAAACTCAGCCGTACCAGCACCGCAATAGTTGGCGGCGCGAGCGAAAGCGATCGCAGCCGTGTCGAGCCGTGTGCGCAGCGCGTCGTCGACGATGGGCGACGGGCTCTCCTCAAGCACCTTCTGGTGGCGACGCTGGATCGAGCAGTCGCGCTCGCCCAGGGAGATGACACCACCGTGCGAGTCGGCGAGCAGTTGGATCTCCACGTGATGCGGGCGCTCGACGAGGCGCTCGGCATAGACGCGCCCGTCACCAAACGCCGTCTCGGCCTCGCGCGCTGCTGCGGCCGTGGCCTCCTCGAGCTCGTCGGCCGAACGCACGATGCGCATGCCGCGTCCACCGCCACCAGCTGCGGCCTTGATCAACAGCGGATAGCCAACCGTTGCGGGATCGCCCTGCGGGAGAACGGGGACGCCAGCGGCCTCGGCAATTGCCTTGGCCTCCAGCTTGTCGCCAGCGCGCTCGAGCACGTCGGGGCTCGGACCAATCCAGATCACACCGGCCGCCTCCACCGCACGGGCCGCGTCGGCCCGCTCCGACAAAAAGCCGTAGCCCGGGTGCACCGCGTCGGCACCGCTCTCGCGTGCAGCTGTGGCGATTGCGTCGGCGTCGAGGTACGAGGCGATCTCGACCACGCGATCACAGGTGCGGGTGTGGAATGCGTCGCGATCGTCCGGCGCCTGCACCGCAATCGACTCGATGCCGAGCTCGCAACAGGTCCGGGCGATGCGGGCGGCGATCTCGCCGCGATTGGCGATCAGGATCGAGCGGATCGCCACGGAGGATCTTCTCGGGCAAGGAATGCCTGCAGGCCAGCCTGGCCCTCGGCCGAGGCGCGCACCTCGCTGATCAACCGCGCGAGCTCCTCGTTCGACGGGCGCTCACGCACCAGCTGCTTGGTAATGCGCACAGCGTCGGGGCCAACCGTCAGCAGCGTCTCAACCAGTCGCTCGGCCTCTGCTGCAACATCGTCTGCGACGGCACTGACCAGGCCAATGCGCTGCGCCTCAGCCGCATCGAACAGCTCGGCGGTCAGCAGATAGCGGCGCGCGGCGGTTGTACCGATGCGATCAATCACGTACGGCGAGATCGTGGCGGGGATCAGACCGATCCGCACCTCGGTAAAGCCAAACTTGGTGTCGGTCTGGGCGACGGCGATATCGACCGTGGCCACTAGGCCCGCGCCACCACCAAGGGCATGGCCGTGGACGGCAGCGACGACGGGGGCTGGGCAGGCATCGATCGTCGCAAAAAGGGTGGCAAGGCGCAGACCTTCGACGCGGTTTGCCTCGGCGTCAAGGTCGACGCTGGCTCGCATCCAATCGAGGTCCGCACCCGCGCTAAAGCTGGGGCCCTCACCGGACAAGAGCACGACACGAGCGTCGCCGACGTCGCTAAAGGCGGCCGTCAGCTGATCGATCGTCGCCGCATCGAACGCGTTGCGTCGGTCGGGGCGCGTCAGGGTGACGCGCAGGACGTCGCCGTCACGGGTGGTGGAGACAGCATTGCTCATGGCTACATCCGGAAGACACCAAAGCTGGCGTCGGGCACGGGAGCGCTGCCGGCGGCGGCGATGCCAAGCGCGAGGACCCGACGCGTGTCGCGCGGGTCGATCAGGCCGTCGTCCCACAGGCGTGAGGTCGAGAAGTACGCGTCGCTCTCGTCTTCGAGCCGCGTGCGAGCCTCTTCGGCCGCGTCGCTACCGACCTGAGCCAAGACGAGTGCGGCCTGCTCGGCGCCCATCACGCCCGTGCGCGCGTTCGGCCAAGCCCACAGCTGGCGGGGCTGGAAGGCGCGGCCACACATGCCGTAGTTGCCGGCACCAAACGAGCCACCGATGATGACGGTGAACTTCGGTACCTGCGCACACGACACGGCCGTCACCAGTTTGGCGCCGTCCTTGGCGATGCCACCATGCTCGGCACGCGTGCCGACCATAAAGCCGGTGATGTTCTGCAGGAAGACCAGCGGCAGCTTGCGCTGGCAGGCGAGCTCGACGAAGTGTGCGCCCTTGAGCGCGGCGGCCGAGACGAGCACGCCGTTGTTGGCGAGGATCGCGACCGGCTGGCCCTCAATCGAACCAAAGCCGCAGACCAGCGTCTCGCCGTAGTCGCGCTTGAACTCGTGAAAGCGACTGCCATCGACGATGCGACCGATGACTTCGCGCACGTCATAGGGCACGCGGTAGTCCACGGGGACGATGCCAAGCAGTTCTTCGGGGTCGTGCAGCGGGTCTTCGGCGGCGTCGACGTGCCAGGTTGGGCTGGGTGCAGGTCCGAGCGTGCGAACCGCCTCGCGCACCAGTGCGAGCGCGTGCTCGTCGTCGATTGCCTCATGGTCGGCAACGCCGGAGATGCGCGTGTGGACTGCGCTACCGCCGAGGTCCTCAGCCGTCACTTCTTCGCCGGTCGCGGCCTTCACGAGTGGTGGGCCGCCGAGGAAGATCGTGCCGGTACCCTTGACGATGATCGTCTCGTCGCTCATTGCCGGGACGTACGCGCCGCCGGCGGTACACGAGCCCATCACCGCGGCGATCTGCGGGATGCCGGCCTGTGACATGCGCGCCTGGTTATAGAAGATGCGGCCAAAGTGATCGCGGTCGGGAAAGACATCGGCCTGCATCGGCAGGAACGCGCCGCCCGAGTCGACCAGATAGATGCACGGCAGCCGGTTCTCGAGCGCGACCTCCTGCGCTCGCAGATGCTTCTTGACCGTCAGCGGGTAGTACGTGCCGCCCTTGACGGTCGCGTCGTTCGCGACGATCACACACGCGCGCCCTTCGACGACACCGATGCCCGTGATGATGCCGGCCGACGGCACGACGCCGTCGTACTGATCCCAGGCGGCGAGCGCGCCGAGTTCGAGAAAGGCGCCGTCGGGATCGACGAGGCGGTCGATGCGTTCGCGTGCCAACAGCTTGCCGCGCGCTGCATGCTTTGCCCGAGCAGCCTCGGAGCCACCGGCTGCAATGGTCGCGCGACGCTCTGCCAAGAGCGCGATCAGCTCGGCCATCTCGGCAGTCCGGGCAACAAACTGATCGCTGTGGCGATCGACGTGAGTAGGAAGGATCGCCATCGACGGTTCTCGGGAAGTCTACGACTATCTGGAACTGGCTGGCGACACGAACGGAACGGGTAGCATCGTGGCGTGAGCAGTACGCCTGAGACCTGCGACGTCGTGGTGATTGGTGCTGGCATGGCCGGGCTAACGGCCGCGTGGGACCTCAAGGATCGCGACGTGGTCATGCTCGAGTCGACCGATCGTGTCGGCGGTCGACTGATGTCGATCCCGCGTGGCGAACATTGGCTCAACCTTGGCGCTCACGTCTTTGCTGGTGAGGACTCGGCCGTCGGGCGACTGGTCGCCGAGAGCGGTACCCACGCGGTCGATATTCCGGGCACGCTAACGGGCGTCTCCTACGGCGGCAAGCTCGTCGTCAATGGGCGCGTCGAGTCCTATCCCTTTCGCCTGCCGATCTCGTGGCGCGGCAAGCTCGAATTCATGCGCGCGGGCCTCAAGCTGCGTCGGTACGTCGCGCAGTACGCGAAGGTCGTGCAGCCACTGCCGGGCGAGACCTTGCCGGAGCGCCAGGCGCGAATGCTCAACTTTATGGACGACCAGTCGGCGATGGACGTGCTCGGGCCGCTCTCGCCCGAGGTCGACGCCTTCTTCCGCTGCACCTTGACGCGCGGCACGGGCGAGCCCGAGGAGATCGCGGCAGGCTACGGCCTCGGCTACTTCCACATGGTCTGGGATAAGACCGGCGGCCTTGCCCGCAACATCGTGGGTGGTACGCAGACGCTGATGGATGCGCTCGCTGCGCCGCTCGGTTCACGCATGCGGTGTGGAGCGCTGGTGACGCGCGTCGCGCAGGACGCGACGGGTGTCACGGTTGATTACGTGCAGGACGGTGAAACGCACACGTTGCGCGCCAAGACTGCCGTCGTGGCGACACAGGCGTTCGTGACCCGCGAGATCGTCGAGGGGCTACCGGCAGACATGCTCGAGGCCATGCACGAGTTGCGCTACGGACCGAATGTCTGTGCAGCCTTCCTGACCGACGAAGAGGGACCGCAGCGCTGGGACGATGTCTACGCGATCGCCACTCCTGGCCGCTCGATCACGATGCTGTTCAACATGGATAACGCCGTGCGAGCGACTGGAGTCCCGCGCGCCAAGGGCACGAGTTTCATGGTCTACGCGGTTGCGAATCTCGGCAAGCAGGCACTGGCTCTGCCAGACGCGGAGGTACTCAACCGCTATCAGCGCGACCTCGAAGAAGTACTGCCCGAGGTCAAAGGGCACATCGTCGAGCGCGTGCTGCGCAAGGTCGATGGCGGTCTGCCCTTCCCTCACGTGGGTCGTGGTCGCCTGCAGCCTGCACTGACCCAGCCGCTCGGGCGGATCCACCTTGCGGGCGACTATCTTGGCTCGTGGTACGCCGAGACGGCCGCGCGTACCGGCCAGGCGGCGGCGGCGAGTGCGCGCGAGCAACTCGACGGATGAGTGCGCTTGGGGACCTCCTTGCCGAGGGTGTCGTACCGATTGACGGGGGTTTCGCGACCGAACTCGAGGCGCTTGGCTACGACCTGACCGACGATCTCTGGTCCGCCCGTCTGCTCAACGACGGACCCGAGGCCGTCGAGGCGGTCCACCTCAACTTCCTGCGCGCTGGCGCGCGTGTCGTCATCACCGCCTCGTACCAGGCGAGCCAAGAGTCGTTTGCGACGGCTGGTCTGCCGCGCTCGGATGCGGACTTCCTCTTGGCCTCGAGTGTCACGCTTGCGCAGGCAGCCAGAGCGACGTGGCAGAACGAGCAGCCAACTGCGCCCGCGACGCTGGTCGCTGCTTCGCTTGGACCGTACGGGGCGATGCTTGCCGGGGGGCAGGAGTACACCGGCGATTACGACGACGCGGACCTTCCACAACTGAAGCGCTTTCACCGCCCCCGCATGACCGCATTGCTTGGCGCCGACCCAGACCTGCTGGCGTGGGAGACGATTCCCAACCTGCTCGAGGCCGAGGCAATCAGAGATCTCCAGGCCGAGTACGACGGCCCGACAGCTTGGGTTTCATTTCAGTGCCGCGACGCGGGCCATCTCGCCGATGGCTCGACGATCGAGGAGGCGGTACGACTGGTTGCCAAGGCGCCGGGCGTCGAGGCCGTGGGCTTCAACTGCACAGCGCCCGAGTATGCGCTCGAGTTGATCGAACGCGTTCGCGCTGCCGCGCCAAAACTCGCGATCGTGGTCTATCCAAACGACGGTCGCGTCTGGGATGGCCTGCGGCGAGAATGGGCCACCGGTGGAGCCGGGGGCTTTCCCGACGACGTCGTCCGCTCGTGGGTGGCGGTCGGCGCCAATCTCGTGGGCGGCTGTTGTGGTGTCACCCCCGCGGGCGTCACCGCAATCGCCCACGCCCTGCGCCCCTAGCGAAACGCGTGGATCAACTTTGCTTTGGGGTCAGACCCCAAAGCAAAGTTCAATCCGACTACGCTGATCTCATGGAACCAGAGCAGCACGACGTCATCGTGGTCGGAGCCGGCATCGCCGGGCTGAGCGCCGCGTGGGATCTGCGAGACCGCGACGTGGTTGTGCTCGAGCGCGGTGACCGCGTTGGTGGGCGCATTCGGTCGGAGACGCGCGGAGAGCATTGGCTCAATCTTGGCGCCCACGTCTATGGCGGCGACGACTCGGCCGTTGGGCGCCTGCTGACGGAAACCGGCATCGTCGGTGGCGACATCCCCGGTGTCCTCACTGCCGTTTCGTATAAGGGACGCCTTGTCGCCGATGGTCCACTCGAGCTCTACCCGCTGCGCCTGCCGATCTCGTTGCGAGCGCGCGTGCAGTTCATTCGCGTGGGGCTGCGTCTTCGCAAACTCGTCGCCGCTTACGGCGCGATGGCAAAGTCCCGTCCAGGCGAGCAGCCCGCCGTGCTCCAGCAGCGCATGCTCGACTTTATGGACGACCGCTCGTTTACGGAGGCGCTCGGCGTGCTCCCGCCCGAGGTTGACGCGTTCTTCCGCTGCACGCTGACGCGAGGCACAGGTGAGCCCGAGCAGATCGCCGCGGGCTATGGCGTTGGCTACTTCCATCTCGCCTGGAACAAGGAAGACGGCCTCGGCCGCAATATCGTTGGCGGCCCGCAATTGTTGATTGACCAGTTGGCCGCACCACACGGCGAGCGCATTCGCCTTGGTGTCACCGTCCAGTCGGTCACGCAGCATGCTGACGGTGTCACGGTCGAGTGCATCGACAACGGTACGCCGCGCACGCTTCATGCCAAGGCCGCCATCGTGACGACTCCGTCGCACATCGCCGCCGACATCGTCCAGGGTCTGCCGAGCGAGGTCGATACTGCGCTACGTGCGGTCACCTACGGACCAATGATCTCGGCCGCCTTTCTGACCGACGAGGAAGGCCCACAGCGCTGGGATGGCATCTATGCAATCGCCACACCGGGCCGGGCTACGTCGATGCTGTTCAACATGGACAACGTGATGCGCTCACGCATCGGTGGGCGCCCAGCTGGATCGAGCTTTATGTCGTACTCCTCGGCGAACCTCGCACGGAAGATCGCCAACCAGAGTGACGAGGAGATCCTCGACCTCTATCAGCACGAACTCGAAACGGTCTTCCCCGAGCTGCGTGGCCACGTCGTGGAGCGCCAGCTCCACCGTGTCGACCCAGGCATCCCCTTTCCCTTCGTTGGGAGGGCAAAGATTCAGCCAGCCCTCATGCAGCCGCTCGGTCGTATCTACCTCGCGGGCGACTACCTCGGCACGTGGTACGCCGACACCTCGGTATGGACAGCCCGTGAGGCTGCCGCGGCCGCCGCGCTTCAGACCTAGCCGGTTGGGCGACTAGTACCGGGGGACACCACATCCGCGCGGATGTGGTGTCCCCCTGCGTCCTACAGGTTGCCGGTGTCGTCGATGACGCGGCCAATCGTGTCGAACTTCGCGCGGTTCTTGCTCCTCAGGATGAGGGCGTACGCGAGAGCGACGATGATCAGAATCACCGCGATCGGTCCGATCGCCGATGCGTACGAGATCGTGCCGGCCAGGGTGTCGATGTTCTGGAAGAGCAAGAAGATCGCAAAGACCTGACCGAGGATCGCGATAATTGGACAAATCATCGTGGTGATGACATTGCCCTTACGGCCGTTCTTCCGGAAGTAGACGATGATCGCGGCGGCACAGAGTGCCTGAATCAAGAGGATCCAGACCACGCCTTGCACGGCCATCATCGTGTAGATGCGTACGTACGCCGTATCGAAGGCCTTGTCGAAGCCGAAGCCCGAGAAGACACCCCAGATCAGCATGATCGTGAGGGCAACAACCATCGCCGTGACGTTGGCGACGTGCGGGACCTTGTGCTTCTTGTTCGTGGTGCCAAGGGCCTTCGGCAAGATGCCCTCACGGCCCATCGCGTAGAAGTATCGCATCGCCACGTTGTGGAAAGCCATTGCGCAAGCGAACGATCCGGTCAGGATGAGGACCTGCATGATCGTGGCGAGCGTGTGGTTGCCGAAGGCTTCCATCGCCACGAAGAACGGTCCGGCAGGATCTTGAGCGGCGGCGACAACCTGGTCCTTTGGGAAGGCCGATTCGAATGCGACGGCGGTGATGACGTATCCGACACCGAGTCCGATCACCGCGATCATGGTGGCGCGGACAACATTGCGCTTCGGATCCTTCGACTCCTCGGCGTAGTTCGGGACTGCCTCAAAACCGACCCACGACCAGAAGGCCAAGAACACGCCCACGCCAGCCGCAAGACCGACGCCGGGATTGGTCAGCTTGGTCAGGTCGACCGAGTCGTAGGCAATGCCGGTGGTGCTGCCACCCTGGCCAAACACGAGCACGTCAAAGAGCACCAAGATGATGATCTCGGCAACGAGTGCGACGCCAAGAATCTTGACCGACAACGACACATCGAACCAACACAGAATCGTGATCAGTACTGACGCAATAACGGCTGGCAAGACCCATGGGATCTCCCACCCAAACCATGAATTGAAGTTCGTCGAGAAGAAGTACGCGAAGCCACCGAGCAGCGAAATCTCGAACAACGCGTACGCGACGACGCCACAGATACCTGTTGCGAGGCCAAGCGCCTGTCCGAGGCCATGCGAGATAAACGAGTAGAAGCCGCCGGCAGCACTAATTTCCTTGGCCATCGCGACATACCCGATCGAGAAGATCGTCAGGATGATCGCGGCGAACAGGAAGGCGGCGGGCGTGTAGTAGCCCGTGCCGAAGCCGGTGGCGAACGGTACGTTGAAGAGCATGGCCGAGATTGGCGCGGCGCCGGTGACGGCGACGAAGATCACGCCCATCAGGCCGATTGCGCCGGGCTTCAGGCGCCCAGCTTCCGTCTCACCAATCGAGACTGTCTCGACAGTGCCCTGTCGACCAACGCTCACATCGTGGTGGTGATCCGACATAGCGTCCTCCTTATCTTCTCCAATACCGGGGGATACCGGTCTCCTCAAACGCGATTGAACCAGATCGATCGGTCGTATCTGTGCGTTATGTGACAAAGACGGCGTCGGGCACGAAGCACCCGACCATCCACATCGGCGCGTCCACCACCTCGGTGATTTTGAGGTCGCCCGCGAGTGAGCAGAGGATGTAGGCGTCCTCGCGCGACAGGCCGCGTTCGCGCACGAGATGGTCGATCATGGCGCGCACTGCGCTGCGCGAGGCCTCCATCAGATCGGTCTCGACACCGGTCGTTGCAAACCAGCCGCCAGCGTCGACGCGGGGTGTCAGCGAGCCAGCGGGACGCCGCAGCTGCGGTGCCGGAATCGTCATGCCCTTGACGACATCGACGCGCAACGTGGTCGTCATTGCACACTCGATGCCAGAGATCGCAACTTCGCCGTCGCCCTGGGCGGCATGAGCATCGCCGAGCGAGATCAGCCCGCCTTCGACGCCAACGGGGAGATACAGCGTGGTGCCAGCGGTCAGGTGTCGGCAATCGATGTTGCCGCCGCCGGCATGCGGTGGTGGGATGGGCACATCGCGCATGCCAGCACCGGGCACGCCGGTTGTGCCACAGAATGGCTCGATCGGAATGCGCACGCCCAGGCAGAGCTCGGTGGTGTCGCCGTCTGTGAGGTCGAAGATCCGCAAGACGGGTTCGGTAAATTCGCCGGGTGGCAAGAGGCCAAAGCCAGGGATAATGCAGGCCCAGCCCCAGTCGGGCAGGTCGAAACCGACGATCTCGATCGCGACTGCATCGCCCGGCTCGGCACCCGCCACGTGGATGGGGCCCGCAAGCGGGTAGATCAGATCGAAGTCGACGTCGAGCAGCGCGCTGGCGGGCGAATCGCGTTGGATCTGTCCGGCAGCAAAATCGTCGGTCTCGGCGACCACCAGATCGCCAGGCTGGGCGAAGACCACGGGCGGGATCGCGACGTCCCAACGACGGTGCGTTGGTGCGCTGAGTGGGATCCGGTGCTTGGCCACGGGTGCTAGCCGACGACTTGGATCGTGCTGGCAATCCCAGCGGGCGAGTCTGCACCAGCCGGGGTGCGCACGACGATCTGGACGCGGTCGGAGCGAAACAGGTCGTGGGAGTGCTCGAAGGGCTTGCCGTCGCGGTCCCAGGCGGTGCGGATGATCGCGACGAGTGGGGTCGAGCGGCGGACCTCGAGGATCTTGGACTCCTTCGCACCTGCGCCAACGATCTGAATCCGCTCAACGGCCTCGCCGGGCTTGACGGCGTACTCGGACTGCAGCAGCTCGTAGAGCGAGCCACCGAGCGAGTTGTCGAGCAGGCCCGCGAAGCGCCCGGCGGGGAACTGCGCGCGCTCGAGCGAGATCGGCTCACCATCGGCGAGACGGACGCGCACGATCTCGAGCACCAAGGCACCAAGGGGGATCGCCAGCGCCTCGGCCGTCTCGGCATCGGCCTCGATCGTGGCCGTCGAGAGCACGCGCGCATCGGCCGAGAAGCCCTGTCGCCGCAGGTAGGCGGGTAGACCTGCGAGGCTCGTTAGGTCGCGCTCGACCTTGCGGGCAGCGACAAACGTGCCACCTGTCCGTCCCGGCGCACGTCGCACAGCACCCATCGTCTCGAGCGCATCGAGCGCGGCACGGAGCGTCGTGCGACTGACGGCGTAGTGCTCCGCCAAATCGCGCTCGCCCCCCAGGCGTTCGCCAGCTGCAAGTTGTCCACTGGCGATCTCGTCGAGAATGCGATCACGCACGGCGACGGCTGCCGGTCCAATCCGACCTGCTCCGTCACCAGCCGTGGGAGTGCGGCTCAGATCGCCTCCATCGCAGAGGGAGCCTCGGGCAGCGTCTGGCCACCGTCGACGACGATCGTTTGGCCGGTAATGAACTTCGCCTCATCGGTCGCGAGGAACAAGGCGGCGTAGCCGATGTCTTCGAGGTCCCCAAGCTTGCCGAGCGGGATCGAGGCGGCAGCGGAGTCGAGGTATTCCTGACCGAGCCCGACGAGACCGTCGGTCATGACATTGCCCGGCAGCACCGCGTTGATCGTGATCTTCTTCGGTGCCAGTTCCATTGCGGCGGTGCGCATAAAGCCAAGCTGGCCGGCCTTGGTGGCGGCGTAATGCGAGAGTGCGGGGATTGCCGTCAGCGGGCCGGTGATCGACGACGTCAGTACGACGCGTCCATGGCCCGACTTGGCGAGCGCGGAGATCGCGTGCGTGACGGTCAGGATGTTGCCCTTGAGGTTCGTGTTGATGATCTGATCGAGCGCCTCTTCGGTCATGTCTTCGAGCCGGCATTCTGGAAACACGCCCGCGTTGGCGCAGACAATGTCGAGGCCACCGTGGCGGCGGACCGTCTCTTCGACAACGTATTTACAGTCGGCGGCAACTCCGACGTCGCCCTTCACGTAGGAGGTTTCGCCGCCGAGCGTTGCGACGGCGGCAGCGCCGGTCGCCTCGTCGCGTCCCGAGACGACGACCTTGCAGCCGGCCTCCACGAACACCTTCGCGATACCAAGGCCAATGCCCTTGGTGCCACCGGTGACGAGGACGCTGCGGCCCTTAAGCGAGTTAAACATCTTCGACATCAGATGACCTCCAGGTCAGGCGTACTGCGAGAGATAGGTTTCTGCAAGCGGACAGGTATCGACAGTAAAGCCCGCACCGAGCTCTTGCGCCTCAGTGGCGTGGGCAAAGTGCGAGCCAATCCAGCAGACGAGCATCAGGCGACGGAGCATGACGAACGTGTCGAGCTCGGCCTCGTCCTCGGCACTCAACGTGCCTGCCGAGCGGTAGCCCTCAAGCCACGAGGCGCGCCATTCGGGCACCATCGGGTGATCCTCGATAAACGAGATCGTCGTCGCGAAGTCGTACATAAACCAGCCGCTGCCACAGTCGTCAAAGTCGATCGCGCGCACGTCGTCGCCGAGCACGAGCACGTTGGCTGGCCGCATGTCGGCGTGGATCAGGCCGTAGCGCTCGGGGCCCTTACCGTAGGCCTGCAGTCGTCGATCAATAACATCGACGGTGCGCTGGAACAGATCGCGGGTTGCATCGTCAAGGCCAACAGCATCCTGCCACGGTCCCCAGTGCCCATTCGGGCCAAGGGCTGTCTCGAAGTCCCAAGCAAAGCGCGTGAAGTCGGCGGGGCTCTGCCACGCGCGAGAGTGCGCGTGCATCCCTGCACTCATCGCGCCAAGCGTGTGGTAGACCGGCACGAGATCCAGGTCGGGGTCGGGCGGTGCGCCGTCCTCCCACGCAAACAACACCACGCTCCGTTCGGGCAAGGCATCGGTTGCGAGCTGGATGACGCGTTCACCAGACTTGGCGGGGAGCGCGGTGACGGTGCCAACGACGGCATCGTGCTGCAGGGCGTCGATCCAGAGCAGCTCGGAGACGATCTCCTGCGTCGTGTGGTACCCAATCCGATGAACTCGGAGCGCGTAGACGATGTCCGAGTCGGGGTCCTCGACGCGATAGGTCCAGTTCTCGGAGAGGTTGACGAGGCGCAGCGTCGAGCGCGGCGAGATGTCGTACTGCGCGAGCGCCGCCTGAGCGAGCCGATCGACCTCTGCTTGTTCCACGACCTCCGCCATGGTCTCCTCCCTCCTCAGGTGCAGGAGTATATGCGTTTCCTGCGGGACGAACATTTGCTTTGGGGTCTGGTCCAGCTTTGCTTTGGGGTCAGACCCCTAAACAACGTTGAATCGGACTATTTGGGACAAACTTTGCTTAGGGGTCTGACCCCAAAGCAAAGCTGATCCCAACTACTTCTGCTCGCGGCCGATGACCGCTTCCAACACGCGGGTGATCTCGTCGCGCGCCTTGATGATGCTCTCGGTCTTGCCGCTCATATAGATACGACCGGTTGCGCCGATCATCGCGATATCGACGACCGTCACGTCGGGTGCAACGCGCTCGGCCTCATTGGCAGCCATTGCGGCGAACAGTGCTGGCGTCATTTCGTAGACCAGCAGCGTCTCTCCTGGCAACACCATCGAGGCCTGCCGGTTGCGATTGACGATCACCGCGTGCTGGTCGGTGATGTTCTCGATGATGTCCGAGTACAGGATCCGTGGCTTCAACTGGTGGGAAGGCTCGGCGTTGATCCCCTTCAGGATCGCCTCACCCGCTCGCTCGACGGCCGCGGCATCCTTGGCGTGCAATTCGAGGACGCCGAATTGGCGCTCGACGAAGAGGATGCCTGGTTCGACCTCGGGCACGGCCTTCAGTGCGAGGTCGATCACACGCTCGATGGCTAGACCAGGGGCGACCTCAACGATCAGAGCGTGTTCGCCCTCCATCGGTGGGTAGCCTCGAGCCCGCGTCGGTGTTCCCATATATGCCGCGAACTGACGACGCAGTTGCGGGATTGGGAGATAGACGCGCAGTTCGATTTCTGGTCCAGCCATCGTGTGTGTTCCTACTTGCCCGCGGTGAAGTGCTTGCCGAGCTCGGCATGCGGACGGGGGATGACGTGGACGGAGACGAGCTCGCCAACAGTTGCGGCGGTCTCTGCTCCGGCCTCCGTGGCAGCCTTGACGGCTCCGACGTCGCCCTGGATGACGACGGCCACGAGGCCGTCACCAACCTCTTCGCGGCCAACGATGGTGACGTTGGCAGCCTTGACCATGGCGTCCGCGGCGGCGAGTGCTGCGACGTACCCCTTGGTCTCGATCATTCCTAGTGCTTCGGACATTAGATCCCTCCTTGGATCGACGTACTGAACAGGTTTTGGGTCAGGTGGTGAATCGGGTGGTGAACTAGTTGGTGGAATCGATCAGCCCGACGATCAGTGCATCAATCGGCGGGTGGGCCGGCGCAAAGCGCGCCGCCGCAACAGATCCGGTGGCAACGAGGACCCGCTCGCCAACCCCCGATCCGAGAATGTCGAAGGCGACGAGCGAACCGCCCGCCTCCAGTTCGACTTCGAGAAACGCGCCGTGCGGCATGTCGTCAACGTGCTTGGTGGACCACACGGATCCGGTCACAGTGCCTTTCAGCATGCTGCCTCCCTCTGGATGGTGACGCCGAGCGCGCGTGCGCGATCGCGCCCCAACGGTGTGAGTACTGCTTTCGGTCCGAGCACGAGCGCGGACCCTTCGGCGGCGGCGCGCTCGATGACCCGTTCGGTCACCGCGCCCCGGTCGATGCGATGAGAGCCCCCGGCGGCGGGCGCCGGCGAGCTCGAGGCGGCCGAGGCCGACAGTGAAAAGC
>JBAXOM010000016.1:0-26536 GCA_037133215.1 Thermoleophilia bacterium | reverse complement strand
GAGCCACGGCCGCGGCGGCCGGGACGGCACCGCCACCGAATTCTGCCGGGAGTTCTTCGGCCGGTGGTGGGCTATCCATGGCGACCGGTGGTGGTGTCTCTTCCATCTCCGCGGCAATCCCAAACGTGCCAACCTCAAGCTCGTCGGCGGTCTCGATCATCACGCGGGCCCGACCCGGCAGCGAGTAGCCCTCACGGCGTGCGTGCTCCGTCAGGTAGCCAGCCAATTCTGTGCGGAGACGGGCTTCGTAGGCGAGGAACTGTTCGCGATCATCGGGTGCGAGAAAAACCGTATAGGCGTTTGGGACGTAGACCTGTTGGACGGAAATGACCTTGTTGTCATCCATCTCTTTCGTCAGTTTGCGGGCCAATTCGACGGGTTGGACGTGGGAGCGGAAGGTTCGGCCGATGCCGCCCTCAAAGACCCCCTCCAGTCGACTCTCGATACGTCGCAGAAAACCCATTAGAACATCCTCTGATTGCCAGTTGACTTGCTGTCCACGGCCGCCAAGGTGGCGGTGTCAAGGCTACGAGAGCGGACAAAAATCACTATACCCGCCGCCCCAGCGCCCATCACGATTGGGACGGGTGCGAACAGTGCGCCCGTCAGCACGACCGGGATTGCCAGAGTGGTCAATGTGCCGAGGCTGAGCCACAAACCAGCGGTAATTCCGAGTGCACGTCCGGTTGTGGAGAGCACCATTGGCGCAGTCACCGAGAGTGTGGCCCAGAGCACTGCCAAAAGCAGGGGGCCAAAGCCAATTGCCGCGGCAACCGTGCCGGCAGTGGCGATCGCATCATCAGCGCCTGCCAGTTGGGTACCGAGCGTCGCCAACTGTGGGGTGGGGCTAAACGGCGAGCCGTAGCCCGACAGTCCGAGGGCCACGGTCATCGCCAGGGCGCCGGCGGCACCGAGGGCACCACGGATGTAGGCGCGCGGGGACGAGCCCGCGAGGAGGGGATAAAGCGACCACGCGAAACAGAGTGTGCAGAGTGGTGCGAGGAGGGGAAGCAGGATTCGCTTGCCATCACGGGCCAGAAGAATCATCCACGCGACCGCAATCAGCGCACCGCCCGGCACGAGGCCAAAGGCGAGGTTCCCGAGCAGGGGTAGGGCTGCAGCCAGAACGAGGGCACCGGCGATCAAGGGCAGGCGGAGTGCCACGACGGCTGCGAGCAGTGCGATCGCAAGCGGCCAGCCGGTTGGATAAAACGGCAGGGCACCGAGCAGGAACAGGCTGGCGACACCCGTTAGGGCCACGGGCCAATGCGGCTGCATGCGGGTCAGGGCGGCGGTAATGCGCGCCTCGGCCTGGGACTGTTCGCCCGGCTCTGCGTGCTCGTGGCGCTCGCGACGTTCGTCGATCAGGTCTGGGACGGCCCGCAGCCATCGCTTGCGGAGCCGAACGCGCGGTTCCATCGGCGGCATCTCGATCGACGGATCCAGTTCTGCGCCCCCGCGTTCCATGGCGACGGCGCCGCGCAGGAGAGCGTCGCGCAACTGGCTTGGCAGGGGCCGGCGTTGGTTATCGAGATCGAGAGCGCGATCGATCATCTTGGTCGCGGCCTCGGGTAGGTCGGGGCGTTCTGCCCGCAACGAAAGGCGCAGCTTGCGATGCTTCTCTGCGAGCTCAACCGGATTCTTGGAGCGGTACGGGTTCTTGCGGGTCAGTGCTTCGTAGGCCACGAGCGCCGCTGCCCAGACGTCGACGGAGCCCGTCAGCATCTCGCCACGCACCTGCTCGGGCGCCATGTACGAAAGCGTGCCGAGCAGGCTCTCATCGACGGTGGCATCGGGGTGGTCCATCTGCGCGATACCGAAGTCGGTCAACTTGAGGATGCCGTCATCGCGCAGCAGGATGTTGCCGGGCTTGACGTCACGATGGATGACCCCGCGGGCGTGGGCATGCTCAAGGGCATCACAGACGGCAGCGACGGCGCGCAGAATTTCGGACTCCTCGAGGCGCTTCTCGCGCAATACGACAGAGAGATCGTTACCGCGGACCAGCTCGAACGAGACGAAGATGTAGTTCTCATCTTCGGCGTTACTGAGCATGCGCACGATGGCGCCGTGGTCGAGCGAACTGACCGCTCGCATCTCGCGACGGGCGCGTCGGCGCAGCTTCTCCTCAGCCGGAATCGCCTTGAGGGCAACCATTTCGCCGGTCTGAAGATCCTCCGCCTCGAAGACGGTGGCACTACCACCAACCCCGATTGTCTCGATAATTCGGTACCGATCAGCGACGATCCCCTCAGGAAAAAGTGGCGGCACACCGTGCGGCGCACTACGGAGGGGACGGACGGTCACAGCTCCTGCCGCAGGTAATTGGGAGGATCGAGTGGTAATGTGGCGAAAGACCGGGACAGCACTGCTCCCGATTCGCCATTTATGCCTGCGTTCCTTTCCTTTTTTGACGACGAGTACGACGAGGCCCCGCCCGAGCGTTCTGGGCGAAAGCGGCCTTCCTTGCCGGGCGCTGCGCGTGGCAAGGGTCCTCAGCGCCTGCTCGTCCTCGCGATCGGCGTCCTGATTGTCGTCGTCGCCGGCTACTTCCTTGTTCAGCGTTGTCAGCGCGACCGCGAGGTCTCGTCGTATCAGTCGTTTGTGGCGCAATCGAACGAGGTTGCCAAGGCATCGGGTGCGGTTGGATCTGAGTTCTCTGCCGCGATCCTGACCGCAGGGCAGACACCCGACGGACTCAACAAGTCGCTGACGCGCGAGATTCAGGCTCAGCAGCAGATCGCGTCGAATGCCGCGGCCCTCGGCGCGCCCGACGGACTGGCGCCGTACACACCGTTTCTTGTGCAGTCGATGCAGTACCGCGTGAGTGGGCTTCAGGGTCTGCAACGCGCACTCACCGACGCCTTTACGGCCGCTGGTACAACCGGTCAGGTACCGCTCGAACAGTCGGCAGCAGTCGCGGCCACCTTCCAGCGCCTGATCGCATCGGACGTTGTCTACTCAGACTCGTATCAGGATCCGAGTAAGCAAGTCCTCGCGCAGAAGTCCATCGACGCCACTGTTGATGACTCGCAATTCGTCGATCCGAAACTGATTGAGTTTGCCGCGCCTCAGCGTATGCAGTCGATTTTGAATGCGCTCCTGGGGGGAACACCCGTCGATGGTGGCGGGACCGTTACGACGAGTACCGCGACGGATGGCTCGATCGTTACGTCAACGAGTAGCTCGGGCGTGACGACCGCCGGCGCGTTGCATGGCACCACCCTGATCAGCACAGCCTTCAACCCGGGCACGGTGCAGCTTGACCCCGCATCGGTCAACCAGGTCGACAGCGCGAACAACATGTCGTTGGCTGTGACCGTCCAGAACTCCGGCGATGCCACCGAGGTCTCCGTCAAGATCAACGTCGTGCTGCGCGCCAAGGGCATGGACGACCGCGCGTTGCCAACGGGCGAGATCACGACCCTCGACCCCGGTGCTCAGGGCACGGTAGAGATTCCGTTTGGCCTCTCCGACATTGTCTTCGACAGTGTCGTGACGGCAAAGGTGACGGTCGAGAAGGTACCGGGCGAGCAGAACATCGATAACAACATCGGCGTCTACCAGATCCAGTTCCGCCTCAAGCCCGCCTGAGCACAGGGATTGCGGTGACCACCGAATTGCAGGGCACGGTGGCGTTGGTCGTGGCCGGTGTCGGCGTGGTGCTGGCAATCGTGGCGCTCGTGATTGCGGCCCGCACAGCAATGTGGGCCGGGCGGTTGCGTCGTGCTGAGCAGGCACTCCTGGCGGGCGAACCGGTCGATCTCGTGGAGTTTGCGGTTGGTATGCAGGCCCGGATGGAGCGGCTTGAACTCGATGGCGTGCATCTGCGGGATGAGGTCGTGTCTGCACTGGGCACTCTCGACGTGGTGCTTCGTCGCCGTTCGATTGTTCGCTTCGATGCCAATGACGACGAAGACGGGCGTCGCTCGACGTCGCTCGCGCTGCTCGATCGCAACGGGTCCGGCATTGTGATCAGTGCCGTGCACGCAGGGACGGTCACGAGCCTGTTCGTCAAAGATGTCCTCCGGGGTGGGGCCGGCTCACTGGCGTTGACGCCTGAGGAGCAGCAGGCGATCACCCACGCGTTGCGCTGACGGTCACATTTCGGTAAACGCCGGGAGGGCACTGCTACCCTCGCGGTGTGATGACAGGAAGCGTGCTCGTGTTGAACGCGACGTACGAACCGCTCAACGTGACCAGCGTTTGGCGGGCGTGTAGTCTCGTGCTGTCGCAGAAGGCCGTCGTCCTCGAGGCGCATCCGGAGCGCATGATCCGCTCTCCCTCGACGTCACTGCCTCATCCCGTGGTGATTCGACTGGTCTCGTACGTCAAGGTGCCACGCTTTACGTCGCGGCGCATTACGCGGCGTGCGCTCTTCGCCCGCGATGGCAATGCCTGCCAATACTGCGGCAGCGGAAATCGCCTCACGCTCGATCACGTCAACCCACGCTCGCGTGGTGGCGAGTCGACGTGGGAGAACGTGGTCACGGCCTGTTCGCCGTGCAATCTCCGCAAACGTGACCGGTTGCCACATGAGGCCGGGATGCCGTTGCAGAAGACACCACGGGCACCTCACCCCGATGTCTATCTGACGCTCGGCACCCGGTCGATCCCCCGTTCTTGGCATCCGTATCTTCCCGCCCGCGCTCGCAAGGCGGCGGAGGAGGACGCAAAGCTGTCGCTGGCGGCCTAAGGCGTCGAGACAGCTACGAGTCCCGTGCTACCGTCGGCACGAGGCGCCATGACAGACCCAACGAACGCATCGACAGCACGCGCCGTACGGCATCTCAGCCTGCTCTCGGAGACCGTTGAGGCCGTCACGAGCTCGCTCGATCTGGCGGAGGTCACCGACGCGGTGGCGGTCGCCGTTGCCCGTGCCTTCGGGACGGACGCCTGCTTCGTCTACGCGTATGACGATTCGGCCGACGAGCTGGTGTTGCAGGCGGTCCACGGCACACACGTCGAGGCGACGGCGGGGCCGCCACGGATGCGGGTTGGCGAGGGCCTGACGGGGTGGGCAGCAGAGACCCGCGAGGCCGTCGCGATTGCGGCGGACGCGCATCTGGATCCACGCTTTAAAGAGTTTCCAAACCTTCCAGAGCGTCGCTTCCAGAGCCTTCTCGCCGTCCCGATCCTCGATCGCCGCGAGCGTCTGGCTGGAGCGATGAATGTGCGTACCGTTGAGCCACGCCAGTATCACGACGACGAGATCGACCTTCTGCAGACGATCGCTCGCCAAGTCGCGCAGGCCATCGAGAACGCTCGGCTGTACGAACGCTCGCAGCGCCGCGTGGCTGAGCTCGAGGCATTGGGCAGCATCTCGCAGGCGGTCACCGAGTCGCTCTATCTCGAGGAGGCCTTGGCGCATATCGCCGAGGCGGCTGGGCGTGCGGCCCACGCCGAGGTCTGTGCGCTCGTGCTCGATGGTCCGGAGGGTTCGAGTGTTGCTCGGCGTTCTAGCGGCGATGGGCCTGACGATCAGGAACTGGCGGCGCTGGGTCTGAGGGCGCCTGTCGACGAGCAGGGCGTATTTGCCGTGCCACTCGTCTGGAAGTCACGGCGGCTTGGCGCCCTTGTCACGACAACGCCCGCCGGGCGCTCCTTCACACCCGAAGAACAGATGCTCCTGCGCTCCGTTGCCAACCAGGCGGCAGCGGCAGTCGAGTCGAGTCGTGGTGTGATGCGCGGCATCGTGGCGCAGGAGATTCATCATCGCGTCAAAAACAATCTGCAGACCGTTGCCTCACTGCTGCGGCTGCGGGCGGGCAGTGCAGATCCAGAGCGCGCGTTGACGGATAGCGTGGACCGGATTTTGTCGATCGCTGAGGTCCATGACCTCCTGACGGCGAGCCGCGAAGGCGATGTCGACCTGTCGGACCTGCTCCGCCGAGTTTCGGCGATGCTTGGACACGGGCTCGGCACGCCGGCCGCCGCCGAAGAACTTGCCCACGTCGAGGTGCCAGGCGATGTGGCGACCGCGGTCGCCCTGATTTTCTCTGAGCTCTACGCGAACGCGCACGAGCACGGTGGTGGTGATGTGCACGTGGCGCTCCGTCAGGACGCCAAGCAGATCGAGTTGACCGTCACCGATCGCGGGCCAGGCCTGCCCGAGGGTTTCGATCCGGACCGCTCGCTCGGACTCAAGATCGCGCGAGCATTGACGACCGACCAGCTGCGGGGTGACTTGTTGCTCGAAGAAGCGACGCCGGGCGTTCGTGCCCGACTGGTCTGGAGCACGGCGTGAGGATTCTGATCGCAGAGGATGAGACGATCATCCGCCTCGACGTGCGGACGCTGCTTGAGAAGGCGGGTCATGAGGTGGTCGCCGAGGCCCGTGACGGAGAAGAGGCCGTCGCGCTGGCGGCCGAGCACGATCCGGATGTAATCGTGATGGACGTACGGATGCCGCACCTGGACGGGATCGAGGCGGCGCGGCAGATTACCGACCGCAAGCCTGTGCCGATCGTGATGCTGACGGCGTACGCGGAGCAGGACCTCGTCACGCGCGCCTCTGAGGCCGGCGCCTTCGCCTATCTGGTCAAGCCGTTTCGCGAGGTTGATCTCTTGCCAGCGCTCAACACGGCGCGGGCACGCTTTGAGGAGCTCGAGGCGCTGCGCGAGGAGGCGGCCGATCTGGCTGAGGCCTTGGCGTCGCGCAAGGCCGTCGAACGGGCGAAGGGGATTTTGATGAGCAAGGACGGCATCGATGAGGCCGAGGCCTTCCGTCGGATCCGAGCCGCCAGCCAGAAGACGGGCCGCACGATGCGGGTTGTTGCAGACGCGTTGATCGCCACCTTCGAGACGGATGGCGCCGAGTGACCACGACGCCCGACGTTATCGAGCGACGCAAGACAGGCGACGGCACGGGCCTCGGTCCACCGTGGCGCGTGATCGTCTTAAACGACGACCACAACACCTTCGAGGGCGTCGCTCGCTCGCTCGCCGCGGTCCTGCCTGGCGTCGACTATCGCCAAGGCATGGGGTTTGCCAACCGCATCCATAAATCGGGCCAGGCGATCGTCTGGACGGGCCACCAGGAACTCGCCGAGCTCTACCATGAGCAACTCGCCGCGCATGGTCTGACGATGGCCCCACTCGAACAGGCCTAGGCGTAGAGCCGTTCGGCGATCGCCTCAGGCGTAGTGAGCCAGGCGCCGACCGACTCGAGCCGACTGAGGAGCTCGTCGTAGAGCAGGAGTTCGGTGGCACCGTGCTCGCCACTAAAGCGCTCCATCGGCACGCTCAGAGCTGCAGCGCCACCGACGGAGAGCAGCGCTGCCAAACCATCAGAGACGGCGTCGTCGAGTAGCGGAAACTCAATCGTGTCTGTCGGACGGTCGCCGGCGGTGTCGAAGCCACGGCTTGGAAATGCCGTACCGCGGCGAAAGCCCGGGCGGCCGGCGATCTGGATACCCACGCCGGCCCCAAGCGAGAAGCCGAGCATGCGGATGCGTGCCTGCTGCTCAGGCTCGAGCAAATCGATCGAACGCAATGCGGCCGTAGCGCGGTACTGCTTTTCGATCGCTGCGAGCTCGGTGTAGGCAGCAAAGGGATTAGAAGGCGTCGAGCGGCGCAGCTTGCGTAGGACACCGGTCCGAGGTGGTGCAATCGCCTGAGCCTCGTGCACCAGAGCGATCGCGCAGGTGGCCCCACCCGGCCAAGGTGGGGTGACGCGGAGGCGCTCGGCGGCGACCCAGTCGCCAACCAGAGCTCGGGCGGCATCGACGGGGTTCTGCCAAACACCCGTGGTGCTGCGTGCGGTCAGATGGTGGAAGGCGAAGGCGATTGGATCGGCCTCGAGCGTGTCGAGAGCCTCCCAGGCCGAGGCGGAGAAGGGCAGCGTTTGCGACGGCCAGTCGAGCACCACGCTGCCCGTGTGCGCGACAGTGATGCCACTGGTGGCCAGCAGGTCGGTCAGCGTTGCCGACGCTCGAGCACCAATCGCAACGGGGCCACCGATCGCGAGGCGGACGACCTCATTCATGGTGCGACTCCGTGCGCGGCATTCCACTCGGCCGCACTCTCGCGCAGCCCCGGTCCCGTTGCCCCCTCGAGTGCATTACGGAGGTGGAGATCGAGTTCGGTGCGCGGAAGATTTGGCTTGAGGCGCCGAAGAGGCCCCGGCAGGGTGGGCAGCCTCGAGAGACCACTCAGAGCCGCGTACTGGCCCGCCAAGGCGACGCGGGCGGTGGTGCCGGAGAAGCCGGGGTGATACTTCGCCCAGTAGCGCCGGCGACCGCGCCAGAACTCGACGATCCGGCGCGAGGGATCGGCGCTGGTCGAGGCACGTACGTGGTGGCGGACGACTGCCTGGGGCACAACATGGGTCTCGAAGCCACGCTGGTGCAGGCGCTGCTGGAGATCGGTCTCCTCCGAGAACATGTAGAACCCCTCGTCGAACGGACCGGTGATCTCGATCGCGGAGCGGCGCACGAGAAGGGCGCAGCCGCTCGCCCAGTCGACGGCGCTTGCAGTGCCCGTGACGCGCTGCTCCACCCCGGCCTGGCCGAGGGTAACCAGACTCCGCAGACAGGTCGCTGGGTCAGGGAAGCGGAACGACGTCGCCTGATGGCGTCCATCGGGGTAGATCACGGCCGGAGCGGCGATTGCCACCTCGGGGTGCGCGTCGAGATACGCGACGAGCGTGTCGATTGCCCCGGGCTCGACCGTCGCGTCGTCGTTGAGGACGAAGTGATAGTCGGCGGTGCTGTGCGCGAGCAGCCGATTATGGTTGGCGCCAAAGCCGGTACGAAAGGGTTGCTCGATCAATTCGACGGCAGGGTATGCCTCGCGAACGGCGGCACAGGTGCCGTCCTCTGAGGCGTTGTCAAGCACGAGAATCGCGTAGGGCTCGTTGGGCGCCCCAGGTCCTGTCAGCGCAGCGAGCGCCTCGAGCAGGAGGGCACGATTGCTGTGAGCGACGATGGCGACGGCGAGCCGTGCGCTCACCTCTCGAGACCTCGCTGACGCAACTCATCCATCGCTTGGTCGACGTGATCGTCGGCCTCTTGGTCGGCAAGCCAGGTGGCGAGTTCGCCGAGGCCAGCCTTGACCTCAATCTCCGCACGGAAATCGAGCAGCTCGGATGCGCGCGTGGGATCGCCGATGCAGTGGCGGATGTCTCCCGCGCGATAGCGGCCGACCAACTCTGGTTCGATCGCGAGGTTGAGACCCTGTGCGAGGCCCTGAGCAACGTCGAAAATGCTGGAGGCCTCTCCGGTGCAGACGTTGAGTGCCGCACCTGTGGCAGTCGATTCTGTGGCGAGATGAAAGGCACGGGCGACGTCGGTGACGTGCACAAAATCGCGCGTCTGGAGCCCATCCTCGAACGCAACCGGGGCATGGCCGTTGAGGAGTCGACTCGCGAAGATGGCGGCGACGCCCGTGTACGGGTTGCTGAGCGCCTGGCGCGGGCCGTAGACATTGAAGAGGCGCAGCGCGAGCGTTGGCACGTTGTAGGCCGCGCCGATCGAGAGGCACAGTTCCTCATGGTCGCGCTTCGAAACGGCATAGACGCTCGTCGGGAGCAGCGGCTTCGTCTCCGCCGTGCGCTCCGGCAGGAGCGCGTCACCCGCCGAAGTCTCGAGTTCCCACCGGCGCGCAGCCAATTGCGAATCGGGGCGGAGTCCCGGAGCAAGACCACCCTCACCTGTGCGGGCGTTGCGGTATTGCCCTTCGCCGTAGATCGACATTGACGACGCGACGACGAGACGTTGAATGCGTTCGCGACGCTCGACCAACTGTTCGAGCATGACGGCACAGCCGACCGTGTTGACATCCATGTAGCGACGAATCTCGTACATCGATTGGCCAACGCCGACGACGGCCGCAAGGTGGACGACCGCGTCAACGTCATCCATCGCTTTGCCGAGGGCAACCTCGTCACGGACGTCGCCGACGACGAGCTCGACGTTCGAATCAAGATAGTCGGGAGGCCCGCCGGGGTGGACCTGTGGATCAAGCGAATCGAACGCACGCACGTGGTGGCCTGCAGCCAGCAGGCGGTCGGCAAGGTGCGAGCCGATAAAACCGGCACCGCCTGTAACCAGAACGCGCATACCCGCATGGTACGGGGCACAGCGCGTCGCGTGCGTCTATCAGCGCAAGGAGGTCGGCGTGGTACGGCCGTGTGGGATGTCGCTCAGTGACGTCAGCGGCTGAAGCACAGAGGTATCGGCACGTTGTGCGCCGTCGATTGTGAGTGCGTTTCCAGAGAGCGTCGCCTTCCGCGACAGGCTGACGGTATCGAGGATCACGACCTGTCCACCACGGGCAACAAACCCCTGCAGGCGAGCCAGGAGGCCCGCTGTCCAGACCGGAGCGTCAGTGATCACGAGGACGCGCGCACTGCGGGGCAAGCCTCGGGCCTCGATCGCCTGGTCGGTAATGGCTCCCACCTTGTGAATCCCGCTGCTCTGCGTCGCCGCAACCGTGCGACTGATGGTGGCAATCTCGGTCTCAATCCCAGAGGCAAATGTGCGATCGAGCGGAAGTGGAGCAGGTGGCACATCCGGAAAGCCAGAGAGGTCGGCGTCGGTTGGGTTTGTGGCCTGCCACGAGTACAACGGCTCCATCACAAGCACGCCGGCATGCCCAGCTTTCGCCTCAGGCGCCCACGCCTCCCAGCCCCCACCAGCGATTTGTACCGCGTAAAAACCGGGAGTCGTAGCGGGCAATGCGACTGCGCCAGGAGCGCCCTTGGCCCGCGCGATCACTTCGCCCGGAAAGCTCGCGCCGGGATGGTGACGCACGAGTGCCACGTCTGCCAGCAGCGTGACCGGTTGCAGCGTTGGGGTCAACGCGACCGTTTCGACACCAACGACCTGTGCGGGCGCGAGCTCGTTCGGCTTGACCACCTCTGGCGCGTTGACGAGATTGCCACCGCGGTCTTCGGCGTGCCAGCCGACGATGTACGAGCCCGGCGGGACGAACGTACCAACCTTGTCGAGTGGGAGGTTGCCGGCGTCGGCCGACCAATGCATTTCTTTCTGTTGCGTCCACTTGAGGGCCGTCTCGCGGCGTAGTAGTCGGGCTGCACCACTCGGTTGGATCTGTCGCACGTCAAGGCGGAAGCGGACAGGCTCGTTGGCATTCAGCGTGAACGCGTAGGTGCCCGCAGTGCCGTCAAGCCCGGGAGAGATGCGTTGTCCTGGCTTAGCTGTTGATGCCACGACGGGAGGTGTGGCGTCGAGGATGATCGGATCCGGTATCCGAATCAATCGTTCCTGCCGCTTCAGTGAGATCGCAAAACGGTACGGCCCGTCGGAAGCGAGCGTGCCGTTGGCGAGCTTGCCGCCCCACGACGCCCGTACGCTCTTGCCCTTCTGTACCGTTGTTGCCGTGGCGACGGTGTGGTCATTGAGGTCGAAGATCAGCACGGTTGCCGTATCGGGCTTGCGTAAGCCGACGGTCAGGGTGGCCTGACGACGCTTGGGCTTATCGGCGTTTGGCGAGAAGGTGGGGCTCGCGATTTTTGGCGCGACGATTGGCGATGGTGCACTCTTGACGACCTGTGCGCGGACAAACATCACCGCGGCACCCGCCACCAGTGCGAGCATCAGCAGAGCAGCCAGAATCCGAACGAGTCGCTCCACAGCACCAATGCTAGATGGGATCGTCGTCGAGCGACTGATCATCAGCGGTCGCCTCGAGAATTCGGCGGGAGGCGTCGCGCAATCCACGCAGCACCGCAAGGGCCTCGGGCCAGGCGCTATCGGGCACAATCAGGTGGTCGCGCGAGGCTGTTCCGACCAGCACAATGGGTACGCCACGCTCGGCGAGTGCGCCGCTGATGGTCGAGGCAAAACCGGTGAGTTCGGGGGGCAGTGGAGCGACGAGCAGGATTACGCGCAGCCGATCTTGCCGTGTGTCTGCGGCCGGCAGCGTATCTGCGAGCGTGCTGCGCAGCACAAACGTGGTCTCAAGCGGGTCGTCAATGCGGGCACTAAACCCCTCTGCGAGGAGTGCTTCAGGTGACGGTGGCGCGGAGCCGCGCCCGTAGCCGAGCAGGGTGAACTCCTGCTCGAGCAGCATTGGGTCGAGCGCAGCCAGGGCCGCGATCAGAAGAGTCGAGTCTGCAGACACGGAGCAGAGGGTACGCGAACGCACCAGGCCAGTGCTTACGGCAGCGTTGGCAACTGCTCGGCGCGCAGCACGTCGAGGTAGCGCGTACTGCGAAAGCTGATCTCGCCGCCGTCGGCGTGAGGTCGACCGAGGGCTTTCGTGGCGAGCCGCTTGAGCGCAAACTCCGGCAGCCAGCGGTACCAACGCTGCACGCGATTGAGGCGCTCGTAGCCACCGAGGTGTTGGGCGTGGAGCGCGGCGTAGCGCGTACGAGCCTGTGTCGACGTGAGTTCGCCTCCGAGGGCACTCCTCACGAGGCGCCCGGCGCCGGCACCAAAGTAGACGGCCGGCCGAATGCCTTCCAGCGTGACGGGCAATGCCTGTCCAGCCGCATCGCCAATAAAAAGCACGTCATCAACGACGGGATCACGTGGGATGCAGGCAATGGCGCCGCCGTGGTGCTCGCGGCCGGGGCCAAGGTCGTCCCGCTTGCGCAGTCGACCCATCGGTGGTTGCAGCGGCTCCTTGATAAACGAGCCGACACCGGCACGGACATGATCGCCCGCGGGGAACGACCAGCCGTAGCCCGACTTGAGCAGATGCTTTTCGAGGTAGAAGGCGAACCCGTCGGCCTGGGGGGCCGCGACTGTCGGTACGTGGTCTTCGGTGCCGATGACGAGGCTTGGGTGCGAGCCGCGGGTTGGGCCGGCATGGTCGAGCACTCTCCGCCAGCCCGAGGCGTCGATCAGCCAGTCGGCCTCAAGGCGCTCGCCAGACGACCCGAGTACCGTTGCGCCATCGCGACCGACAACGCGGATCTGTTCGAAGCGCGCATCGGTCTGGTGAGCGATCGCCAGGCAGCAGGCTGCGTAGTCGATCACCGCAAACTCCTCCGGAAGCCGTACGTTCCACTGCACATCGCCAATTTCGACGCGCATCCGCGACTCGGCGTAGAGGACGGATTCCTCCGCGCCAAGCCACCGCACCAGGCGTAGTGGAAGCGCACAGGCCGAGGTCTGGTGGGCGCCGATTGGAGAGCGGTCGACGATCAGGACATCGCGGCCTTTGAGTTCCCGCGCGGCCGCAAGGCCCGCGAAGGAGGCACCGACGATCAAGACCTCAGTCATCAGCGCACCGAGGCGGCCGCGGCCGCACCCGCTCGGCGGCCGAAGACGCAGATGTCGAGCAAGGAATTGCCCATCATGCGGTTGCGACCATGGATGCCGCCGGTAATCTCGCCCGCTGCCCAGATCCCGGGCACTGTGGTGGCGCCGTCTTCGTCGATCACCAGACCACCGTTCTGGTAATGCAAGACGGGGTAGACGGGGATCAGTTCCGTCAAGGGGTCGAGGCCGGCTTTGCGGTAGCGACGCAGCATGTACGGAAACGAGATCTCAGCGTCAGCGGGGTCGACGGGACGGCAGTCGAGATGGACGGCCGGACGACCCGTGGGTGTCGTGATGCCTCGCCCGTCTGCGCACTCTCGGATGATCGCCTCGGCGACGACATCGCGTGGTGCAAGCTCGTCGACAAACTGCTCGCCCGCTGCGTTACGCAGCAGCGCACCGTAGGCGCGGGTGGTCTCGGGGACGGCGTAGCCCGCCAGCGATTCTGGCCAGGCGGCACCGGTGGGGTGTCGCTGCAGCGAGTCGTGGTCGCGCTCGGCACAGCCAACGGCGACTGCGAGCGCGGCGACTTCGCCCGTTGCGCCGTCACCGTTGGTCGACAGCTCGCCGGTCTCCTCAGCCTCCCTCTTGCAGCGTCCGCCCGCAGCCAGGATCAAGGCGCCTGCCCGAATCTCGACCTGCTCACCGTCGCGCTCGAGGAGTGCCGTCCCGTCGGTTGCCAGGGCAATCAACGGCGCGTGGTCGAGCACGGTGATGCCCTCGCGCGCTGTTACGGCATCGCGTAGAGCGGTCGCGATCGCCAGCCCCGTTCGATCGCCGACCTGCAGGAGGCGTTTGCGCGTCGCTCCACCACAGCGGGCAATCCGTAACGAGCCATCGCCGTCGCGCGTAAACGCCACGCCGAGTTCCTCGAGCCAACGCACCGTGGTGGGGCCCTCTTCAACGAGACGTTGGGCGAGTACCGGGTCGGCCGTGTCATGTGAGGACCGCATGACGTCGGCAAAGTGGGTCTCGATCGAGTCGTCATCGCCGATGGCGGCCTGGATCCCGCCCTGCGCCTTCGCCGTGTTGCACGAGGCCACGCCCAACTTGGTGGCGAGCACGACCGAGGCACCGGCATCGTTCGCCGCTAGTGCAGCGGCAAGCCCCGCACCGCCCGAGCCGATCACGAGCACGTCAGGCATCGTCAGTTTTCGAGACCGAGGATCAGCGACAGCGTGTCGCTCCTCAGGCCCCGGCGAAGTGTCTCGAGCGGGATCGCCTCGTCTGGGGGAATGTTGCCGAGATTGACGTCGGGGCCGAAATGCTTGATAAACCACGCCTGCTGGGCCTTCTGGGGAGCCTCAAACAGCAACGAGGTGACATCGATTTCGTGCGCGATCTCGTCGATCAGGCCGCTGCGGACCTCGCCCGTGGTGCGGAAGATGCCTGCGGTGCCAGACTCGCGCGCCTCGGTGATGACCTTCCACGAACCGGCAGCGAGCTCTTCTTTGATCCATTCGACCCACTGGTACGGCGCGTAGATCTCCTCGGCGTCCTTCGAGCCAACCTCACTCAAGACCTCGAAGTCCTTGGCAAACATGCTGATCAACTCGAGCTTTCGCTCACGCGACATGTCAATCGTGCCGTCAGAGACCTCAACGTGGGTAAAGCCCTGGGCAGACAACCACGTGCGGTAGTCCTCGATGCGTCCACGCGCCTCGGCGACCTCGAGCAGGGTGCCGCCACAGACGACGGGAATACCGAGCGACTTGTAGAGATCGAGCTTCTTGCGCAGGATCGGTGTGACGTACGACGTGCCCCAGCCGAGCTTGACGATGTCGATGTAGTCACCGCTCATCTCGATCATCGAGTCGATGTCGGCGAGGCCAAGCCCCTTGTCCATCACGTGTGTGATGCCGACGTTGCGAGGCTTCGTCACACGGGGTGGCAGACCGAGGAAATCGGGATTCATGCGCGTAGGATACCAACTTTGAATCTACGCGTGCTTATATAAAAAATAACGATTACTTATGTTCAAGCAGAACGGTGATCCGGCAGCCTCCCGACGCTGCCGTTCCAATCTCAACACTTCCACCGTGGGCAACGATGTCTTGGCGCACGATTGCGAGGCCAAGACCAGAGCCTGGTCGGTCCTGAACGCCGACACCACGGCGAAAGCGCTCGAACATCGCCTCGCGCTCAGCGACGGGGATACCCGGACCCGCATCGTCGACGGTGATAACCCCTGGGCGGACAGTAACTGTCACCGGGGTGGCTCCGTGCAGGAGCGCGTTTTCTACGAGGTTGCCAAGTGCCCGCTCGAGCCTCGTTGGATCGCCAACAAACGGCGCGGTTTCACAATCCAACTGGATCAGGGCCTCGGGGTGCCGTGAGCGAGCACGCGCGACGACGTCGGCGGCAATGTCGTCCAGCAGCAGTGGTTCGGACTGTTCGACGGGCCGTGCCCCCCGAGCCAGGTCGACAATGCTCGTGATCATCTGCGAGACCTCATCGATTTCGCGATCGAGCGCAGCGGCAATCTGTTGACGGTCGAGATCAGAGAGGGAACTGTTGGGGTCGCCTAGCGTCTCGACGTCTGTCCTCAGCGCCGTCAATGGTGTCCGTAACTCGTGCGCGGCATCGGCAACGAGTTGATCTTGAGCGAGACGCGCCTCCTCTAGGCCAGCCAGCAAGGCATTGACGGCATGGGCGAGGCGAACCGACTCAGCGCCACCCTGCTCGGGCACGCGGTGGGAGAGATCGCGATCACGGGCTGCCCCCTCGACATTCTTGGCCAGACGACGCAGTGGTACGAGACCACGCTCTGCGACGAGGGCGCCGAGGATGATCGCGAAGATCACGCCACCGATGCCGGCGATCAAAAGCAGGCTGCGTAGGCGGTTGAGCGACGCTTGGATCTCGTCGACGGAACGGGCAACCTGGAGCGCGAGGTCAGGCTGCAGGTTGACGGTCAACGCGCGAATCGTCGAGCCATCGACGTTAAAGGTCTGGTACTCAGAGCCACCCGACCCCGCAATTGTTCCCGCGTTTTTGGTTGGTGGGAGCGGTGTCTCATTCCGTGGCAGACGAACGATCTCGCCCTGCCCGTTGATCAGCTCGGTGAAGATCCCCGGGGCTCCGAAGCGACCGTTTGCGTTGCCACCGAAGCCACGATCGGGATTGGCAGAGTCGGGATTGAGTGCCGCATGCCCCTCGCGGAGTGCGGCAGCACGAAGTGATGCGTCGACCTCGCCATAGAGTGAGCGCTGTGCCGCTTGGTACGTGACAAAACCGCCGACACCGAAGGCGACGATAACGGCAAGCGCCGCAGCCAGAGCAATGCGGGTACGAAGGCTCACGGTGTCGTCCGCAACACGTAGCCGACGCCACGCACCGTGTCGATCAAGCGCTCCGACCCCGTGTCGCCGAGCTTGCGGCGAAGATACCCAACGTAGACCTCGACGCCGTTTGACGACGTGCGCGCATCCATCCCCCAGACGCGGTCGAGGATGACCTCGCGCGTCAGCACGTTGTCGGGGTTGCGGAGGAACAGTTCGAGCAGTAGCCGCTCGGTCCGGGTGAGGTCAACCAAGTTGCCGTTGCGGGTGACGGTGTGGGAACGAAGATCGAGACGAATGCCCACGGCCTCCAAGACATCGTCGGGCTGGCCCGGATCGGCAAGTGAACGCCGGCAGATTGCGCGGAGCCGCGCATCGAGCTCGACGGTTGCGAACGGCTTGACGAGATAGTCGTCGGCGCCAGCATCGAGGCCTTCGACGCGATCGGCAACTGCGTCGCGTGCCGTCAGCATCAGGATCGGCGTCTGCAGGCCGGTTTCGCGGAATGTCCGGCAGACATCGAAGCCCGAGCCATCGGGCAGATTAACGTCCAAGACGATTGCCTCAATATCGTCGGTCGCCGCGATGCGACCCTCGGCGGCGGTGCTGGCCTCAATAATCTCGTGCCCACGCGCTGTCAGGGCACGGCGGATGGCCGAACGGACGGCCTCGTTGTCTTCGACAATCAGAATGCGCATAGTGCTCGAATCAGTGGAACGGCTCCGCACGAGTATGCCGTGCGGAGCCACCCGCTGCGACTAGGCAGGGGAGTTGCCGACTGCCGGGCCGTCGAAACTCTGCGGCTGGTTACCGTCGCCTGACGGCGGGCCGTCGTGGCCGCCATCAGCAGGTGGTGGCCCACCGAAGGCGCCACCGCCCTCTATGCCGCGAGGGTGATGGCCCATACCGGGGCCGTCGCCGCCGTGGCGACCTGGACCGCCAAGCTCGATCGGTGCGCCAGCCTTGATCAAGGTGGTGACCTGATCGGCCTGCGCCTGGGTGATCTTCCGATCCTTGACCAGCGCGGCGAGCTCCTCTGCCGTATGGGCAGCGTGGCGATCGGCGTCGGGTGGAGTTTGCCCCTGAGGCACTCCGGCCGGTGGGCCGCCAACACGGAGGGGGACACCGGCAGCCACGAGTGTGGAGATCTGGGTTGACTGGTCCGACGTAATCGTCTTGGCAGCGACCAGTGCATCGAGTCGCTTGGTGGTCATTGCTGCCATCAGGGCGTTCATCGCCTCGGGCAGTTTGTTGTCGGCAATTTGCGCCTTGATCGACGTTGCCTGATCAGCCGTCAGCACACCAGCCTGCTGCAGCGCGTCGATGCGCTTGTCCAGCCGGTCGCTTTGAATCTCTTTGAGTGCCTGATCGACCTTGGCCTGCGGAACACCGAGTTTCTGGGCCAGACTCTGCTCGAACGCCTGTTGCTCCTGCGCCTGTCGGTCGTCCGGCGAGACGATATTGGCGGCGAGAACGGGGCCGGCGATTGCGGCCAGGCCAATGGTGGCGGCGATGCTGCCGATGATCATGGTCTTCTTGCTGTAGCGCATACGTGGGGCTCCTTTGTGCAGTTACAGCCTTCCGCACGGAGATGAAAATTCGCTGAGAAACGCAGCGCAGGCACGTCGGTTGATGGCGTCCGGCACACTGCTTCTATGCAGCGACGCGTGGCAATCACCGGTTTGGGCATCGTTTCGACGTTTGGCAACACTGTCGACGCGTTCTGGGACGCCGTCTTGGCTGGCCAGACTGGTGGCTCCGAGGTGGCCCTTGAGGGCCTGCCGGTTCTGCCGGGCGTGCGGGTCGCAGACTTCGATGTGGACACCGTGATTGGCAAGCGTGAGGCTCGCCGAATGGATCGGGTCGGGATCTTTGCAGCGGTTGCCGCGGCGCATGCGCTGGCCGACGCCGGGCAGCACGGCGTCGCACCAGAACGCATCGGGACGGCGATCGGGTGCGCCCACGGCGGTGCTGGCACGGTTGAAGAGACGCAGCGAACACTGCTTGAACGCGGACTCGGTCGGGTTAGCCCGTTCGCGATTCCGCTTGGTCTCGTCAACTCACCCGTCGCTGGTACCGCGCGGCTGAACAATCTCAAGGGCCCATCGGCAGCACCTGCAACGGCCTGCGCGGCCGGCTCCGATGCGATCGGGTGGGCCTACGAACGAATCCGTGATGGTCGAGCCGACGCGATGGTCGCCGGCGGCGCAGAGGCCGCGATCGTGCCGTCCGTGCTCGCGGGTTACATTCGCCTGGGTGCGATCGCCTCGCTGACGCACGGCGCCGCCGCAGCCTCTCGGCCCTTCGATACAGCCCGCGATGGTTTTGTGATGGCCGAGGGGGCCGGAGTGCTCGTACTGGAGGAGTGGGAGCACGCGGTGGCGCGCGGTGCGCATATCTACGGCGAGGTCGTCGGCTACGGCCAGTCCTGCGACGCAGGACACCTGACAAGCCCCGACGAAACGGGTGAGGGCCCCGCCCGAGCGGTGCAGGCTGCCCTTGACGACGCGAGCCTGACGGCAGCGGCGATTGGCTACGTCAATGCCCACGCCACCTCGACGCCGGTTGGCGATACCGCCGAGGCGCGCGCACTCCAGCGGGCTGGGCTTGGTGAGACGCCGATCTCGTCGACCAAGGGCCAACACGGACACACGATTGGGGCTGCTGGTGCAATCGAGGCGATTGTGACGCTGGTCTGCCTTGCTCGCAATCAACTGCCGCCGTGCGCCAACCTCGTCGAAGCCGACGTCGAACTCGACCTCATTCGCGAGGCGCGTCCAGCGACTCCCGACTACGTGATGTCAACGGGCTTCGGTTTCGGTGGGCATGACGCGGCCCTGATTTTCCGGCGCGCCTGAGCGACACCCCGGACGCGGCTTAGAGTTTGGTCACTTTGCAGGCGGTGCCGTAGGCGCAGATTTCCGTGCCCATGTCCATCATCTCGGAGGTATCGAAGCGCATCGCGATGATCGCATTGGCGCCCTTCGATTCGGCCTCGTCGACGAGACGCTGGATGCCTTCCTGCCGACCTTCGTGCAGCATCGTGGTGAGGCTGCCGAGCTCGCCGCCGAAGACAGATTTGAGGCTGGCACCGATCTGCCCCTTCATACCGCGCGAGCGAACGGTAAGCCCGAAGACCTCGCCGATTACCTCATCGATCCGGTAGCCGGGCAGATCATTCATCGTCGAAATCAGCATCGTAAAATCCTTTGCGAGCGGAGTAGAAAATGACGGTAGACCCCGAGGCGTCGTTCCGCAAGGGGGCTATCCCCGGCAGCGTCGCTCAGGCGCTACGGTCGAGCCAACGCACGGCCAGGCCACCAAGTCCGACCAACGTCAACACGATGGCAAGCCCCGCGAGCAGAATCACGGAGAGAGGCACCTGGCTGGGAGCCGTCGCGAGTGGCAGTGCTGCTTGCGTCGTCTGGATCGGCACGACGGGTCCGTTGCGTGGTTCGGCGGTGATGGTGCCGGTATCCGTCGTCAAGGTCGGCGGCACGGCATCAGGAATGGGCAGCGTATCGACTGGTGGCGCGGGCGCCGAGGAGGTATCCGTGCCAGGATCGACAGCCGGAGTCGCTGCCTTGGTATCGGCCGCCTTATCACGAGCACGAGCGGCGCGAATTGCGCCCATGATGCCCGAGTACATTCGCGCGTCAGGATCAACCTGTTTGAGCGCGGAGGCGTAGCACTCCTGCGTGTGGTACTTGAGGCGGCCCGTAAAGAAGTATTCGTTGATCAGTGCCTTGCCACAGTTGGCGGCACTTGCCGAGGGCACGGCGAGCAGGAACGTGCCGAACATCAGTGCGGTCAGGACGAGCAGACGGATGGATGTATGCCGGGGGGACACGATCACCAACTCTAGTGGGCGTTCGCGGCCGATGGGTGCGCCACTCATTTTGCGGGCGGCAATGTGTCGACGACTACATAGACGGAGCCGTCGTTGCCGGACAGCTTGAGTGCCTGTTGAAGGGCAGCCCGGCCCTGCTCGAGCTGTCCCCACGAGTAGGCGAGGTACGTGCCGTAGGCGAGCCACGGCTCGTAGTTTTTCGGCTCGAGCGCGATCGCCTGTCGGAGCGCATTCTGCGCACCCTGGGGGTCACCCAATTCTTGCAACGCGTCAGCCTCCGCGATCAGGGCATCAACAGCGAGGGGGTTGTAGCGGTGGGCGCTCGCTGCTGCCTCATAGGCAGCCTGCGGATTGTCCATCAGGATCGCCTCACTTCGCACCGAGTCACGCGCGCTGAGCCACGTGGGCACACCGAGCAGTCCGGCGAAGACGAGTCCGATACAGACGACACCTGTAATTACGCGGGCGGGTGTTGTGACGCGGGATTGTTTGTGGGGCGCGGGCGCGATCGCGCCGATGGCCGCGTACACCAGGATTCCTTGCGCGAGCAGGCTCCAGTCAACGTCAACGAGACCCTGAGCCAGAAACGCGATTGCTCCGATCGCAATCACGGTCGCACCGACCTCGTCGCCCACGCGGGGGTGGCGGACAGCGGCAACCGCCATCACGACGAGTGCAATACCACCGACGATAAAGGGCACGCCGCCAGCGAGGCCCGTTCCAGCGAGTGCCTCCAGCAGCGTGTTGTGCGCCGAATCGGTCACGTACGTTGGGTTCTGCGTAATCTGCTCGAGTAGGCGAAAGGTGCCAGCCCCCCAGCCGTGCCACGGCTCAGCACGAAAGCCATCCCACGCTGTCGCCCACCAATGATCGCGGAGATTCGAGCCAATGCCAACGCGAACGCCTGCCTGGCCAACCGGGCCGGTAAACCCAGCCCGAATCGCGCTGACGGCACCACTGGGACCCCCCGCACGCACGACAAACCCAATCACCAAGACGATCACGCCGCCAAGCGCGATCAGCAGCGTCCGGCGCGAGGCGCGGCCACGATCGCCCGCCGGCTGCGCACCGGGCAGCATGCGGACGGCCACAGTAGCGATGACTGCACCGAGTACCGCCGAGCCGACCAGTGCATAGATAAGGCCCCAACCAGCAGGCAACACGCTCTGCTCCGGTGCCGTAAAGGCGGTCCAGAGGGCAATCTTGAACCCACATATGACGGCGGGGATGACGGCGAGAAGGCCGATCAGTCGCATGCGAGGGGCCGCGGGCAGAACGAGTTGCAGAGCGATGATTCCGATCAGAGCCAGGCCAAGTCCGGAGCGCGACGAGGTCAGGACCAGCGCGAGCATGTTGATCGAGGCAATCGCCCCACCCGCAGCGCGGTAGCGCGGCTCACGATGGGCACACAGTGCGAGCCCACCAAACAGGCCGGTCAGGGCGAGGATGGCAAGGGCATTAGGAAGCGTCAGCGTCCCGGAAAGCCGAGGGCTCAATTGGACACCCGTCGTGGCAGCAAAGGAACGGGCGACAAGGGCCCAGGTGCTGGCGAGTGTGGCGAGTGCTGTCAGACCAGTCGCAAAGACGACGCCTGGGCGGCGCAGAGCCGGACCGAGCAGCACGCCGAGGGCAAGTGCGCCGAGATAGCCGGCCGAGAGAATGCCGGTACCAACCGAATCGCTTGCTGACAGCGACCACAGACTGGAAAGCGCCGCGACGAGCGCGAAGACCGTCAGGCCAGCGGCAGCAACGAGCGTGGACCGGCTTGGCAGTACGAACGGCCACCACCCGACGGCAATCAGCCCGAGCACGATCCCAGCGGGGATGGTGGTGCCAGCGGCGATTAGGCTGGCGGCCCCTGGCGCAATGCCACCAGCGGCAAAGAGGATACCCCAGACCGCGAGGACAACACCGGGAATGCCGAGCAGCACAGCGGCGGTCGAACGAAAGCGAGGGAGCGGTTGCACGAGTCCGATAGTAGGCGGCTTTTTAGCCGCGGTCGCCGGCTGAGGCCCTGATGACGTCGCCGGGTTAGTGGCTGAGGGGGTCGGCAACGATCAACAGCAGTCGTGCGCCACCAAGCTGATCCTTGCGCACACCGTCGAGTGGCTGCGCCACTGCGCCTTGCAGATGAAGGCTCTTGATCAGTGCGCCGGCCGCCGATTTACCGGCCGGATCGGCGGCTTTGTACATCACGTACGTCTTCATGTAGCTGTGGTCGGGGGCGTCGCTGACCGCTGCGATGGGGTACTTCTTCATCATCAGTTGGCGCGCAGCCTCAGCGGCGATACCGTCGGCACCGAGACCATTCCAGACAAGCACAGGCGTTTTTGTGATGGGTGGTGCTGGTACGACGACTTCGACGGCGGCTTCGGCCGGACCACCCTTCGCACCCGTCAGCGACCCGACCAGTGCCGCGCCGCCCCACAGGGCACCGAGGGCGAGCAGGGCGACGCCGGCGAGGACACCCCAGACAGCAAAGCGCTCAAGAAAGCGCCGTCGTCGGACGGCAACCCACGTGCCAGTATCAAGAAGGAAGTGATGATCGACTGCAGCCATTGACCACCGGTTCGGCACGGGTGTAGGCGTTCCTGCCAAGAGACGCCCCGATTTGGACGTCGCAGTACCCTTGTTACATGTTCGTGAGCCTCGAAGGGCCCGACGGGGTCGGCAAGTCGACGCAGGTAGCGCTTTTGGCTGACCGTTTGCGCGGGTTAGGGCTTGAGGTTGTGCAGTGTCGTGAGCCGGGTGGGACCGAGCTCGGCGAGCGTGTGCGAGCGCTGTTGCTTGATCCACAGGTAGAGATGAGCGACCGAGCTGAGGCGCTGTTGTTTGCCGCTGCGCGTGCTGAGATCGTGGAGCAGGTAATCGCTCCCGCCCTCGCCCGCGGGGCGTGGGTCGTCTGCGATCGCTTCATCGACAGCTCG
This sequence comes from Thermoleophilia bacterium, assembly GCA_037133215.1. Taxonomy (GTDB): domain Bacteria; phylum Actinomycetota; class Thermoleophilia; order Gaiellales; family F1-60-MAGs149; genus F1-60-MAGs149. The sequence continues at coordinate 3,246 of JBAXOM010000016.1, read as the reverse complement.
CTTGTCTATCAGGGCATTGGTCGCGGGCTTGGTGTCGAGGCTATTCGCGACGCGTCGCTGTTCGCCACGGCGGGTCTGTTGCCCGCCCGCACGATCGTGCTGCACGGTGTGGCTCGTCGCGACGCAGTGCCCGACCGGATGGAGTCGGCGGGCGAGGAGTTCCACGCGCGGGTCGAGCAGGGCTTTCTTCAACTGGGCGAACTCGATCCGGCGCGTATCCGCCTCGTCGATGCGGTCGGGTCGGAGGCCGAGGTTGCCGAGCGGATCTGGAGCGCGCTCGAGGGAGTGCGACCATGACGGTCTCGCTCCCTGGGCAGCCTCGTGCCGAGGTGCTGTTGCGGTCGGCTGTCGCCGAGCCCGCGCATGCCTATCTCCTCCACGGGCCTCCTGGCACCGGCAAGCACGATGCCTCTCGCGCCTTCGCTGCACTGCTGCTTGGCTGTGATGTCCGCCGAGTCGTACCGGGCAGCCATCCCGATCTGGCCATGATCGAGCCGGAGGGCGAGTCGCTGCTGGTCGACCAGATCCACGAGCTGTCGGGTGCTCTGCGCTATCGACCGCAAGAGGCTGTGCGGCGGGTCGGCATTGTCGACGAGGCCGACCGGCTCAACCGAGACGCGGCGAATGCCTTTCTGAAGACGCTGGAGGAGCCACCAGGCGATGTCGTACTGATACTTGTTGCCGAGGACCTGTCTCGGGTACTGCCAACGGTTCGGTCTCGTTGCCAGGCGATCGCCTTCCCACCCCTCTCGGCCAGTGCACTCGCGGCGCGCCTCGAGGCCGATGGCGTGGCGACCGAGTTGGCGGTCGAACTGGGTGGTCGTGCCCGTGGTGATCTCGATTTTGCTCGTCGACTGGCAACCGATCCCGCGGCACGCCAGTGGATTGGAGAGGTCGAGGCGCGGGTCGCTCAGGCCCTTGCCGTCGGTCTCGATCAAGAGGACGCTGCCGTGCAAGCCACGCTGGCCGGGATCAAGGCTGCGGGGGATAGCGCTCAGCAGGCAGCAGAGGCCGAGACGGCTGCGGCCCTGGAACGCATTGAGAAGCTGCCATCGTCGCGAGAGCTCGACCGCGAGCGCAAACGCTTGGAGACGTCGGGCAAGACCACGGCTACCCGCCGCCGGCGTCGTGCCGAAACCGACATGATGCGTGCCGTGATTGCCACGGTCCAACTCGTGTTGCGTGACGTTCTCTGCGTTCAGGCAGGAGCGCCCGATCGCGTCGTCTCGTCGATCGCTCCGACGACACTCGTGACCGTTGCCGAAACCGTTTCTCGAAGCCGGCTTGAGCGCGGCATCGTGGAGGTGGACGAGGTGCGAATCGCGTTGGGGCAGCCGATTAACGTGTCGCTTGCTCTGGCTGCGGTGTTCGCACGCGTCCGCATGGTGCGTCGCCGCGAGGCGGTGGTCGCATGATGATGGTCGGTGTGGTGTTCCAGTCGGGTGGCACGGTTGACCTGCATGACCCCAACGGGGTGGAGCTGCTTTGGAACGATCGCGTCATCTGCGAGACGGCGCGCGGCGAGGAATACGGCCGCGTCGTGCAACCCGAGCACGAGTCGACGGGCAAGGTGCCCGAGCGGGTCTTTCGTGTCTTGCGCAAGGCGACGGCCGAGGACGATGTGCGTCGGCGTCAGCAACGTGAGCAGGCATCCGAGGTGCGGCGCGTCTTCCGTCGTGCCGTCGTTGCGCGTCACACCGGCGTCAAGGTCCATGGTGCCGAGATGCCGTTTGATGGCCGGCGCGTGATCGTTGGCTACACGTCGGAGGAGCGCGTCGACCTCCAGGCGATTGCGCAGGATGTGGGTCGGCAGCTGAGTCTCCGCGTCGAGGCCCGGCAGCTCGGCCCACGCGATGGTGCGCGGATCACCGGGGGCTATGGCCTCTGTGGCGATGTGCTCTGTTGTACGCGCTTCCCCGCCCATGAACAGCGCATCACATTGCGAATGGCGAAGGATCAGGATCTCCCTGTCAACCCTGGTCGGGTCACGGGCCTGTGTGGACGCCTGCGTTGCTGTCTCGCCTTTGAACATCCGGTGTACAGGAGCTTCCGCGATCGCGCTCCCGCGGTCGGTCGCACAGTCGACACGCCAGAGGGGCGGGGTGTCGTGCGCTCCTTGCAGGTGCCGGCAGATTCTGTCTTGGTGCGCCTGGACGACGATCGCGAGGTCTCCGTACGGCTCGACGATCTTGCTGAAGTCGCGCGCGGCTAGCCCGCAGACCTCCACCTCGTCGTGGTCTCGCCTAGAGTGTGTGTGCATTCCCCAAGGAGGGCCTAATGGGCGCTATCGCAGTTGGTGTAGACGGTTCGGATCGTTCGGTTCCCGCACTCGAATGGGCGGCAAAAGAGGCGGCGGCACACGGTCATGTGTTGCGCGTCTACACCGCGTGGTCGATTCCCGTCACTGCGCTCAGCCCGGGCGGTCTGCCGGCCCCCTATCCGATCGACGAGCTCGAGTCGGATGGTCGCGCCGCGCAGGACGCAGTGATCGCGAAGGCGGATATGCCTGCCGATCTGGTGATCGAACACCACATCGTTGAAGGCGGCCCAAGTGCCGTACTGCTCGATGCGGCGAAGACGGCGGATCTCCTGGTCATTGGCTCGCGTGGACACGGTGGATTCGCGGGCCTCTTGCTCGGCTCGGTCGGCAACCAGATCACGGGCCATACGAACTGTCCCGTGGTCGTCGTCCCAACCGCGCACCACTAGCCAAATGTCCAGAAGGGGTCAGGCCCGATCTGGACATTCGAGGGTCATCAACCTTGTTGCCGTAGCACGAGGCGAATGTCCAGATCGGGCCTGACCCCTTCTGGACATTCGCCTTCCTGCTGCCTAGTGCTTAGCGCCTGCGGACTTGAGGTACGCCGCATGCGCATGTCGGATCGCCGCGGCCTTTGCCCGGGCTCGCAGCTTTGCGGGTGCGATCGACCCTGAGCGGGCCGTGGCCACAGCTGTCGTCGTAGAGGCGACCTCAGTGACGCTGATCGCAGTCGGCTCGCCCGTGCCGGTTGCGCAGAAGCCGAAGGCAGCGACGCTCGTGCGTGGGGCAACCGCGGCCGCCCAGCCTGGAGCGGCGACCGTAACGACGTTGCCGTTACGGGTCAGAGTGCCGTTCCAACTATCGGTGATTTTGACGGTGCTTGGCAACGTGAAGACCAGCTTCCAGTTGGTCGACGACCGCGTACCCGCGTTTGCGATCGTGAAGCTCCGGCAGAAGCCGGCGGCCCAGGTCGAGTCCTTCACCAC
>JBAXOM010000015.1:0-26880 GCA_037133215.1 Thermoleophilia bacterium | reverse complement strand
TGCCCCGTCACGATCACGGTCTCTACACCACGCTGACGGAGGTACATATCGAGACCCGTCTCATGAAAACCCGAGTAGTACCGCTTCGCGAACTGAACGTCGCCCGGCTGTGGAGCCAACTCGGGAATCACCTGAGCACCGGGTGTTCCCGCCAGCGCATGCGGACCCCAGAGGTGTTCTTCGACATCGCCGGGAAGGTGCGCATCGTTGACATAACAGACAGGCCATCCCCGCTCGCGCGCGCCGTCGAGCAACTCGGCGAGTGGGCCGATGATTGCCTGTGACGGCGGGTTTGCGAGGGCACCGGTGATGAAGTCGACGAGCATGTCGGCCACGATCACGGCTGGGCGAGAAAGGGGTTCCATCGCACAAAACCGTACCAATAGCGGCGCGAACGGTGAAATTATCGCGATTCACCGGAACAGGTGTGGCACGATTGGCGGAGTTGTCCCCGACCACGAGGTTGTCTCCGTATGCCGTTGCGCCCAAACCACGCACGCCGAACCTTGATCACGCTCGTCGCCGCTATCGCGTTGCTCGCGATCCCCGCAGGCGCGAGTGCCAGCAAGAATCTCTCCGTCGGCTTTCTCGATAATGCCTACGCCGGCTCGGATCCGACAGCATTCTGGGCGGACGCAGTCGCGCTGGACGTCGGGTTTATGCGTTGGGACATGCAGTGGAGCGTGCTCGCTCCCACAAAGCCAGCCAATCCTCGCGATCCTGCGGACCCGGCCTATGACTTCAACGCGACCGACCAGTTCGTACGCGCTGCTGCAGACCATGGGCTGCAGGGCAAGGTGATGTTCACGCTCTGGAAGACACCAGACTGGGCAACGAAAGCCAAGACCGCCAAGGCGACACAGATGCCGGATCTGACGGCCTGGAAGAATTTTGTATTTGCCTGTGCGACGCGATACTCGGGCACCTACGTCCCACCCGGACAGGCAACGCCTCTCCCGGCCATTACAAACTGGGAGACGTGGAACGAGCCAAATGCGGCCTTTGCTTTTCGTCCCCAGAAGGTCGGAAGCAAGGTCGTCTCCCCCAGCAACTACGTCAAGCTGCTCAACGCGCTCAAGGGCGAGGTCAGCAAAGTCACCTCCAAGCACACGTTTGTAGCGGGCGCGTTGTATAAGCAGGGCGGACCCGGAAGCGTCACCCCGATCAATTTCCTGCGGGGCATGAAGGCCGCACACGCTTCGTTCGATGTACTCTCGATGCATCCCTATAACAACACGCCGCGTCTCGGTCTCAAGGATGGCGTCAATCAGAGCAAAACCAACCCGAGTTTCATCGGCGTCGGCAACTTCCAGACGTTTATCACGTTGTCGAACCAGATCTTTGGCAAGAAGCACCCGATCTGGATCACGGAATTTGGTTGGAATACACCATCTCCCGGCAAGAACCAGTACGTGGCGACCCTCAAGCAGCAGGCACAGTTTGCCTACGAGTCGATCTTGCGCTTCAAGCAATTGCCACAGGTGGAGCGGATGACGTGGTTTTTGATCAAGGACGAGGCGCCGCGCGTTGGCGCCTGGTACACAACGGGGCTGCGCACGGTCACCGGTTCGGAAAAGCCGTCGTACAGCTCGTGGCAGTCGGCCGTCAAGCAAATTAGGAAATCACCCGTTCACTAGGCCTGCTGCCGCTCAGTGAGCGCCGGGGGTCATCGCCGCCGTAGCTCACTGAGCTTCCTCTAGACAATGCTCCCAACTCTCTCCCACCGGCGTACCTTGATGCTCGTTGTCGCGTGTATTGCGATGCTTGCGCTGCCAACTGTTGCCAGTGCCAAGAGCACGCTCGCCGTCGGGTTTCTCGACAACGCGTACGTGGGCTCTGATCCCGGCGCCTTTTGGAACGATGCAGTCACGCTGCACGTGGGCTTCATGCGGTGGGACATGCAGTGGAACGAGATTGCACCGAAGAAGCCGAAGAATCCGCGCGACCCCGAAGACCCGGCGTATAACTTTGGCCCGACCGACCAATTCATGCGCGATGCGAGAGCCCACGGTCTACAAGACCGAGTGATGTTCACGCTCTGGAAGACTCCCAACTGGGCGTCCTCGACGAAATCGCATCAGGCTCGCGCCACACAAATGCCGAACATTACGATGTGGCGCGCATTCGTCTTTGCTTGCGCAAAACGGTACTCGGGCACCTACATCCCACCGGGCCAGACGACTCCTCTGCCACGTGCCCGCTCGTGGGAGACCTGGACAGAGCCCAACGCTTACTTCGCCTTCCGCCCCCAGTACAGCAACGGTGTCGCTGTCTCTCCCCGCAACTACGTCAAACTGCTGACTGCACTTCGCTCAGAGGTCAAGAAGGCCGTCCACTTCAAGCCAACCTTCGTGGCTGGAGCCATGTATAAGCAAGGCAGTTCAAATGGCCTTACTCCCGTCGCCTTCATGCGCGGCATGAAGGCTGCTGGAGCAACCTTCGACGTTCTCTCGATGCATCCGTACAACCGCAACCCCAGTGCCGGTATTCGTGATGGCGAAAAAGAGAGCACGACGAATCCAAGCTTCATTGGCGTGGGAAACTTCCAGACGTTCATCACGCTTTCGAACGAGATTTTCCACCACAAGTATCCGATCTGGATTACCGAGTTTGGTATCCCAACTGCCGCTCCTGGTGTCAGTAAGAACGTCGCAACACTCAAACAACAGTCAACGTTCGTTACGCAGGCCTTTCAGAAGCTCAAATCGCTCCCTCAGGTAGAGCGAGCGGCCTGGTTCCTCGTCCAGGACGAGGCGCCGCGAAACGGCGCCTGGTACACGACGGGCCTCCGCAAAGAAACGGGTGCGAAGAAGCCCTCGTTCAACGCGTGGGCGTCGGCAGCCAAGAAGCTGCACAAGTCACCGATCCACTAACGCTCCCCGGGCCTCGAAGGCTCTAAGGACAGCCGGTTGCCGACCCCGCCGCGGCCGCGAGGACGGTCGCTGGGCTCAAGGTTGGTAGCGTGGCGGGATCGGTGCCGGCGGGCACGACTACCTGAATAGTCGCTGCCGGCAGTGTGTCGGCGAGACGGTTGACGACGAGACACGGCGCGGTTGGCAGGGTGTCAAGCGCCAGCAGGGTTCCGAGCGGTGCGGTCGTCTTCGACGACGTCACCGTCTTCCACGGAATGAACTCGCCCTTCTTGGAGTAGGCAAAGCGGTCGTGATACGTGAGCAACCGCACACCAACGCCGGCCGACCAGGTGCCGTCGGGTTTCTTGTAGGTTGGGCGACCACGCTTTGTGCGCCACCCTCCATCGCGCCATACAGGAATGCCCTTTGACCAATTGCCATCGCTCAGTTGCTTGGTCTTCTTACCAAAACTATTAACCCACCAGCCACCACCGAGAGCCACGATCGTCTTGCCCTTGCGCGTCACACCGACCGACCGCGCCACGACACCGCTCGTGCCGTAGAGGAAGTCCTCTTGCAGGTGCTGATTTTTGAGTCCGGCCGCATTCGACTTTGCCGCGATGGCTGCCTTTTCGCCTGCGGGAATCAGGTACGTCAAATTGAGGTTCCCGAGTGGACCCGGCGCCAGCGCGACCGGCGGCGGACAGTCGACGCCTTTTGGCACCAGCGTGAGGTCGCCCTTGGCTGGCAGCTTGAGTGACTTGTCGGGTGGAATCAACACATCGATGTGGTTACCGATAATCGCACCACCCGTGTCGTCCGCAGAAAAGCACCCCTTTGAGGGCGTGTCCTTGAGTGCATCGATGTAGATCGTCGTCCCCCGCGGGATGACGGAGGTATCGGTGGCGATCGAACGCCACGGCGTCACGCTCGTGCCAACACCGACGCCATACGTATCGGGATATCCACGAAACGCGAGATCGTCGGGCTGGCCCGCAGCTACGGCTGCCTTATTGCAGACAACCTTGTACCCGGCGGGATTGTTAGGCGGCGGGTTTTGCCAAGTGCCGTCGTCATTGGCAAACGTTGGACGCTTATTATCGGTGCTGGTTGGGATCGGCGCACCCGCTGCGTCTGTCGCCCACCAGACGCAGCCGCCCGGGCGCGAGAAGGGCGATCCATTGGTAAAGCCACTCGCAGCCGTTTTTGTTTCGGCTCCGTCTTTATTGATCCAGGCGCCGGCTCCACTCCGCCAATGCAGCAACACGCCATCGTCGCCCGTGCCGGTGCCTTGCATGGCGACGCCCCGCGCGGAATAGAGAAAGTCCTCGCGATAGGCAACTTTGAGGCCCGGCGCCACGATCTTTTTTGCCGTAAACCAACTCTCCGGTGCAAACCAGTAGTAGGTGATCCAGAACGAGCCGAGTGCCTGCGGACGTGGTGGCAGTGCCTGCGCCTCCACACCACGGGCATCAACGACTCCCATCGCGCCAGCGAGTAGACACGCCGCAACCACGAGTCGAGCCACGATACTGGCGTTCAGTCGCATCCGCTGACGGGTTCGCGTTGGGGCCGCGCACCCCTCTTTTTCGATCCTGCGCACGCCTCTCATACTGCCCTACGTTCTTAGCCGGGGGCGGTGCCGTCACACTTTCGTTGTGACACTTGTGGCCGCCATCGTGATCGCGCTCAGCTGCATCATTGCTGCGGAGCCGCGCCTGCTTGGCCGCCGCTGGCCGCCGTACCTCCTCGCCGCGGGTGCAGGTATTGGCATTTCGTACGTGGTCGTCCACCTGCTGCCCGAAATCGCAGTCGGTGCCGAAATCGTCCGGCGTTCCACTGAAGGCAAACTCCCCTACGCCGAGTTGCACGCGTACATTCTGGTCCTGATCGGGATCATCGGCACGCTCTTTCTCCGTGGACTCCAGAGCGGCCTCCATGGCATGACGCCTCATCCGCGCGTGAGCATTGTGCAGCCTGCGCTGTCGGCCACCATCGTCGGCTATCTGCTCGCGGTCCGTGACAACACGGAAGTCGGCTCGATTCTGCTCTTCACACTCGCAATTGGACTCCATATTGCTCTCAATGCGCATGGCATGACCATCAAACTCAACTCGCCTCAGGGCGGACTCGTACTGGCTGGCGCAATCGCCGTTGGATATGCGCTCGGCATTGGCTGGGAGGCTCCACCCGTGGTCGTCGCGGGCCTCGTCGCGCTGCTTGCCGGCGGCGTGATGACGCGCACCATCCACGAGATCCTCGACGAGGAGAGCCATCTCGCTGCACTGACTGTGGGCGCCACGCTCGAGGCAGCACTGCTACTCGGTGTGACCTAACGGACGAGCAGTAAGGCTTCCTGAAGCGTCGTGGCAGGAACAGCCACGGGCGGCACGCCGCTGCACTGTGGCGTGGGAGTGGCTCCATCGAAAAGTGCCCGTAGCCAGGGAACGATCGTTGGAGCAGCCGTGGTGCCGGCGGCGACGTGACCAACCCCACCCAGCCACATCATCGTCAGGTTCGACCCCGCTGCGCACCACGTTTCTTGAAGTGCGGCATTCGACTCGGGTGGGATCACCGTGTCGGCAGTGCCCTGGGCAATCAAAAGCGGGAGCGTCGCAGGCAGTGGCTTCGGCGTCTGCTCGGCGGCAACCTTGGCGATGCGCGGGTCGACGATTGGATTGCCATTGAAGTACGGCACCCCAACGGCCGCAGCGACGAAGCCGAGAAGCGGTGGCACCGGCACTCCCTCACCGAGACAGGCATCGGCTATTTGACTCGTCCAGCGATTGCCCTCGCTCGAGATCGCTGAGCTGATGTCGAGATTTGGGTACATCGACGGCCACGACTGAGCAACCTCTGCACCAACGACCCAGCCAACACCCGTGTTCCACTGCTGACTGATGATCAGCGGAAGCTCTGCAGCTGGCGCTGCAGCAGCCACACCAATCAATGTCTTCTCAGGCATCTCCTGGGCCGCGAGTTCGCCAGTCCAGAGTGCAGAATGGCCACCCTGGGAATGACCGAAGACAACCCATTTTTTGCTCGGATTAGCTCCAGGAACCTGTTCAAGTGCCCGCACAGAATTGACGATGTCGAGCGACTCGGCCTGCCCGACCAAAAACAAGTTGGGTCCGGCAGTCCCAATACCTGCGTAGTCCGTTGCCACGACCACGAAGCCAGAGGCGATTGCCTGCGCGTACCAGGCGTTAGGTCCAATCGGTTCGGTGCGACGCGAAGGCGCACAGCCGCGACCCTGACCAATCGTGCCGTGGGCATAGGCGAGCACGGGGCGCCCCGTTTCCGGTGCGGGAGCAATCGGCACGAAGACCATGGCTCCGGCGACCGCTGCTGTTCCGTCGGGCCGCTCGGTGCGGTAGAGAATACGAAACGACGAAGCACCCGCAACGGGCGCATCAGGGAGCGTCTCGACACGGAAGACCGTGCCTGGCTTCGCCGCTTCGAGTCCAACCGGCGTCGCGTAGAAGGCGTCGAGACTGTCTTGCTGGCGCACGTCCGCCACGCGCTGGGCGAGCGTGGAGAGTCCAATGGCCAACGCAACCACACCGATTGCGACAAGGATAATCTTCTTGACCGACACACAACGAGACTATCAACGCTCTTGAGCTCTCTGCGAGTACTGCCCGGACCCGGATCAAGACGTGATGTGAGACGATCCGATGTGTGAAGCACACCCCGAAGACCCAGCCTGTCGCATACATCGAGATCCCGAAGGGGAGTCGTAACAAATACGAGTTCGACGAGACGTACGGCACGGTCGTCCTCGACCGCACACTTCGCGGTAGCACGCACTACCCAACGGACTACGGTTTTCTACTCGACACGCTCGGCGAAGATGGCGACCCACTCGACGTCTTGGTGCTCCTCACAGAGCCAACGTTCCCTGGCTGTCTGATCCCCTGTGACCCGATCGGCGTGCTGCACATGATCGACGAGGCGGGCGACGATCCAAAGTTGTTGATGATTCCGCACGACGACCCGTCGTGGTCGCATAAAGAGCATGTCGAGGACATCAACCCGGCTTTGCTCGAAGAGATCGCACACTTCTTCTCGGTCTACAAGGACCTCGAGGAGAACAAGAAGGTGACGATCGACGGTTGGGAAGACCGCGATGCCGCCGAGGCAATCATCATCGCCGGACGCGCACGGTTCGCGGCTGCAAACACCGAAAACTAACCGCTCGCTCGTACTGCGTTCGCGACCTACGCGGCTTGCTCGTCCAGGCCACCCATTGACTCGAGCTCGGCACCCTTTGTCTCTTTGACGAACCGCCAGACGTAGAAGAATGACAAGACGGCGAAGAGGGTAAACAGCCCGTAGGCGATCCCGAGCGACGCCTTGGCGAGCTCGGGGAACGTCTCCGAGACGATGAAGTTCGCAATCCAGTTCGCCATCACGGTGATGCTGAGTGCGGCAGCGCGAATCGAGTTTGGGAACATCTCGCCGAGCAAGACCCAGACGATCGGTCCCCACGTCGCCGCGAAGAAGGCCACGAATAGGTTGAGCGAGACGACGGCGACGATGCCGAGGTCATGCGACAAGATCGGATTGCCAACCGTCGACTCGGCAACCCCGGCTCCGGCCACGATCTTCGGTGCCGTCGCGAAGACAACTGCCAGCGTGCCGAGCGTTGCGGCCATCCCCACCGAACCAACCAGGAGAAGCGGTTTGCGCCCAACGCGGTCGATCAGGAGGATCGCGACGACGGTAAACACAACGTTGACGACGCTGATGATCGTCGAGGTCGTAAAGGCCTCTGTCTCATCGAAGCCGACCGAGGCCCAGATCAGATTTGAGTAATAGAAGACGGCGTTGATGCCGACGAACTGCTGGAAGATTGCCAAGCCAAGTCCAAGCCAGACGATCGGTAGGAGCAGGTGCTTCTTACTCAACAAGTCACTCATCGTTGGCTTCACCTCGTCATCAATCGAGGCGCGGATGCTCTGGATCTTTGGCATCACATCGCCCATAAAGATCCGCTCCAGTACGACCTTGGCCTCATCGAAACGATCGACTTCGACGAGATACCGAGGCGATTCGGGGAGCCGAGCCGCCAGCAAGCCGTAGATCGCGGCCGGGACAACCATCAGGATGAACATCCACTGCCAGGCCTGCAGCGGGCCAAGGTCATTCGAGGCGCTGCCGTCGGCGATCGTGACGATGACCTGATTGACGAGTTGCGTCGCGAAGATGCCAATCACGATGGCGAACTGAAACAGCGAGGTGAGCCGACCGCGCACATCCGCGGGAGCGATCTCCGAGATGTACATCGGCGAGACCACAGCGGCCAGACCAATCGCGAAGCCGCCAACGACGCGCCACAGCATAAAGTCGGCGATACCAACTGGCAGCCCCGTACCAATTCCCGCGATCAGGAAGAGAACCGCGGCAACGATCATCACGCGGCGTCGACCAAACCTCTGGGCGAGCCGACCGCCAACGAACGCACCGACGGCCGAGCCAAGCAGCGCGATCGAGACGACAAAGCCTTGGAAAAAGCCATCGGTAATGTCGAACTCCGCAAAGACGGCCTTGTTGGCACCGTTGATGACCGAGCTGTCGTAGCCGAAGAGAAATCCGCCAAGCGCTGCGACGATCGCGAGGGCGACAACCTTGCCGACGTGGTAGTCGTTCGGTTCCGTGTCGGCCTGGGCAGCGCTCGGTACGTTCATCTTCAGTCTCCCCGCTCGACGCTCAGTACAATTTGCGCTCTTAGAGGCAAGTGTATCGGGTGGACACCCCGGTGCCTAGGGCGCGCTATCGACATCCCCCCTCGGCGCTTACGCGTCCTGCCGCGCCGCTGGGGTTGGCAGTGCACTGCGCACGTCACCACCATCGAACTGCACCGTCATGACGAGTTCTACCGAGGCATTCAACGCGAGCCCTTGACACCCAAGTGCGGCTCGCGCGCAGAGTCCACCGTCACCAAAGATCTCGACTAAGAGTTCGGTCGCTCCATTGATGACCCGAGGCTGCTCAATAAACGCGGGCGTCGAGTTGACGTAGCCGTTGAGTGTGATCATGCGCACCACGCGATCGAGCGATCCGAGCGCAAAAGCCATCACGCGGAGCGACTCAACACAGGCGAGGCGTGCCGACTCGCGTCCCTGGTCAACTGTCAGGTCCGCACCGAGGATGCCGGGCAAAAAGGCATCGCCACCCGTGGTTGCGACGGTGCCAGACAGATAGAGCAAATCACCATGAGCGACGTGTGAGACGAACTTCGCACCCGACGGCTCGGGCAGTCCGTACATCGTCTCGAGATCGACGTCGAGAAGCCCTCGTTCTACTGCTCTCTGATGCGCACTCATCGCTGCCTCCGTTCGTTGCCGCAGATGATCGCATGCCCTCTCTACTCGGGTAGGCTCCTGCCATGAACCTCTTGCCGCTCGATCCCGACCAACTCCTCTCGACAACCCGCGCTGTGCGCAAACGGCTCGACTTCGATCGCCCTGTCGAGCGCGAGGTAATCGAGGAGTGCATGGCGATGGCACTGCAGGCACCAACGGCTTCGAATTCGCAGCCGTGGCAGTTCGTCATTGTCACGGACGCCGATACGAAGCTTGCGATTGCCGAGCTGTACCGCCAGAGCTATGCCGCATATGCCGGACCGATGCCCGAGGCCGAGGCACTTGCGACCCCGCAGGGCCGCATGCGGACCTCGGCGCAATATCTGGCCGACCGCTTCCATGAGGTACCTGCCTTCGTGATTCCTTGCGTCTCCGGTCGCCTCACCGAGTTGCCCGCCGATAGCCAGTCCGCGATGTATGGCTCGATCGTGCAGGCCGGCTGGAGCTTCTGCCTCGCAGCACGAGCCCGCAGCATGGGAACGTGTTGGACCACACTGCACCTCACCTACGAGCGCGAGGTCGCTGAGATCCTTGGTATTCCCTACGCTGAGGTCACACAGACCTCGCTGATTACGCTCGGCTACACGCTCGGGACGGACTTCAAAGCCGCGGCACGTGGCGATCTGTCCGAGGTCGTTCGCTGGAATCACTGGTAAGCCAGCCGACCGTACGCGTCGGCTGCAGTCGTCAATCCGTGCGATAATCAAGCCATGCGAAACGCCAAGTCTGCCCTCATCACTGTCAGCGCCTTGGCGCTCCTTCTTGCTCTTACGTCCACCGCGTCCGCGCGGCCGGGTACAACTGTCGCGGCTCCGAACAGCGTCACGAGCATTGGCGAGACTGGCGGGATGTCGCAGGCTGCTTCGGCAGCCAGCGCCGCGAAAGCCCCTCGTGGACAGGTGACCCTGCAGACCGTCACCGTCGCGGCTCCGAACAACGCCTCCGTCTGGATCATTCCGTTCTATAACGCCGTCTACGCGTCGCAGGACGCCTGCAACACCGCCCTGCCGGCGGTCGATGCTGCCACGAAGACGCTGCAGGTCCAGAACGCGTCGGAATCCACGTGCATGGAGGTCGGTAGCGTTCCGTACACGTTTAACGTCGGACAGACCGAACTGACGGTGACGCAGTGGGTCACGTTCCTCAACACCGTTGATCCGCTCGGTGCCAATCGCCATCACCTCTGGGATGCCGCCGAGAGCTCGAAGGTCTGGCCGCTCTACGGCTCGGTCAATCGCTCAATGAGCGCCAAGCCTGGTCAGCGCTACTCCGTCGCATCGTCCGCGTGGGCTAACAAGCCGTACAACATGGCCGACTTCCTCCGCGCCGCGCGCTTCGTCAACTCCCTTCAGAACGGCATTGTTCTCAAGCGCACCACCCAGGCGACCACGACCGTTGCGGGAGCGACCCTGAGGACGACGTCGTACACCGTTCGTCTGTCTCCGAAAACAGAGACGGGTATGTACACGCTCAATAATCGTCGCGCGACGCGCAACACGACCACGGGCTTCGCGGTAACCAGCCAGAACGAGTGGATGAAGGCCGCGTACTTCGATCCTAATGGTGGCGGCCAGCTGTCGTATTGGGATTACCCGACTGGCCCTGGTGTATTCGTCAACTGCCCCGCCGGCCAAGTCGCTGGTGCCAATCCGGCCACTGCCTGCCCCGACAGCCCACCGGCTAGCTCGGTGCTTGATCCCACCACGGGCAACGTCACCAACGCGGGCACACAGCCACTGGCCACGTTCCAGTCCGCAGCACAGGCCAGCACCACGCCGCTGACCGCGCCGTATTGGTGCCCAGCACAGTTCACGCCCACTGAGTGCGCCACGTCGCCATTCAAGAACGTTCCCATCAACTACGTCGGCAACGTCAGTACGGTCGGTCAGGCTCAGACCCGCTCCCCGTGGGGCACGCTCGACCAGGGCGGCAACGTCGTCGAGATCACCGACACGATCGCTCCACCGGCGCAGGCCACCAAGAACAAGGTTGTCTGGCGTCGCTGGCATGGCGGTGTCGTGACGGCAACCGATTATCAGATGTGGCTGTCCGCCGTCGGTGCCACTCCGCAGACGATTCCTGGCTACAGCGTCAATCCGTGGCGCGGACTGCGCGTCTCCGTGATCGGCAACGTCACGCCCGTCGTTCCCGGCAAGTAGCGTCGAGGTCAGAGGAGCGCAACAGCGCCTCCTCTCCGACAATTTCGAGTGCACCCCTCTGCGATACTCGGCGCATGCCTTCCCCCGAGATCCTCTGCTCCGAGTGTTCCAGCGAGCTCAACTACCCGCTTGGCGATGCGACCGTTTGCTCAATGTGCGGCCACGAGTGGATTCCTGGGACAGCGGGATCCACGCCTGACGCAAACGCAGAGACGGTGATTCGCGATTCTGCTGGCAACGTGCTGGCCGATGGAGATACGGTCACCGTCGTCAAGGCCCTCAAGATCAAGGGCAGCCCCACGTCGATCAAGATCGGCACCAACGTACGCAACATTCGTCTCGTCAACGGCGTCGGCGATCACGACATCGACTGCAAAATCGAAGGCTTTGGCTCGATGCAATTGAAGTCGAGTGTTGTGAAGAAGGTCTGAGCGCACCTGCGAGCTCCACCGCGACTGACCCGGTTCCGCGTTAGACGTCGACGGGACGGTTCTCGGCGACCGATCGTTTGATCGCCAACTCGAAGCGGATCGCGGCAAGGCCATCATCAATCGTCACGTCCGGTCGTCGCCGATCGCGGACGCACTCGACGAAGTGGCGGATCTCGCCGGCGAATCCATGTAGGTGCCGTGGATCAAGTGCGTCGAGCGGCAGCTGATCACTGGGCTCCCAGACCTCCGGCGTGTCCGCCCCATCGACCCAAGCCGTCACGCGCCTCCAACCGTCGACAAAGACGACGCTGCGATGCCCCGTCAGCACAACGCGCTCATTGAGTCGTTCCAGACAGTTCAGTTGCAATGTCCCGATCGCACCACTCTCGAACCCAACGAGGCAGGCCCACGCCTCCTCCTGTAGTGGCTCTCTCCCCTCAACGAGCGCCGACATGTCGCGCCAGGCCGAGCCGACGACCGGGAGTTCGAGGGCACTGGGCGTCCACTCGCGCGTATCACCCGGCATCTGCGAAGCACGCGCGGCCATGACCCACTTGACGTCTCCGCCAAAGAACCGTGCGAGATCGAGGTGATGGCAGCCAAATCCGTTGAGAAAGTCGTAGACGGACCGTGGTGGGTATTCGCCGAACGTCCAGCGTCCCTCATAGGCGGTTAGCGAGCCAAACTCAGGACGCTGGGCAATCGCGAGTGCCCGCTGATACGGCTCGGAAAAGCGCTTCATAAAGCCCACCATGACGTTGCGATCAGCTTTTCTAGCTGCCTCTTGCAGCGCAATGCAGTCCTCAACTGTTTGGGCTGGCGGCTTTTCGACGAAGACATCAAGCCCTGCCTCGAGGCAATCGATCGCGACAGCGGGCTGGATTCTCGGATGCATCGCCACGATCACCCCGTCGAGGTCTTCCTGCTCGAGCATCTGCCGATGATCCGTGTACACACGCGGAATACCGAAATCGCGCGCACACCGAGTCGCCCGCTCTTCGTCGATGTCGCAACACGCCACTAGATCACCGATCGCGCCACCCTCGGCCAGGTCGCCAATCGCGGCGCCAAGAATCTCCGGCGGATTATGCACCGCGAGTCGAAAACACGGGTAGAGATTCTGCACGGCGTGGCTACCACAGCCGATGATCCCGATGCGTGTCAGGCGCGTCATGGCGATAAGCCTAGCGTCTGGCTCAACCACCTGCCTGTCGGCGCAGGGGAGTTCGTGGAACTCGACACGCTCTCACTGTGGGAGGTTGAGTGGCGACCCAAGCGATGGAACGAACAGACGAAACAGGGCCGGTAGGACTTGAACCTACAACCCCTGGTTTTGGAGACCAGTGCTCTACCAATTGAGCTACGACCCTACGTGCGCACACGATACCCGAACCTGAGGAGACGACGTGGCGGGTCGGAGGCCCGCTGCCCGTCAGGCGTTTGGGCCAAGCAGCAGCGCGCGAAGCGCATCGATATCTGGCAGGCGCCCGGCTGGCTTGTCGCTGAAGACAGCACGCATCCAGATGGCGTCGGCCAGAACCTCCATTAGGGCGCCGAAGTTATCGGTGTGAGGTGAGCCGATCCGCGCCGCGACGAGGACACCATTCTCGGCCTCAAACTGCGACGTTCCAAGGCCACGATCGACAAAGGCCACCTGAATGACAGGCGTGAAGTGCTCTCGAACAGCGACCTGGTCTGCGTCGTCCGAGACAAGGAGCTGGAAGGAGGAGTTGAACTCCTGACTCTCGAGCGGGACCGGCTGCAACGACGTGACCATGCCCGTCAGCTTCGACAAAATTCCGTCCGTCTTGCCGTTATGGATGCGCATCGAGCCGATGCCCTCCAGCGGTGCGTCGATCACAGCAATCGTAAAGGGGTGCTGCTTCCACGACTCAGTGCTACCACCATCGCTATCCGTCGCGGTTTCCCGCGTCTCGAAGACGTATTCGCCCGCACAAAAGTGCACCTGATCTCCGAGCGTGCCATGAACGCCCCAGCCCGTATGGCGCCGGTCCCCTTTGCGCAAAAGTGGCGTCGTGACTGGAAGAGCGAGCTTCTCCACCGTCTCCCAGCCCCTCGACTCTGCGTAGCCACCGATGACTTTTAGACGCGCGGTGCTGTGGAGCGAACGGATGTGCCACCAGCGCGCAATCATCCGCGCCAAGAACACCGAGGCAACAACCAAAATCACGAGCCCAATCAACCCAAGGCCGCCGATAATGGCGAACAGGATCAGTCCGAGCACGATCGCTACCAAGAGCAGGCCAATCAGTGTGGTCCAACGCTTACCACCAGACGGTCGTGGCTGTTCGACGAGCATGGCATCGAACTGCGCGCGACTGCCGGCCGCCATCGTCGTGTTGATGGCGAGTCGGTCTTGTTCAGTAAAGAGATCATGCATGTGTGCAAGCATAGTCATATCCCGCGGACACGTATGGGCTGCGAAAATCCAGCGTGCAAATGCTCCGTCAACGTGAAATGATGCCGCTATGAAAACTGGCTTCCTCTGGCATGAGCGTTATGCGTGGCACGACACTGGGCGCGGCACCGGCCCCTATCACTCGGATGCGTCGGGCTGGAATGAACCTGATGTACGACACTCTGAAAACTCCGACTCCAAGCGCCGAGTTCGCAACTTGCTCGACGTCAGTGGCCTACTCGAGCAACTCGTCGAGCTGAAGCCTCGCGCGGCAACCGTGGATGAGGTCTGCCGCTTCCACACGCGGACGTACGTCGAGCAGATTGAACGCGACTCCGCAATGTACGGCGGCGACGCCGGCGGCGAAGGCGTACCGTTTGGCAAGGGCTCGTACGAGGTTGCGCTCCTCGCGGCTGGCGGCACGATCACGATGTGTGATGCCGTCCTCGACGGCGTCGTCGATAACGGCTATGCCCTGACCCGCCCGCCTGGTCACCATGCGCTTGCTGACACTGGCATGGGCTTCTGCATCTTTGGGAATGCGGCGATCGCCGCTTACCACCTGCTCGAGGCTCGTGGTCTAAGCCGCGTAGCGATCGTCGACTGGGATGTGCACCACGGCAATGGCACACAGGCCGCGTTCTACAACGACCCGCGAGTGCTGACGATCTCGCTCCACCAAGACAACAATTTTCCGCCCGATTCCGGACTCGTCAGCGAGATTGGTGAGGGTGCCGGCGTTGGTACAGCACTCAACATCCCGCTCCCTCCCGGCTCTGGCAACGGCGCCTACGAGGACGCATTTGCTCGCGTTGTCGTTCCTGCGCTCCAGCGTTTCCAGCCCGAGTTCATCATCGTCGCCAGCGGCTTTGATGCATCGGTCTGGGATCCACTTGGGCGCATGATGGTGACGCCACGCGGCTATGGGCGCCTCACGCGCGCCATGATGGATGTCGCCACCGAGGTGTGCGGAGGGCACCTTGCAATGACGCATGAGGGTGGCTACTCCGTACCGCTCGTGCCCTTCTGTGGGCTCGCGGTGATGGAAGAACTCTCGGGCATCACGACTGACGTGCGCGGTTCGATGATGTACGAGACAGGCGACATCATGGGTCAGCAGGATCTTCAGGCACACCAGGTCGCGGCGATTGACGCTGCCGCTGCCCTCCTCGCTGGAATTCCAACGCCATAGGTGTTCTCGTGGGCTTGAGGCCAACGCCCTTACGCTGCAAATCATCTAATCCGCCATCCGGGTACGACTGTGTCGCAGCCTACGGCACACCTCTCGTCCCGCTCAAAATGGTGGCGCTAAGCGTTTTGGGGTCCACTATTCGGTATAGGATTCGGCAGCAGGCTCAACTGAGCTGCGATTGGCTCCGCGTACGAGGTGCGCTACCAATCACCCGATCGGCTTTACATGGAGGATCTATGAAGATCACGTTTCCACGGCGCACCATCGCCATCGTTGCCGCCGTTGGCGCATTCGCCGCGATTGGCGTTGGCTCCGCCTCGGCGTCCAGCACGATGCCCGCGTCGAACCCCAGCGATTACTCCGGTCTGAACAAGTCGGCGAGCGCGCAGGTCTTCAACGTCACGATCAGCGGCTCCAAGCTTCAGGGCGCCGCCTTCACCCAGACCGTGAACAACGGCCTGATGGGCGGCATGGGCGCAACCGTTTCGGTCAAGAAGGCTGTGCAAGACGGAATGGTCACGTACCAGACGATCACTGTCACACCAACCAAGGTCGGCCAGGTTACGTCGACCATTACGAACGCGTTCGCCACCCTATCGGGCGGGAACTACGGCTCGGCCGTGATCCGCAGCACCGTACTCAACCAAGCCGGCACGTCGTACAGCGTCAAGCTCTGGTTCGACCAGCAGGGCACCGACCCAAGCGTGAACCTCAAGTTCTACCTCTACCACTCGTAGCGGCCTAGAACGACGAAGGGCCCTGGTTGTCACTCAGGAGTGACAACCAGGGCCCTTTTGTCGTTCTACGACTTAGACCGCGGCGTCGTACTTCGCGCCGACTGCGTCCCAGTTGATGACGTTCCAGATTGCCTCGAGGTACCCCGGGCGCTTGTTCTGGTAGTTGAGGTAGTACGCGTGCTCCCAGACATCGATGCCGAGGATCGGCGTCTTGCCCTCAGAGATCGGCGAATCCTGGTTGGCGGTCGACATCACGGCCAGCTTGCCACCGTCAACGACGAGCCAGGACCAGCCCGATCCGAAGCGCTTGATGCCGGCGTCGGTCATGGCAGCCTTGAGTGCGTCCAGACCACCACAGTCGGCATCGATCGCCGCTGCGAGGGCACCGGAAGGCGCGCCACCATTGGCACCGAGGATCTCCCAGAAGAGCGTGTGATTGGCGTGGCCACCAGCGTTGTTGCGGACCGGGCCCTGCTTGTCGGCGGGCAACGACGACAGCTGCGTGAGGAGCTCCTCGACCGGGGTGTTCTCCCAATCGGTGCCCGCAAGCGCTGCGTTGGCGTTGTCGACGTAGGCCTTGTGATGGCGATCGTGGTGGATCTCCATCGTCAGGGCGTCGATATGTGGCTCGAGTGCGTCGAACGAGTAGTCGAGAGCGGGAAGTTCAAAGGCCATGGGTTCTCCTCGGGAGGGGTTGCGAAAGTGGGTGCTGCTACGTGCAGTGTTGTCGATTCTGACGATTCATGCACCCTTTCGCGCAACTACCGCGTTGGGACGAGCCGCCCATCGGCCTCGCGTACGACAATTCCGTCCAACTCGAGCTGGACGATGAGTGTCGCAGCGCCCGCAGGCGTGAGCCCACAGCGAGCTGCCAGCACATCGGCCGAGACCGGTTCGCGCCGCAGCGCGGCAAGCACCTTCGCCGCCAGGCCTGTGATCTCTGGGTCGTCAGTGCGCGCCGCGCCGGGGTCAATCCCGAGTGCCACCAAGACATCCGCAGTGTCGGTCAATGGCAACGCGCCGTCCTTGAGCAACGCATTGGTACCAGCGGACCCCGTCGTCCATGGTGCCCCCGGTACGGCCAAGACGTCGCGGCCGAGATCGAGCGCCAGGCGCGCAGTAATCAAGGCACCACTTCGCGCAGCCGCCTCGATCACGATCGTCACATCCGCCAGAGCCGCAACGATGCGATTGCGTTCGGGAAAGCGAAACGGTGCCGGTGGTGTCCCCGGCGAGTACTCCGAGACGACTGCACCCTCGGTTGTGATGCGCCGTGCCAACGGCATCGTGGCAGCGGGGTAGTCGCGATCAATGCCGCACCCCAAGACGGCGACGGTGCGTCCACCCCGCTCCAATGCCCCCTCGTGAGCACCTGCGTCGATGCCACGCGCGAGCCCGGAGATAACCCCAACCCCACTCGCGGCCAGCTCGCCCGCCAGCCGGCGCGCAAAGGCCACACCGGCAACACTGGCGCTGCGCGACCCAACGATCGCGACGAGCGGTGGAACCAGCAGCATGCGCAAACGGTCTGCGTCCACTGGCGCGCGAACAAACAGGCGGTCGGGTGGGTTGGCAAGGTCGCACAACCGCTCGGGATACTCACGCGAGCCAAATTCGATCACTGTCATGTCAACGACCCCAGTCGCAGCGAAATCGCCTCGGCAATACTGTCGCTGCCGATCTCGATCTCTCCGGCCAAGTCCGCGATCGTGCGTGCCACGCGCTGAATGCGGTGGACGCCACGTGGCGACAGCATGAGTCGCGTGGTTGCCTGATCCAGCATCTGTTGCCCCTGCTCGTCGGGTGCTGCCAGTTCGTCGAGCCGACCGACCGGAATACGCCCGTTGACAAAGCCTCGTGCCGCCTGAAACGCGCGCGCAGAGAGGACACGCTCACGAACCTGCAGCGTGGTCTCCGGCCGATCGTTGCGTAAGACCTCCGGCGCTGGCCGTGCCAGATGAACCCCCACGTCGATGCGATCCAAGAGCGGCCCACTCGCCTTACGCTGATACGCCTGCACACGCTCGCGCGAACACGTGCAGGCGGCTGCATCGGGGCTGCCACAGGGGCACGGATTCATCGCTGCAATCAGAGCAAAGCGCGAGGGCAAAACGAGCGAGCCCGAGGCGCGTGAGATCCGGACCGAGCCGTCCTCAATCGGCACACGCAGCGCCTCCAGCGCATCCCGCCGAAACTCGGGTAGCTCATCGAGAAACAGCACACCACACGTCGCAAGCGTCACCTCACCCGGACGAATCTTCGAGCCCCCGCCCACCAACGCGGCCGTGGTGGCCGAATGGTGCGGAGCGCGAAACGGCGGCGACCGCAACAGCCCCGACCCATCTGGCAGGACGCCGGCAGCCGAATGGATACGCGTGGCGAGCAACGCCTGCTCATCATCAAGCGGCGGCAAGATCCCAGGCAGTCGCTTCGCAAGCATCGTCTTGCCCACACCAGGCGGGCCGACCAAGAGCAGGTTATGGTCTCCCGCCGCACAGATCTCCAACGCGCGGCGCGCCGAGGGTTGACCGCGAACGTCGACCAGGTCGGGCACCGGCAGGACTGCGCGCGGCTGGCGCTCCATCACAGGTCGTGGCAGGTCTTCACCGTTGAGGATGCGAACCGCCTCGCGCAGCGTCGCACAGCCGATCGGTCGACAGCCCGGCACCAACGACGCCTCGTGGGCGCACTGCTCCGGGCAGAGCAGCGTCGAATGACCATCGCGCACAGCCGCCTCGGCAATCGACAGAATCCCCGGCACCGGCCGCAACCGGCCGTCGAAGGCCAGCTCGCCGACAGCCGCGACCTCGCCCAGCGTGTCCTGATTGACCCAACCAAAACCCGCCATCACGGCGAGGGCAATTGGGAGATCAAAGCCGGCGCCCTCCTTGCGTACCTCGGCTGGGGCAAGGTTGGCGAGAATTACGGCCTTGTGGATCAAGAGACCTGCCGCCGCAGCTGCCGAGCGAATCCGCGCCCGCGCCTCTTGAAGCGCCTTGTCCGGTAAGCCCACGATCGTAAAGGCACCAGCACCGTCCTGTTCGGAGACGTAGGTCTCCACTTCGATTGGGATCGCATCGAGTCCGATCACGGCATAGGCGCGGGCGTGTGTGAGCATGGTTCGAGCCTGCCACTACAACGCAGACGCGCGAACGCTCGTTTAGAGCATCACTCGCTCAGAATCCGACAGGTACGTGTCGCCGTCAACCGCGCTGCGCACGATCTGCACGCGCCACCCGTCAATCGCGACGAGATCGACACGCATTCCACTCACCCATGGGTAGCGTGCTCGCAGCCACATGCCAGCCCGCAGAAGCCGCCGCGCCTGGTCGTAGCCCAACGCCTGCCGCGCACCACCATGCGCCATCGTTCGTCGCAGCTTGACCTCGACGAGCACCAGTTGGTTGCCCCGACGACAGACGAGATCGACCTGCGTGCGCCCCACACGCACGTTGCGTCCCACCACGCGATATCCGCGGACGAGGTAGAGCACCATCGCCAGCCGCTCACCATCGCGCCCAGCCTGAGCGGGAGATCTACGCAGCGATAGCGATCGGCGCAAACGAGTAACGGTGTGCATGACACGGCCCCAGTCGCGTGATGGCCTCTCGATGCACCGACGTGCCGTATCCCGCATGGGCCGCGAAGCCGTAGCCCGGCGACGCGACATCGAGACCCTCCATGACACGATCGCGCGTCGTCTTGGCGATGATCGACGCCGCGGCAATCGCAGCGCTCGTCCCATCGCCCTTAACGAGCGCACGATGAGTTCTCGCCTGCATCGGCAGAGCGAACCCATCGACTACGAGCGCGGTCCCCTCGGGCGCCTCGAGCAGGTCGAGCGCACGACTCAATCCACCGAGGTTGGCTATCTGAATACCGTGCTCATCGATCTCGGTACTCGCGATCGCCACCACCGCAACCTTCAGCGCTACCGCAGCAATTGCCAGCGCAAGCTCGTCGCGCACCCCAGCAGAGAGCTTCTTCGAGTCGTTGAGGCGCGCCAATAACGCCTGCTCGTCTGCACCAAGTGCACCCGGCTCCAACAACACCGCAGCGGCGACAAGCGGGCCCGCCAAGGCACCACGGCCGGCCTCGTCGGCTCCTGCCACGAAACGCGAGCCAAGACCCTGATCATGCGCGATCAGCGTCAGCCCAGGAGTGCGATTGCGCGGCGTCGATGCCATGACACGAGACTAGCCGCTGCGTCGGCGCTCGAGGCGCGCAGATTGGCGCTAGGCACGCGCTAGAGGATGCCGAGGCGTGACAGCGGCGTCAGGATCGCCACCACACGACCCAGCAACGCCGACTCCGGCACCGCCCCGTACACGCGGGAATCGATCAACGCACCCGCGCGGTCATCCGACATCACCCAGACCGTGCCCGGCGGGATACGAATCGGCCCGAAGTCTGGAGTCGGTGTGCGGAGGTACATCAACTCCGAAGGCGTGGTGCATTCGTCACCCGGTTGTAGGCCAACGGCCGCATCGGGCAGGTTCTTGCAGATGTAGAGAGCACCGTTGATCGCGCCGATCACCTCGCCCGCGTCGCCGACGATGCGTCCGACGCCGGCAATGCCGCCCGACGAACTCAACGCGGCATCGACGCCTTTGAAACGATCGACCGCGACGAGATCGCCGCGTCCCACCGACGACATGCTTTTGGGCACGACGAGTACGCGATCGCCCGCCATGATGCGATCGCCCATGGCCGCGCGCGGAACGTCAACGCCACGTGGCCCCGCACGCAAAACCACACCCATCATCAAGGCGCTCAGGACGAAGCCGGCAAGGAGAGCGACAACCGCATAACCCATCGGCCACGACAGACCATCGTCGGGCACCTTACGAATCGCGCGTCGCCGACTCCACATCACGAGGCACACACCAAGCGGACCGAAGATGATCGCGATAATCGCCGCGATCACGCCCTGTGATCGCCGCAGACCGGCGTCCAGCACCACGACAGCCGCCCATAGCCCCCACACAAACGCGGCAACCCAGACGAACGGTGGCCAGACGACGGCCGCAAGCAAGAACACGATGACCAACAGGAGGCCAACGAGGGGACGTGGCCAGCGGGCCCAACCGGCCAGCCAGAGCAGGCGCGGCGCACGCCTGAGGCGATTGCGGCGCCGCTGT
This sequence comes from Thermoleophilia bacterium, assembly GCA_037133215.1. Taxonomy (GTDB): domain Bacteria; phylum Actinomycetota; class Thermoleophilia; order Gaiellales; family F1-60-MAGs149; genus F1-60-MAGs149. The sequence goes on along the minus strand of JBAXOM010000015.1, from coordinate 5,581 downwards.
CGGGGCTCGCTCGCTGCCATCGGCTACCAGATCGAGATGCGGCTGGGCGGCCAGTACGACATGAAGGCAACACCAATCATCTGATCACGCGTAATCGGGCCCCAGTTGCGGGAGTCATCGGAGTCAGCACGGTTATCGCCCATCATGAAGTAGCGATCCGCCGGAATCGTCGTTGGACCGAAATCGTCCTGTGGACTCGACACAAACGGCTGATCCGGGAACACACAGCCCGGCGTGCTCTTGATGGCCTGGCCTTCCTGCGGACCCTTGCCAGAGCAGATATAGACGTGACCACCGACAGCGCCAATCGTCTCGCCAGGCATGCCGATCAGCCGCTTGACGAACGTCTCATCCGACGCAGTGTTCGTGTCGTAGACATCGGCGCCGACGCCGTTGGGATGGAAAACGATGATCTGGTTGCGCGTAGGGTCCGAGAAACGGAACGTAAAGCGCGAGGCGATGATGCGCTCGCCAATCGCGATCGTTGGCTCCATCGAACCAGACGGCACGCGGTACGGCTTGACGATGAAGGCCTGGACGAGATAGGCGATACCAATCGCCACAGCGACGGTGAGCACAAGGTCGACGACCGGGTGCTTGCGGAAGCTAGTCAGCGATGCCACGTGAACCTCATACTACGACGCGCGCACGCGGCCGTGGCACGTGCCTACTGGAGCTTCTCGCGGATGCGCGCCTGCTTGCCGACCTTGTCGCGCAGGTAGTACAGCTTCGCGCGGCGAACCATGCCGATTGCGCCCACATCGATCTTGGCGATCTTGGGGGAGTGAAGCGGGAACGTACGCTCAACGCCAACACCGAACGACTGCTTGCGGACCGTAAAGGTCTCGCGCGTGCCGTGGCCATGGCGCTTGATGCAGACACCCTCAAAGACCTGAACGCGCTGGCGGTTGCCCTCGATCACGCGGAAATGGACCTTGACGGAGTCCCCAGCTTTGAACTGAGGGACTTCCCGGCGCTGTGCTGCTTCGATCTCTTCGACAATGTTCATACCGGCGGGGATCCTACCCCAGATCGTCTTTCGACCCCGCAGGTACCCCTCGTCTGGTTCAGCTTCCTAATGGGGTCAGACCCTTTTAGGAAGTCGGATCACGTAACCAAGCCATCCAACGGCCCCTAACTTCCTAAAAGGGTCTGACCCCATTAGGAAGCTGAACCAACCAACCAAACATCCCCAACGGATCCTAGCTTCCAAAAAGGGTCTGACCCCAATAGGAAGCTGGACCAACCAACCAAACAAGCCCACGAGCACTAAATTCCTCGACTTGTCGATCAGCTTCCTAATGGGGTCAGACCCTTTTAGGAAGTTAGAGGCCGCCCGATTGCTCGGTTACGTGACGTAACTTCCTAAAAGGGTCTGACCCCATTAGGAAGCTGATCCACGCTCGGACTGCTCACGCCGCCAGGCCGCTATTCGGCCGTGATCGCCCGAACGGAGGATCTCCGGCACCTCCCAGCCACGAAACTCGAGCGGCCGGGTGTAGTGCGGATACTCGGGTAGGCCGTCGAGTGCGGGCGCGAACGACTCCTCCTCCGCCGACTCGTCGTGGCCAAGCGCACCCGGCAGATGTCGCGTCACCGCATCGACAACCACCATCGCCGCCACCTCCCCACCCGCCAGCACGTACGGTCCGAGCGAGAGCGTCTCCGTGGCCACGTGGTCCAGCACGCGCTGGTCGAAGCCCTCATAGCGGCCGCAAAGCAGCGTGATCGCGCCTGCTCCCGCGAGCTCGCGGGAGTACGCGTCGTCAAACCGACGCCCGCGCGCGTCGAGTGCGATGATGCGGCGCTCGTTGCGGACGTCATCGAGCGGCTGCCCGTAGACGCCCTCAACGGCAGCGACTGTCGTGTCGACGCGCACGACCATCCCAGCCCCGCCGCCGTACGGCGTGTCGTCAACGGCATGGTGCGGCAGGTCGCTATAGGGGCGCATGTCGTGAATGCCAAGCGCGAGCTCGCCGTCCAATGCATTCTTGATATGCCGCTCGTCACCCAGCCAGTCGAACCAGGCGGGGAAGAGCGTCAGGATGTCAAGGGAGAGAGGCACGCAGAGAAGTGTGGCGCAAATCGGAATCGAAACCCGTCAGCCTGTGCCGTCACACATACCTGAGCGGACATATGTCGTAAGAATCGGCGCGCGCACATGCGATCCCTCTTACGAGACCATGAACGATGCTCGCATGTCGGTGGTAATCGCGACATCGGGACAGCTATACGAGTGCGACTTCACATCCGGGTCCTGGCTCGACTCGCCAAGACATTGCACGAAAAAGTATGGATCAATTCCCTCGTGCGAAACACTTAGGCGCACCGACGCTCCATCGACTACGGTCGCGACGCACGTGGCGCCCCCTGCGACATTCGTACACCGCTTGACTTCGGTGGCCACGCCTCCCGTGACGGTACTGATGGTGATCAGATCAAACGAGCCTATACCCACCAGGACGTTGGCCGTCACCGTGTGTGTGACAACAGGAGGAGCCGCCGGAGCCACCGGCGGAATTGGAGCTGCGGGGTCACCAAACGTGACTGCAAGCGGATCGCTCCCTGCAGGCAAGGAATTCACGACACAGGTTGTGAGCGAAAGTTTTGTAACAACCGACCGTGTGCACGTGAGACCTGGACCAGAAACGCTGAACGGAATCACGGATCTGACGGCGATCTGAATCGGACTTCCAACTGCGGCCTCATACGAGCACGTGATGGCGTAGCGACAGAGGTTGCCAATGCGCCAGTATCCGCTCTCGTTGATCTGAATGGTTATCGGCTCCAACGAAAAGCCGGGTGTGCGCGATACCGTCACGGTGCGGGACCCTTGCAGGCCGCGCGCGTCCGTGAGTGTGCTGTCGACGTGTTTGAAGTTCGTTGCACCGAGAAACGAGCCTTTCTCAACATTCACGTGGAACAGTTGCAAGTGCTTTGAATTGTCGAAGCGCGCACGCTGAGCATTTGCCTGAGGCCGTGAGAGGATCCCAGCGATGCCAATTTTGTCTCTCATACCGAAATCGGCGCCGTCAAAGTAGGCATCATCCAACGTGCAGTTGACGAACATCGCATTGTCGAACGTCGCATTTTTCCAACTCGAACGGGCAAAATTAGAGTTAGTGATGAATGTGTCTTGGATGGTCACGCCGTCGGCAACAAATCCGGGCAACTCACAACCATCAACATTTCCGGATCCACTGATGAACTCGCACGCGCGCGCCGAGCTCCCCGCGGACGCATCGACATGGTCGAAGCGCACGTTTACGAGCGTCGCTCCCGTCAGCTTCACGCCACCAAGATCAACGTTCTTAAACGTGACGTTCGTCAACTTGGCATTCGACAGATCGACGTTGCGCAGATTCGTGCCGGTGAATGTCGAACCAGTAATGACCGCACCCGAGAGGTTCGAGCCGCTGAGATTCTGCTTACCAATCTTCTGCTTCGAGACGGTGGTCTTCTTGCACTTGGCCTTCTTCTTCAGCGTGCACTTCTTCTTCGCCCGCAACTCTGGCGCGTGGTGCCCTGCACCAATCGCCTGCGCCCCGGCGGATCCCGCCGTGACCATGATTGCGAAGACGAGCAGAAACGAAAGTGCGGCAATGCGAAAAGAGGGCATCGGAAGATCATAACGGTGACGACAACACGCGTAACGTACGCCGGACTACTCGACGGGTTCGATTGCGAAGCCCGCAATCAACACCAAACGACGCCCGGGGATATCGACGGTCGGCACCACAGCCGCGACGAACGGCACGCGCGCCTCGCCGATTAGGAGCGTGTCGTGCGCGACGCCGTCCTCGACCGCCGTGATCTCGCCCAGCGGGGTACCGTCGGCGTACTCGATCGTGCAGCCGATTAGATCGAAGCGGAAGTAGGCATCGTTGTCCGGCTCGGGCAACGCCGCTCGTGGCAGCTCGAGTGGTGCACCACGGAGCGCCTCACAGGCCGAACGATCGGCAGCTCCCGCGAGATTGATCAGCGGGGCGAGCTCGTCGCCACGGCTCCGCGAGACCGTGCGCTCCGTGCCATTGACGAGCACCACGCTGTCCTGCGGAAAATCCCACCAGCAACACGGGTCGGCCACACGAAACGAGCCATCAAGGCCATGCGGCTTGCCGACCGTGCCGACACGCACGCGCTCGGGGCGCCACGGAAAGGCGTCGCTCATGCGGGTTGAGCAGCAGGCGACTCGTCGACCTCGACGAGTACACGACGACCGCTCTTGACGGCACCCGCGCGCACGACCGAACGAATCGCTCGCACGACACGACCGCCACGGCCAATCACCTTGCCGCGATCCTCCGGCGCCACGACAATGCGCAGCACAATCGCCTCTTCCGTCATCTCGACCGTCACCTTGACGGCGTCGGGCTCATCGACCAGGCCGAGTACGAGATACTCGCACAGCTCCCGAACGTCCTTCGGGGGCTCGACCCCCATCGGCTAAATGATGCCTTGCTTCTGCAGCAGGCGATAGACAGGCTGCGAAGGCTGAGCGCCCTTGCTGAGCCAATGCTTGGCGCGAGCCTCGTCGATTTCGATCAACGATGGCTCGAGCTGAGGGTTGTAACGCCCAATCGACTCGATCGCGCGGCCATCGCGCGGCGAGGCGTCGTCGGTGACGACAACGCGGTAGATGGGGTTCTTCTTGGACCCAAAGCGGGAGAGACGAATTTTGACCACGGCGGGATCCTACATCTTTCCTTGCATATTAGGCGGCAGCATAGGCATTTTTGGCTTCTTTCCACTCGCCATCTGCTTCATCATCTTCTTCATCTGCTCGTACTGCTTGAGCAATTCGTTGACCTGCTGGACCGTCACGCCCGAGCCAGCCGCGATGCGCGCACGACGAGAACCATTGATCACCGAGGGGTTTTTGCGCTCCTGCATCGTCATCGAGAGGATGATCGCCTCGACGCGATCGAGTTGTCCATCGTCGATGTTGGCGTTCTTCAACTGCTTGCCGACGCCCGGCAGCATGCCGAGCACCGACGAGAGCGAACCCATCTTACGAATCGAATTGAGTTGGTCGAGCATGTCGTCGAGACCAAACTCTGCCTTGCGCATCTTGCGCTCGAGCTCCTCGGCCTTGTCTTTATCGACGAACTCTTCGGCCTTCTCGATCAGGCTCAGGACATCGCCCATGCCGAGGATGCGCGACGCGAGACGCTCCGGATGGAACTCCTCGATCTGATCGATCTTCTCGCCCGTCGTGATGACCTTGATCGGCACACCCGTGATGGCGCGCACCGAGAGCGCCGCGCCACCGCGCGCATCGCCATCGAGCTTCGTCAGGATCAGACCGTCGAAGGCGATCGCGGCCTGGAAGTTTTGCGCCGTCACGACCGCGTCCTGGCCGGTCATGCTGTCGAGCACGAGCAGCGTGTCGGTTGGGCGCACCGCGTCGCGGATCTTGACGAGCTCGCCCATCAGGTCCTTGTCGACCGTCAGCCGACCAGCGGTATCGACGATGACAACATCGCGACCCTGCTCCTTGGCCTGCTGGATGCCCCACTTCGCGATCTCAACCGGATCCATGTCGGTGCCACGCTCGTAGACCGGCACACCGGCCTCCGTG
>JBAXOM010000014.1:0-26941 GCA_037133215.1 Thermoleophilia bacterium | reverse complement strand
GGCCACCTATGGCGTCGCGAAGATTCTGCGCCTGCGGGTCTAGGGCTTACTCAGCTGCAGGTGCGTCGGCAGCTGTCGTAACAGGCGCATCGACCGGTGCGGTGACAGGTGCATCAACCGGAACCTGCGCCACTGGGGCTTGAACCGGAGCAGTTGTTGCTGTTTCGACAATCGGTGTAGAAATGGCTTCAACGACTGGTGCTGGCGCCGGCGGATCGGCATCGCCCGAGAGTCCCCTGCGGAAATCGCGCAGGCCAGACCCAATACCACGGCCGAGCTCGGGGAGCTTCTTGGGCCCGAAGACCAACAACCCGATGATGACCACGACTGCAATGTGAAGTGGCGAAAGTTCGCCCATAGCTCTACCTCCTGCCCGTCACGCTACCACCGAGTAGGCGCCAATGCCGAACAGATGCCCAGCGGGCTGAATGGAGCCACGCATTAGCGCGCGATCAGAATCCACTTGCGTGGTCCAGGGAGGACACCACAACCGCGCGGATGTCATGTCCTCGTGCGGAGCAGCGGCATCTGCTGGGGGGACATGACAAACCCCGGTTTGTCATGTCCCCCCACACGCATCGCCTACCCTCCACCCCATGGAACCGCCCGTCGTCACGCTCACGGAGTGCTCAAAGCGTTTCGGTGATCGCCTCGCGCTACGCAAGGCCACGCTGACGGTGGCTGCCGGTGAGACGATCGTGCTGCTCGGCCCGAATGGTGCCGGCAAGTCGACGCTGCTGCGGCTCGTCGCTGGCCTGCTGCGCCCGACTGCCGGTTCGGCCCGGATCGCAGGCGTGGATGCCACCAGTGCACCGCGCTCTCTACGCGCCGGCATCGCCTACGCGGGCCATCGCTCGCAGCTCTATCGCGGACTTACGGCACGCGAGAACCTCGAGTTGCATGCTCGTCTCCAGGGGCAACGCGACCTCGACATCTCGGCTCTCCTCAACCATGTTGGTCTGGGCGACCGCGCGGACGAGTACATCGACGGCTTCTCGCGCGGCATGCTGCAGCGGCTCACGCTGGCCCGCGCCACGGCGCACCAGCCCGCTCTGCTTCTGCTCGACGAGCCAGCGAGCGGGCTCGACGCAGATGGGCGCCTGCTGCTCGATGCGACGCTTCGGGCTGGCCTTGGCACGCGAACGCAACTGGTTGCCAGCCACGACGACGAGCTGCCGGCGCGTCTTGGCGCCCGCGCCGTTTACCTCTCCTCCGGAAGCATCGCGTGATCGCCGCAGCGCTCACGATTGCCCGCGTCAAGCTGGTGCTTGAGCTCCGTCGCCGTGAGGTTATCTTCGCGATGCTGCTCTTTATCGCCGCGACGATCGTGATTGTCCACTTCGCGCTGAGTGGCGATACGGGTGCCGGCAATCGCGCGGCAGCCGGCATGCTCTGGGCCGCGGTCGTCTTTACGGCCGTGCTCGGCCTCTTGCGCACCTTCGCTGCCGAGCAAGAAGAGGGTGCCCTCGATGCGCTGCTCTTGGCCCCGATCGATCGCGCAGCGATCTGGATTGGCGCAGCACTTTCTCAGTTTGGCTTTCTCGTGGTGGTCGAAATCGTCGCCGTGCCCGTCTGGTGGCTGCTCTTCTTCCAGGCCGAGGGGCCAAGCATTGGCACCGTCGTGGTCGCGTTAGTTTTGGCCGACATTGGTATCGCCCTCGTTGGCACACTGGCCGCAGCGCTCGCACTCGGCGCTCGAACACGCGACGTACTCCTGCCGGTACTCGTCCTCCCACTCGTGATCCCAATCGTTCTGGCGGGCGTGACGGCTACCTACGGCGCCTTCGGCGAAGAGGTAGGAGGACTCCGACCACTCGCCTTTCTGGCACTCTACGATCTTGTGTTCGTGGCGCTCGCGTGGGGCACCTCAGAGCACCTTCTAGGAGACTGAACATGCGCTCCCTTGGCCGTCTTTCTACCACTATCCCGCTCCTCCTCAGCACGATTCTGATCCCGCTCACTGTCGCGCTCGCATTCTGGTGGACGCCCGATGACATCGACCAGGGCCTGAGCCAGAAGATCTTCTACTTCCATGTGCCAATCGCACTCACGTCGTACGCCGCCTTCGGCTTTGGTGCCTTCTCGGCCGCGATGTACCTGTGGAAGCGCACTGAGGTCTGGGATTTGCGCTCGTATGTGGGCGTGCACTCCGGCACGATCTGGGGCACGCTCGTGCTGTTGACGGGACCAATCTGGGCCAAGGCCTCGTGGGGTGTCTGGTGGAACTGGGGCGACCGGCAGCTAAACGTCTTCCTGATTCTGTTTCTCTACTACTGCGCGTACTTCATGCTGCGCTTCTCCCTCGACGAGGGCGAGCGGCGCCGCTCGGCCTCGGCGGTCTTCGCACTGCTCGGCATTGGCCTGATTCCTCTCTCGTTTCTCGCCGTGCGCATCGCGCAGACCCTGATCCACCCGACGGTCTTCACCACGGGCGGCGCAGCGATGCCAAACTCGTTCTTACTGACGTTTGTCGTCGGTTTTGCAGGCATGCTAAGTCTGATGGTGCTCCTGATCTCCACCGAAATGCGTGGCAAGCGCACTGCCGCGCGCGTGCTCCAGTTGCAGCGCGTGGCGCGCGGAGAAGACGCATGACGCTCAAGGAAGCAGTTCCGTACGTCGCCGCTGCGTACATCGTGGTCTGGCTTGTGATCCTCGCGTACGTTGGGATTCTCGGTCGCAAGTTGACGCGGCTCGAGGCGACGCTTGAGGAGCTTGAGCGCGCTGCACCGACGGACCCGTCGACAAAATGAGTCTTCTGCTCCGCCTCGGCACGCGAGGCTCACCGCTCGCGCAGGCACAGGCGCGGCTCGCAGCCGAAGCCCTCACCGCCGCCGGCGCAGAGGTCGAGATGGTGATCGTCTCGACACGTGGCGACGCCGCTCCCTCGACACCACTCGGCGAGTTGGGTCCCGGCGCCTTCGCCTCTGCACTTGAAGAGGCACTGCTCGCCAACGAGATCGATATCGCCGTGCACTCGGCCAAGGATCTGACCGGCGACGAGCTCGATGGCTTGGCCCTGGCCGCCTTTTTGCCGCGCGCAGACCCGCGCGATGCCTGGTGTGGCGAGGCGCGCTCGTTTGGTGACATCTCCGTGGGAGCCCGCGTCGGAACGTCGTCGCTGCGGCGCTCGTCTGCGCTGCGATCACTTCGGCCCGACCTGACGATGGTGCCCGTCCGCGGCAACGTGCAGACCCGTCTTGCTCATCGCACTACCAGCGAGCTCGACGGTGTCGTCCTCGCGGCCTGCGGCCTCGACCGGATCGAGCTTGCCTACGAGATTGGCTTTCGCTTTCCCGTCACGATGATCGTGCCCGAGTCGGGACAAGGTGCAATCGCCCTGCAGACGCGCAGTGGCGATGAGTCCCGTGTCGCCGCGGTTGATGACGCCGATACGCGTGCTGCCGTGGTGGCCGAACGCGGCGTGACCCGCCGACTCGGTGGTGGCTGTCGGGTACCCGTCGCCGCCCATGCCTACCGCGAGGGTGCCACGTGGACCCTGATCGGTTGGGTCGGCTCGCCCGACGGCACGCGCACGATTCGTCACGAGGCAACGGGTGATAACCCCGACAGCCTCGTCGACACGATCGTCGACCGATTGCTTGCCGATGGTGGGCGTGAGTTGCTTGTCGAGGGCGCCGCGTGACGGTCTTTCTCGTCGGCGCCGGCCCGGGAGACCCGGGGCTGATTACCGTACGCGGGCTCGATCTCGTGCGGCGCGCCGACGTGCTCGTCCTCGATCGCCTCGCCGGCGACCAGCTGCCGCTTGAGGCGAAGCCGGGCTGCGTGCTGATCAACGCAGGCAAGGCGCCTGGCGATGTCGCGATGACGCAGGATCAGATCAATGCGTGCCTCGTCGAGCACGGCCAGACAGGTCAGCTCGTCGTCCGTCTAAAAGGCGGCGACCCGTTTGTGTTCGGCCGCGGCTCGGAAGAGGCGGAGGCGCTGCACCAGGCCGGCGTCGACTATGAGGTCGTACCTGGTATCAGCAGCTCGATTGCTGCACCGGCTGCGGCAGGCTTTCCGATTACGCATCGCGGCCTTTCGACGCACGTGACGATCGTGACCGGCCACGAGAACCCGGATAAGCCCGAGACGCAGACCGATTGGGCGGCACTCGCAAAAGCGGGTGGCACACTCGTCGTCTTGATGGGCGTTGGGCGCCTCGGCCTGATCGCCGACGCCTTGATCGCAGGCGGCCGTGCTGCCGAGACTCCCGTTGGCATTGTCGAGCGCGGCACGCTGCCGACGCAGCGCGTGACGACTGGCACGCTCGCGACGATTGCCGCGGCGGCCGAGGCCGCCAAGGTCCGCGCGCCCGCCGTCACCGTGATCGGCGAGATCGTCGCGGTACGCGAAGCGATTGGCTGGGCAGAGCGACTCCCACTCGCCGGTCGCGTGGTTGCCGTCACGCGTGCCCGTGCGCAGGCCGATGGACTGACACGCCGACTGACCGACCTTGGCGCGAAGGTCATCAGTGCGCCCACGATCTCGACCGTTGCGATCGCTGGCGATCCGATCGATGCCACGGTCTACGACGTGGTCGTCGTCACGAGCCCGAACACTCCCCCGCTCCTGCTTGATCGCATCGGTGGCGACGCGCGCACGCTGCACGGCGTCGAAGTCGCAGCGATCGGCCCGGGCACCGCCGAGGCCTTGCGCCAGATCGGTGTCGTTGCCGACACGGTCTCCGAGCGCGCGGTCGCCGAGGCGTTGCTTGAGACGCTGCAAGCTCGCGTGGCCGGCAAGCGCATCCTGATCGCGCGTGCCGAGGAGGCTCGCGACCTGCTGCCCGAAGGACTCACGAACGCGGGTGCGACCGTCGACATCGTGGCGCTCTATCGCACCGAATACGCCGTGCCAACGGGCGAGGGCCCACTGGCCGCCGACGCCGTCACCTTCACCTCCGCCTCCACTGTTCGCGCGCTCGTCGCCGCCTATCCTGACCGCGACCTGACGGGCATCAATGGCATCTCCATCGGCCCCGTCACGAGCGCGGCCATGCGCGAGCTCGGCGTGGGTATCGCCCTCGAAGCCGACGAGCACGACCTCGATGGTCTGGTCAGTGCCGTCATTGAGGTGCTGGGCTAGGCGGTTGGATTTTCGAGGTGTGCGGCTCGTTCGACGCGACGCACAATTGGCAGTGCGGTTACGAGCACCAGCCCCACGATGGCGGCGGAAATGTAGAAGACCGTCCGCACTCCGAGTGGATCGGCAAGCAGCGACCCCAGCGCTGCTCCGATGGTAATGGCCATCACCGCGATCATCCGGCCCGAGATACCAACGCGCGCCTGAAGCCGATCGGGCACGCCTTTCTGGCGCTCGCCAATGACAACCGAGAGAATCGTGTAATCCGTCAATGAGCGCACTGCGTTACTGATCAGCGCAACGACAAAACCCGGCGCGAGACCCGTGGCAAAGATGGCGATTGAACTGACCGCGGTCGCCACCGTCGTCAAGCGTGCCGCCCCAAACCGCGGCAGAAACCGACCAAGCAGCGTGGGCACGAGCAGACCCATCGCGGCCCCGGCTGCGAGCACAATGCCGGATGGTGTCGACCCCAGCCCGAGCACGGTGTGGAGCAGCGGCACGATCAAAGCGGCAGACATTGCGGCACCGAGGTTCCAGGCGATGCTGACACCCGTGTAGGCCCGCACGCGTGGCGATTGGATAATCACCGCGAGCCCTTCTTTCATCATCGCCCACGCCGGCTCGTGCCCACGGTGATCGTCGGCATCGAGCGAGCGTTTGATCGACAAAATCATCGTGACGGCGACCGCGAACATGATCGCCTCGGCCACCAGCGCAAAGGCGGCGCCAATCAGGCTGATCAACACGCCACCAAGCGCCGGGCCAGCAAGGTAGCCAATCGCCCAGGCTGCGGAGAGCGTTGCTTGGCCTTGCGAGAAATGTTCGCGCCCGATAATCGCGGCGATCGCACCAAAGACGGCAGCGTCGACAAAGACACGCGCCGTCCCGATCACAAAGGCGGCGACCAGAATCACGAGCAGCGGTGGGTGCCCCGTCAGCGCCCAGACTGGCACAAGCAGAGCCGCGACAACCTGAAGCAAGTGTGTGATCCACATGATCGTTCGGCGGGGATAGCGATCGCCCACCACACCAGCGAAGAGACCGAACAGGACGTAGGGCAGCATCGAGAACGCAAACACAAACCCGGCCTCGGTACTCGAGCCACCGCCGTCCAAGACGAGCCACGGCAGGGCAATCATCGACACCCCCGCCGCCACCACATCGACGGCCTGGGCGCCGAGTAAGAGGCGCCCGTCGCGATTATTGAGGAGGGGATCGTCGCGCAGAGGGTCAGCTACCCGGCTGTGCGCCCATCGCCCAGATGGCAATCACAATCAGGATGATCTCGCCGCCGCCAATGAGAGCGATGCGACGCGCATAACTGATGGCCTCATCCGATCCGGGCGCTGCGTTACGCATCTTGCGCGCTGCCGGGTGCATCAGACCACTGCCGACTAGAGCTGCAAGGAGCCAAGTGACGAAGCCAATTGTGATCCAGATGCCACCCTTCGGGGCCTCGCCCGTACCCACCATCCAAAGGCCGCAGATCAGCAAAACGACAGCAGCCGGCACACCGACGCGGGTCGAGAAGCGCACGATCGCGGTTGCGCCTGTAACCAGACCAGCAGGAGCGCGGCGCGAGGCGAGGGTCGTAAAGACGAGCGTGCCAAAAAGACTACCGAGCCAGATATAGGCTGCCAGCGAGTGCAGGGTCTTGAGTGTGTCGTAGCTCATGGCGTCAGTCGGCTCCGTCGGATCGGAAAGTAAAGGCCTCGAAGACCGCAGCGTAGTCGCGACGCGGCGCGGCGACCCAGAGATCCCAAGGGTGTGGGTCTCCGTTCGCCCGATCCTCCGCGCATCCTTCCCGCAACTGTGCAGCCAATGCATCGACACGCGCCGTCAAGCGACGCCCCCAAGCCGGATCGTCGGGTGCTGGTTCGGCCAAGAGTTCCGCAATCGAGCCGGCCAGCCGGTTCGACTGAACCGCACTCTCGGGCGTCGGATCGAACAGGATGCGATCCCACTTCCCCGACACGTACTCGTCCCACGCCTCGTCGAGCTCGTCCGGACCAGCCAACGCACCCGTCTCGTCGGCGGCGATCGCATAGCGCGCCTCGAACTCAGCCCGGTCGAGATCCTCAGTCGTCACGCGCTACAGCGTAGGCGGTCAGTCTGGATTGCGGCCCAAAATCACCCGCCGAGGAGGCTGATCGTCAGAGTTTGCCCGCTGCGTTGAGGCCTCGGATGGTCGCGAACAGGATCAGGACAAACTGGAGACCGCAGATCAGCACGAGGCGACGCGCGTACGTTGTCACCTCGTCCGAACCCGTTGCCGCGTTGAGCATTTTTCGGGCAGCCGAGTACGCCAAGGCAGTACCCGGGATGGTCACGAGCAGCAAGAGAACGGTGCCGAGCACCAATGCGTAGCCGTCCCCCTTGGGCCATTCACCCGTGCCAAACATGAGCAGACCGGTGATCAGCACCACGGCGGCACACGGCAGACCGACAATCGTCGTGAAACGCACGATTGGCATCCCGCCGGTGGGTAGACCTTTCGAAGCCTGCAGCCACGTGATTGCTGCGAAGATCAGCGTCAGGAAGAGGCAACTAAGCCACAGAAACACGAATGGCGAGTGGATCGAAAGGATGGTGTCGTAGCTCACGGGTGCTTGGTCTCCGAAGTCGGGGTCGAAAAGAAGATACCAAATCCATAAATGAGTTTTGGTATCTATTTAGATTCGGCTCTCCATTCGTCACCTGACCGCGTCCCAATCGTGGCCACTGACCTACCCTGCCTCCGTGGCGTCCATTCATCTTGCTGGGGTAACGAAGTCGTTTGGCGCACGCACAGTGCTCGGTGACGTGTCGTTACGCGTTGGCACCGGCGAGCGAATTTGCCTAATCGGACGCAACGGAGTTGGCAAGACCACGCTACTGCGCATCATCGCCGGCGAGGTCAACGCCGACAGCGGCGAGGTCGGCATTCCAAAAGGTTGGCGCGTTGCGTTGCACGACCAGCGCCCACCACGCGCGGACGGTCGTACGCTTGGTGCCTACGTCGCCGAGCTGCTCGGCGACGTCGAGGCTGTCGAGCGTTCGCTCGGCGAACTCGAGGCCGCGATGGCCGGTGGCGACCATTCGGATGCCACGATGCACGCCTACTCGGATGCGCAACTCGCACTTGACCAGGCCGGCGGCTACGGTTGGCGCGTTCACGTCGAATCGGTCTTGCGTGGCCTCGGTTTCGAAGACAGCGACATGGATCGCGAGTTGTCGACGTTCTCGGGCGGCGAGCTGACGCGCGCGGCACTTGCGCGCACGCTGTCGGCCAAGCCGGACATTCTGCTGCTCGACGAGCCAACTAACCATCTCGACCTCAAGAGCCTCGATTGGCTCGAAGGCGAGTTGGCCGATTTTCCTGGCGCGATCCTGCTCGTCTCGCATGACCGTTGGTTCCTCGAAGCCGTCTCGACAGGCGTCGTCGAGCTCGGTCGTGGGCGCGCCAAGGTCTACAACATGAAGTATTCGGCGTACCGCAAGGAGCGCATCCTCGAAGAGACGCAGGCCCTCGATGCCTTCGATAAGCAGCAAGAAGAGATCGAGCGCCTCGAGCGCTTTATCAGCCGCTTTAGCGCCGGCACGCGCGCCAAGCAGGCCAAGTCACTCGGCAAGAAGCTCGCCAAGATCGAGCGCGTCGAGATGCCGCGCCGTGACGTCGCGATGAAATTCGGCTTTCCTAAGACAGCCAAGCCCAGCCGCGTCGTGATGGAGGTCGAAGACCTCAAATTGACAGCCGGCGACCGCATCCTCTTCGAGCACGGAGGTTTCGTGCTCGAACGCGGACGGCGGATGGCAGTGATCGGACCGAACGGTGCCGGCAAGACGACGCTCATCGAGACGCTGATCGGCGAGCGGGATTCCGCCGGCGGCGCAATCAAGCTCGGCCACAACGTCGAAGTCGCGTACTTCTCGCAACATGCCGACGACCTTCCCGCACACGCCACCGTGCTCGAGGCGATGAGTGCCGGCAACAAACTCGGCACGACGGATTGCCGCACGCTGCTCGGCCGCTTCCTCTTCCCTGGCTCCGAGGTCGAAAAGAAGGTTGAAGTCCTCTCTGGTGGTGAGCGCCGACGGCTGTTGCTGGCCCGAATGGTCGCGACGGGCGCCAATCTGCTCGTACTCGACGAGCCGACCAACCATCTTGACGTCGAGGCACGCGAGGCGCTCGAGGAGGCACTCGACGCCTTCGAGGGCACCGTTCTGCTCGTCTCGCATGACCGCGCCTTGATCGACGCCGTCGCCGACGAAACGCTGTCGGTTGAGCAGGGCACGCTGGTGCGTCGCGACGGCGACTACAACGATTTCATCGCCGCGACCGCGGGTGGCGTACATACGAAGACGGTCAAGAAGATTGCGACGGCGACGGCGGCTCCAAAGAAGCGGAATGCGCCAAAGACGACGCCCGAACAGAAGCGCGTGCGCGAGATCGAGGCCGAGATCGCCGCCAAGGAACAGACAATCGCGGCACTCGAAGCCGAACTCGAAGACGCCAGTGTTCGCGCCGACCACCAGCTCTTTATCCAGACCGCCAAGGCGCATAGCCAGCGACAAGAAGAGCTGAAGGCACTGATGAAGGAATGGGAAGCCGCCGAGATCGCTGCGAACAGCCCGGTGAGCGGCTAGCATCCGACCTATGCGAGACATGATTGACCGACTGCAAGAGGGCGCCTTCAAGGTTTCGGAGCAGGCCCAGCGCCTCGTCCGCGCCGAGCTCGCGCTCGCCCAGGCCGAGATCAAGGCCAAGGCTCAGCAGGCTGCTCCCGGTATCGGGCTGATCGTCTTCGCTGGAGCACTCGCCTTTTTGGCGCTCTTCGCGATCATGATCTCGATCATCTGGGCAATTGCGAGCCTCGTTCCGCTCTGGGCTGCCGCGCTGATTACCGCTGTCGGGTTTCTCGTTCTCGCCGCGATCTGCGGTCTCGCTGGCAAGACGATTTTGCAGAAGGTCGGCCCGCCGACGCCCGACACGGCGATTGGTATTGCCAAGGGCACGCCAGCCGAGTTCGGTCTTGGCCCCGACGCGCATACGAAGGAGCTCTAGTGGCTGAGAACGCAAAGGTCGCCGCCGCACGCGCCGAAGCCGAAGCCGCCCAGGCCGGACTCGTCAGCGCCGTTGGCAACTTCGGCAGCACCGCCGGTTCGGCCAAGGACGAGGTGTCGGCCAAGGCCAAGCGCTTCGCTCCGATCGCGATTGCCGCCGCTGGCGCCCTCGTCGCGATCTCCGTCGTTCGCAAGCTGCGCTAAGACATTCGCGAGACGCGACATTTTGGGCCCGGGCCCAAAATGTCGCCTAGTTCTTGACGGACGGCGGTAGCATCACTGCCCTGCCGGCCAGCACCGGATCGGTTCCAGGCACCTCCAACGCAGGCCAGACGAGAACGCCTCGTTGCGGTGCCGTCGTTCGGACGCTCAAGGTAAAGCCCGCGGGGGCAGGCAACTCGGCGAGCGTGGTTCCATCTGCCCCAAGAATCGTCACGGTCCCGCCGAGTGCGGCGGCGGAGCCGTCGGCCGGCACCAGACCGTTGGCAGCCGTCTCGCCCGTAGTGAGAACAAGGCGGCGACCACCAGAGATCGGCACCTCAACACTACGAACGATCGAGTAGCCCTCGGCGTTGGCTGCGATCACGACATGACGCCCGCCGCCCGAAAGGAACGGAGGAGCATTCGCAGCGAGCTGCGTGCCAATCGTGGCCGCCTTCGACTCCGACTGCAAAAAGGTGCCGCTCCGCACGGGCGCACGCCCACGCGCCTGCCCGCGTTGATCGACCAACACCAGCGAATGCAACGTACCGGCCGTTGAGGCCGCCACGACAGCCGCACTTTGGGCTGGATTGAGTGTGACTTGATAAACCACATCAAGTGGCTCCGTCAGCACCGGCAATGCCCGTGCCGTCGTGGCGCCACCGATCGAATGGTTGCGATCACCCTCGAAGCGCGACAAGACGATCGTGACCGAACCAACCGTTCGCAGACCGACAGCAGCATCGGCAATCGGTGCGTGCCGTACGAGTACCCGCACGACGACACGACCAGCGAGCGGCGACGTCTCCCCCGCTGTCGGTGTCATCACACCGACGTGCACCCACGTGACAGAAGGGTTCTGCAGCGTCGCCGCAGGCGGCTTGGCAGCCATTGCGGTCGCAGGTACAGCCGCACCGAGAACGAGGAGTAAAGAGAAAACGATTTTGCGAAGCATCATCACAGTCTGCGAGACGATTCGCCCTCGCGTCCGATTTTCCTCAATTTGCCGTGCCATCGGAGAATCCGACGCGGGCAACCAGCACAATGTGGCAATGCGCTTCGTTCGTGGACTCAGCCTGCTCGACATCGTGTTGGTACTTGTTGCGCTGACGGCAACCTGGCAGAAGATGTCGTGGGAGGCCGTGGGGCGCATCACGCTCGTCGACATTCTCCAATTGGTCTTTCTGACGCTGTTCGTGCTCGATCGCGTGGTTCGTAAGGATGGACGCCTGTCGCCAGCAGCGGTCGTGACACTCGGCTTCGTGCTGATGCTGGTCAGCGTGCACCTCGCGGGCTTTCTGGGACTCGACACAACACAGGCAGTCGACCAATGGACGAAGGGCGTCCTCAAGTGGGGGATCTTCGCGCTCTTCCTCGTCTGCGCGATCACGCACATCGCACGCCGAGGCCAGCGCCTGTGGTGGTACGCCGGCAGTGCGTTCGTGCTCGGCGTCGTGATCAGTGCGGCCTACGGACTACTCCAGACAGCAGTCCGCAGTGTCACCGGCATCGAACTCGACGCGATCTTTATCAAGCCGTTCTTTCCCGGAGCCCGCGCTCTCGGCGCAAACCTCTACGGCGTCGTCTCAACCTACGACCAGTACGGCGTCACGTCACAGGCCAACGTCTATCGCCTGACGGGCTTTAGCGAAGACCCCAACCATCTCGGAGTGATGGCCGCCGTGCCACTCCTCCTCCTGACCGCCCTGATCGTGGGTGCGCGTGGCGGGTTCGCCGCTCGACACCGCACGCTGCTCGCCTGCCTGGCCGGCATCCTGCTCGTCGCCACCCTGCTGACCCAATCGCGCAGCGGTCTGCTCGGTATCGGCGTCGGCGTCGTGATGCTGCTGTGCTGGTATCGCAAGCGCTTCTTTAACAAGCAGGTGATTGTCGCGCTCGTCATTCTTGGCGCCGCTGGCCTGTTCGTGGCCTCTGCCAAGACCGCCCAACTCGAGCAATTGATCGCCTCGCGCACCTCCACGAGCGACCGCTCCTCACAGGCGCACGTCGAGTTCTACTCGCTCGTCATGCCCGTGCTCGAGACGTCGCCACTATTCGGAATCGGTATCAACAACTTTGCCGTGTATTACGAATTCCAGACCGGGCGTGCCGACTTCGGACCACATTCGTTCTACGTCGCGACACTGACCGAACTGGGTATCGTCGGCGCGCTCGTTTGGCTCCTATTCCTGGTCTGGGTCGGTAGCCGCCTCCGCGTCCTCTTGCGTGCCGGCCGTGCGCGTTCCTCGCTTGGCGGCGACGACGGCGTGCTCAGCGCCGTGGCACGTGGCCTGACGGCCGGTTTTGTCGCGACGCTCGTTGGCAACATCTTCTATCTGACGATGATCTTCAGTGCCTTCTACGTGATTCTGCTGTTGATCCTCGCAGCGCCGGCAGCCTTTGGCGTCGAGCGGGTTTTGGCGCGCCGCCAGGCGGCTGTCCGCGCCACGCCCGCGACCTGACGACTACCCTACGGGTGTGAACCTGCTCGAGACCATCGGCTGGGTCGCGCTTGCGTTGCTCGTGTGGACGCATGTGGGCTATCCCATCTTTGCGTTTGCGTGGTCGAAGCTGTTGCCGCGCCACATCGACGCCTTCGACATCGAGCCGCGCGTCGCGCTGATCATCGCCGCGCATAACGAGGCCGACGTGATCGAAGCCAAAATCGAGAATGCCCTCACGCTGGACTACCCCCCAGAGAAGCTGCGCATCATCGTCACCTCTGATGCCTCGGACGACGGTACGGACGAGCTTGTCCTGCGCTACGCAAGCCGTGGCGTCGAGCTCGTGCGCGCCGAACGTGGCGGCAAGGTCAACGCGCAAGACACCGCGGTCCGCCAGCTCGACGATGCCACCGAAGTAGTCGCCTTTAGCGACGCCAACTGCGCCTGGGAGACCGATGCGTTGCGTCGCCTCGTGCGCCCACTATCCGACTCGCGTGTCGCCTACGTCTGCGGTCGCCTGTCGCTGCTGCGCGCGGACGGCACCAACCGCGAGGGCACCTACTGGCGTTTCGAAGTCGCGTTGCGTGGTTGGGAGGCGAAGATGCACTCGATCACGGGTGGCAACGGGTCGATCTACGCGGTTCGGCGTGACGCGTACGTTTACGTTGACCCGCGCTTTGGCCACGACCTGTCCTTTCCGTATCTGATGGTCAAGAACGGTTGGATCGCGACCTATGTGCCGGATGCCGTCGCGTCGGAGAAGCCGACAACCGACCTCGGCGACGAGTTCAAGCGCAAGGTACGCATGTTTGGCCACTGTTGGCTACTCGTCTTCTACGGCCGCATGTTCTCGCTATTGAAACTGGGGCCGGTCTATTGGCTCGAGATGATCTCGCATCGGCTGCTTCGCTATTCGAGTGGTCTGCTCCACGTCGTCCTGCTGCTTGCGAGCATCGTGCTGGTCGTCGCCATCGGTGGCGTCTGGTGGCTGATCTTGCTCGCGCAGCTCGCCCTGATTGTGATGGCGCTCATCTCGTCGAAAACGTCGGCGCGCTTTACCCCCTTTGCCCTCGCGCAGTACTACGTCCTCGTGACTCTCGCGACGCTCGTCGCTCTCTACCAGGCGCTCTTTAAGGGCATCGAGCCAGTCTGGGAGCGCCCGAAGGGCACGCGGTGAAAGGCTGGGAGTACGCCGCTAAGCGCGCGCTGGATGTCACGGGCGCCGTCGTCGGGCTCACACTTTCGGCACCCGTGATTGGCATTGCCGCGGCACTGATCAAGCGCGAGGATGGCGGCCCGGTCTTCTTTCGCCAGGAACGCGTCGGTCAGTACGGCGAGCCGTTCAACATCCTCAAGCTGCGCACGATGGTCGTCAACGCCGAGTCGCAGGGTGCGGGCTTTGCCGTCAACGCCGGCGATGCGCGCATTCTCAAAATCGGTGATCGCCTGCGCAAGCTGTCGATTGACGAGCTACCTCAGTTTTGGAACATCCTGCGCGGCGAGATGAGCCTCGTTGGCCCACGCCCGACGCTGCAATACCAAGTCGACCAGTACACGCCGCATCAGGCGCGTCGTCTCGACGTCAAACCCGGTGCGACCGGCTGGGCGCAGATCAACGGGCGAGCGAGTCTGCCGTGGGCCGACCGCATCGAACTCGACGTCTGGTACGTCGACCGTCAGTCGCTGCGTCTCGACCTCTCGATCATGCTCCGCACCGTGGGCACCATCTTCTCGCGCGGCAACACGTACCGCGGAGCGTCGGGTGGCTGGCAAAAGCCGCCCGAGGATGACGCCAGCCTCTAGAGCTCGCGTGCGAGCCCGGCACGACGCGCCGGGTTGCCCGACCAGAGCTCTCCGGGACCGACGTCGTGGCGGACAATCGAGCCCATCGCGACCACCGCTCCGTCGCCAATCGATATGGCATTACGGATTGAGGCGCTCTGCCAGATCGATGCGCCCGCACCAATCTCGACGTAACCGGCGATCGACACGTTTGGCCCGATCACCGTTCCGTCGCCGATGCGCACGCCATGACCGATATTCGTATTCGGACCAATCCACACGTCTCGGCCGATGATCGTCGAATCAAACATGCCCCGCTGAATCGTTGCCTGCGCTGCGATAAAGGTCCCGTCCCCCACCTCGACGATCCCGAAGTGCGGAAACAGAAGTGCCCGTCCATCGTTCGTGGTTTGGCGCAGCGTCATCCCGAGCATGCCGATGCACGCGTGCGGGCCGATCGATACTCCCCGACCGATGCGTGCGTTGCGCACCCACGCCAAACCCTCTTCGGCGCGTGCGCGGTCGGTATCGTCGTTCCAGAGGGCCGTCTGATCGGCGGAAAGGTGCGAGAAGAGAGCCGTCGCCACATCAACCCATGCCGCGGCCGGATCCTCACAGACCAGGACGACGACATCCGAGCCAGCAGAGGGCGCGGCGTCGACGGATGCAATCAGGACACCGCCGCCAAACGCCGCGGCCAGCTCTGGTGTCCCCGCCCAGGCCATCGTCCCCGGCTCGGCGGACTCGGCCTTGACGAGCCGCTCGATCGGCACGCTCAGTGGATCTGCCGCGCCCTTGATCTCCTGGAGATACCCCTGCGCTCGCAGCCAGACGGCGACCTCGCCTGCTGTTCGCGTCACGCTCGTATCGCCGCTCGTCATGTTCGCCACCCGCTGAGTCGCACCGCACAATCATAGGACAGACCGAATTACGCCGAGCGTTCGTGCGGTATCGTGAAACGCTAGGGGCAGAGCAATCCTGCTGTGCCGCACACCGTCAGAGGACCGAACTCCACCATGGCAGCGATTCGCGGTATCGGAACGTACCTGCCGGCGACGGTGCTCGGCAATGACGAGCTGATCGAACGCTTTGAGTGGGACCGTGAGTTCCTCGAGGACAAACTCGGCATTCATCAGCGTCACATCGCGGCCGAGGGCGAGGGCGCGGCCGACATGGGTGTCGCCGCTGCTGAGGATCTGTTTGCGAAGTGCCCCGACCTCAAGCGCGAAGACGTCCAACTGCTGATCGTCTGCACGCAGAACCCGGACTACGGCCTGCCCCACACCTCCGCACTCGTCCAAGATCGCCTCGGTCTGGCGAAGGAAACCGCCTGCTTCGACATCGGCCTAGGCTGCTCGGGCTTCGTCTACGGCCTCGCAGTCGTGCGCGGCATGCTCGCGACGCTCGGCCTCGACAACGCGCTGCTCGTCACGTCTGACCCGTATTCGAAGGTCATCGACCCAGCCGATCGCGGTACCTCCCCACTGTTCGGCGATGGCGCCGCGGCGACGTGGATCACCCGCGAGGGCGCTGGTGGACAGATCGGCGAGTTTACGTTCGGCACCGATGGCTCTGGCGCCCGCAACCTGATCGTCGAGCCGGATGCCGAGGGCACGCGCTGCCTCTCGATGGCAGGACGCAGCATTTTCGAGTTCATGCTCGGCACGGTCCCCGCAGATGTCGATCGCGTCACGGCTGCGAACGGCACCGCGCTCGACGACGTCGACCTGTTCCTCCTCCACCAGGCGAGCAACCACATGCTCTCGTCGCTCGTGCGGCGCATGAAGCTCGACCCGGCCCGCGTGCCCATTCGCATCCGCGACACCGGCAACCTCGTGTCGTCGTCGATCCCGTTCCTGATTACCTCACTGGCACGCGATGGCGAACTGGCTGGTAAGACGACGCTTCTGTCGGGCTTTGGCGTTGGCCTCTCCTGGGCCAGCACGATCGTGCGCTTCGATGCCGAACCCATCGCCTAGAACACGTCCCACATCGGACGCCGGCAGGGTGATACGCTCGCCCTCGCCTTCCAAGGAGGAACGATGAACGGCGTGCAGCTTGAGCTACTAACCTCGCAGGAGTTCGTCGCGGCGGAGTTCACCGCGGCGATCATCCCGATGGGTGCGTGTGAGAGCCACGGCGACCACATGCCGATGGGCACCGACGGTCTCGCGGGACACGCATTGGCTGTGCGCATCGCCGAACAGCTCCAGCACACAGTCGTCCTGCCGCCGAACTACCTCGGCATGAGCGGGCACTACCGGCATCAGCCGATGGCGCTCAGCCTCAGTGCCGACACCCAGACGCGCGTGATCGCCGACGTGCTCGAGTCGCTGCACCACTGGGGCATCCACCGCGTGTTGCTCCTCAACGCGCACGATGGCAACATCCCGCCGATCGAAATCGCCGCGCGCAACACGAAGATCGCACACCCGGAGATGAGCATCGCGACGATGGACTGGTGGGTCGTCACGAACCAGCGCATCCCCGCCGACACGTTCGATGTGTGGGAGGGCTGGGGCCACGCGGGTGAGGCGGAGACGTCGCTCGGCATCGCACTCTTCCCCGACCTCATGCAGATGGAACACGCCCGCGGCCAGGTGCCGACGACCGATCCTTCTGTGCGGGAGTTCTGGCTCTTTGAGGAGCTCACGTCCTACGGCGCCTCCGGTGCCCCGAGTCACGCGACGGCGGTAAAGGGCGAGGCGATTATCAACACGGTCGTCGACTACATGGTTCCGTACATGCGCCGCTTCGAGGACCACGGCCTCTCCTATAACCCGCAGGACGAGCCGCCCGTCCAGTCCTGATCAGACGCCGGCGGCCTTGGCCTTGACCAGCGCCGTGATCGTCGCATTGACCGGGGCCACAAGCCCTACGGTGCGGGCGGCCGGATCGATCGCGCCGTTAATCACATCAATCTCGCAGCGGCGCCCAGCCATCAGGTCGAGCAGCATCGATGGTCGTGCGTCGGGGATCTTCTCGCCGAAGGCGCGCGCGTAGGCGACCGGATCGTCGAAGTCGAGACGGATGCCCTTGGCCATCGCGACGTCGTAGACCTCGCGGGCGCAGCCAGAGGCCACGCTCCACGCCTCGGTGTCGGCCATGACCTCGCCGATGCGCCAGCCGAGCACGGAACACGTGCCACTAAACGTCGCGTTACAGAGCAGCTTCTCCCAAACCAGTTGGTTGACGTCGTCGTAGACGCTGACACGGAAGCCGGCGGCCTCCCAGACCTGGGCCACGTCACGAATACGGTCGGTCACCGGGCCGTTGCGTTCGCCGAGGCGTACGAGTTCCATACCGTTGTGGTGCGCGTGCCCCGGCCCGACCATCGAGGCGCCGAAGCCGCCGACCACACCGATGACGACGCGCTCGTCGCCGAGGATGGCGGCCATGCGATCGGGGCTGCCGAGCCCGTTCTGAATCGGCAGGACGACCGTCGTCTCGCCGACGAGGGGACGAATCGACTCCGCGGCCGCCTCGATGTCGAAGGCCTTCGTCGCGACGATGACAAGCTCGCACTCGCCGACGTCGCGCGGATCGGTCGTCGCCTGGATACGCACGGTGCGATCGCCGCTCGCGCCTTCGAGACGCAGGCCGTTGGCCTGGATCGCCGCGATGTGATCGGGCCAGCTGTCGATCGCCCAGACCTCATTGCCGGCGTCGGCGAGCAACGCCGCATAGACGGAGCCCATCGCTCCTGTGCCGACAACCGCGATTTTCACGTTGGCAGTCTAGAGGTGCCTGGGAACTCCGCGTAGACCCGCTCGGTTGCCGCAGCAATGGCGTCCCACGAGAACGGGCCATCGGCTGCCGCACGGCTCGCAGCGGCCATCGCCTCACGCCGTGCGGGGTCGCGCAGGACCTCAATCAGTGCCGCAGCAAGCGCCTCTGGATCTGCTGGTGGCACGACGACGCCAGCGCCGTACTGTTCGACGACTTCGGCGAAGCCTCCGACGCGCGTCGCCACGATCGGTCGTCCTAGTGCCAATGCTGCGAAGAGCACGCCCGACTGATCAATCCTCCGATACGGCAGCACGACGACGTCCGCGCGCAGCATCGTCCCGACGAACTCCTCGGTGGGAGTGAAGCGCAGGTCGGAGGTCACGCCACGTGTGCCATCAGCTGCCATTGCCTCAAGCCGCGCGGCGCCGTCTGGGTCGCCGAGCACGCGCCCGGCGACGAGCAGACAGGCGTCGGGCAGCGCCGAACGCACAGCGGGCCAGGCATCGAGCAGGATGTCGAGACCCTTGTACGGACGCAGGAGGCCGAGCATCACCACGAGTGGCACCCCGTCCGGCACGGCAGGTGCCACGGGCGTGACGTCGCGATACGCGGTCAAGGCACCATGCGGGATCATGTGGACCCGTTCCGGATCAACACCAAGTTCGTTGATCAGCGCGTCGCGCCCATGCTGCGAGTGGACGATGACTCGTTTGAATGCACGCGCGTTGGCTGCCGATCGTCGAAGCCGCCGAGGGGTCGGGTGATTCGGCAACGCATCGTGCGCGGTGTAGACAACCGGCACGCCGATGACACGCTCGACAACGCGCCACCAGCAGCGGTCAACGACCCCCATCGGTAGCCATTGAATGTGGATTGCGTCGGGGCGGCGGCGCATCAGCCCCGGTGCGAGCGCAACCAAGTCGAAGGGATGCTCGAGACCTCGTGCCACCTTGCGTGCTCGGCCAGGTACCCGATCGGCCAGCCGATAGAAGACGTGCCGTACCGTTACGCCCGTAGGAGCTGGCGGCTGAGCAATGCGTGGAGCGCTCGCGAGCAGCGTCACGTCGTTCCCCCGTGCGACCAAGGCCGCAGCCAACGCGTCGTCATAGGGGCGCGTCTCGCCGCGCGGATCGACGAGCACAATCCTCATCGTCTGGCCTCCGAAGCGTCTCGCATGCCCCCGATCCTACCGGCGACCCCCACGCCGAGGGTTCGCGTACCATGAGGTACGTGGTGGATTCGAACGGAACCGAGTCGGAGATCGATCTCCGCAGCTATCTCAATCGCATCCTCGCCCGTTGGTGGGTCGTCGCGATCTTTATTGTGCTCGCCATCATCGGGTCCTTCACGATTCAGCGCACGCAGAACAAGAACCTGACGCGTGCCGTTGCCACGGTCTATCTTGGCCAGCCAATCAGTCCTAATGGCTCGCTGGTACCAAACCCACTGTCGTCGAATCCACTGTTTGCCAATGCCCTCGCGCATCAGGCCTCCTACCAAGATCCTGCTGCACGCAAGGCCGGTCTCGCTGCCAATGCCCTAGCTGGGCAGGTCTCCGTTGAGTTGATTTCGACAGCCGTCGGCGTCAAGGGCACAGCCGTCCCGCTCGCACAGGTGATCGTGCAGGGTCCGTTTACAGCAGCGCAATCGGCAGCAGCGGCGAATGCGCTGGCCGACGCGATCGTCGCCGAGTCAAACACCTATACGGACGCCAAAAAGGTTGAAGCGATTGCCGCTCGCGATCGTCTCCGCGCGCGCCTGGATCAGCTCGCGCAGAGCGGCACCGAAACGCAGGCCCGCCTTGATGCACTCGAGAAGGCTGCACTTAGCCCGGCCGAGCGCAGTTCGTTGACCACACCCCTGATCGCAATGCTGCAGTTCGACTCAAATACCGAGGCGATCCTGACCGACAAGTTGCCGGATCTCGAGACGCAAGTGGATTACATCGAGAACGTCGAGTCGGCCAGTGTCATCACCCCAGCACGCGGCTCCAAGGTCGCACCCACCTCGAAGCAGTTCTCGCTCTTCATCGCACTCGTGCTCGGATTCCTCGTCGGCATCCTTGCCGCGATCCTCTCGACGGTCTTCTGGCCGGTGCGTAATCCTCTCGAAACTGAGACGACGGCTACCCCGTAGGGGTACCATCACCCGTATGCCAACAACTGTCGTCACCGGTGGAGCAGGATTTCTCGGATCGCATCTCTGTGAGCGACTGCTTGCGGCAGGCCATAAAGTCTGGTGCCTCGACAACCTCGACACGGGCTCGTTGACGAATATCGCGCACCTGCGCGACGACAACTTCACGTTTGTCCAGCACGACGTGACGACGCATATCGAGATTCCGGGCGACGTCGATTTCGTGTTCCACTTCGCGTCGCCGGCCAGCCCGATCGACTACCTGCGCCTGCCGCTGCAGACCTTGAAGGTCGGCTCGTACGGCACACACAATGCGCTCGGCCTCGCAAAAGCCAAGCGTGCTCGCTTCTTGACTGCCTCGACGAGTGAGGTGTACGGCGATCCGCTGATCCACCCGCAGCCCGAGTCGTACTGGGGCAACGTCAATCCGATTGGCCCCCGCGGCGTCTACGACGAGGCCAAGCGGTATGCCGAGGCGATGACGATGGCGTATCACCGTCAGCAGGGCGTCGACACGGCAATCGTGCGCATCTTCAACACGTACGGTCCACGCATGCGCGCCTTCGATGGCCGCGCCATCCCCACCTTCGTGCGCCAGGCGCTCGAGAACAAGCCAATCACCGTCTTTGGCACGGGTGCGCAGACGCGGTCGTTCTGTTACGTCGACGATCTCATCACCGGCATCATCGCGCTCGCATTCTCGACGGAGCACGAGCCGGTCAACATTGGCAATCCCGAGGAGTTCACTCTGCTCGAGTTGGCCGAAATGGTCGTTGAGTTGACCGGGTCGTCGAGCGAAATTGTGTTCGAGGCCTTGCCGGTCAACGATCCCCAGCAGCGGCGCCCCGATATCACTCGCGCGACGGAACTCTTGGGTTGGGGACCGACCGTGCAGCTGCGCGAGGGTCTCACCCGCCTGCTCGACCAGTCGAGCCGTGCCGAATTGACCGGCCGCGTCGTCGGCGCATAGCCGAACCGCCGCCGCTCTCTCCTGACGCGTCTCTGACACACATTGTTGCCTCATCGTGGGGCAGGAAGACTGCCGTCAGCGCTGTAGACTCTTAATCGTGGCTGCACCTGTATCGCCCGAATCTGGCTCCTCGCCTCTGAGCCCCAACCCCACGCCTTCTCGTGAGGTTCGTGACCCGCGCTCTCAGACGGGTGTTTCGACGCGCCGGCTGCGCTATCTCGTTGGTCGCGCACTCGAGGTCGCGGTGCTGTTGGCGATTGACATCGCAGGCCTCACGGCCGCGATTTACTCGGGCCTCGCCCTCCGCGAGTTCCTCAATCAGCGTCCCATCGATTCGACGCTTTTGTGGTCGGCCGAGCGCGAGTGGCTGCCATTCGTTTTGCTCGTCACCATCCTGATCTTCGCGCGTAACCGGCTCTACCGTCCGCGCGAGACGCGTCCTGGTGGTGCGCAGATCGTCTCGGGCCTGTTCGTTGCCGTCGTCGTCATCGCAGTCTTCTCGATCGCAACGAATAACGAGCGCTTCACGACGTACCTCATTTTCCCGTACACCTTTGTCGCCTCGGCAATTCTGATTCCCTTCATGCGGGGTCTGTTTACGACGCTGACGGATGCGACCGCGCGACTGATTGGCGTTGAGCGACGCGTACTCGTCGTTGGTGAGGCATCGGCGACCCGTAGCGTCGAGGCCGCACTTCGCGACGCTGCCCCGGGCGCGGGCCTACGCACCGTTGCCCACGTCGACGACGTCGACCACCTTGCCGACGCCATCGCTGAGCACCACCCGCACGACGTCGTGCTGGCCCGACCACCGGACGACGAGACGATGCTGATCGCGCTTGAGGCCTGTCGCGAGCGCCGCATTCGCCTGCGCGTCGTGCCCACCGCCGCGGGCCTGCTCGCCCACCATGCCGACTACGTTCCCGGCCTGGCTGTGCCGCTGTTCGACATCGTGCCGCCAACCATCCAAGGCGTCGACTGGGTCGTCAAGCGCGCATTCGACCTGCTCATTTCTGCTGCCCTCTTGATCGTGCTCAGCCCGATCCTGCTGATTTCGATCCTGATGATCCGCCTCACCTCGCCCGGCCCGATTTTCTTCCGAGACCAGCGCGTTGGCCTCGGTCAACAGACCTTTGCCATGCTCAAATTACGCAGCATGACGTCGAACGCCGAGCAGGAGCAGGCCGAGCTCGAAGATCAGAACGAGGCCGATGGTGCACTCTTCAAGATCCGTAACGATCCGCGCATCACTCCGGTTGGCCGCGTGCTGCGTCGCTTCTCGATCGACGAACTGCCTCAACTGTTGAATGTCCTCAACGGCCAGATGAGCCTCGTCGGCCCACGCCCACTCCCCATGCGCGACTACCAGTTGCTCGAGCCGTGGCATCGCCGGCGCTACAGCGTGCTGCCCGGTATCACGGGCCTCTGGCAGGTCTCCGGCCGCTCAAACCTTGGCTTCGACTCGCTCGTCCGTCTCGACTTCTTCTATCTCGAGTCGTGGTCGATCTGGATGGACATCGCGATTATCGCGCGCACGCCGCTCGCGATCCTTCGCGGCCGCGGCGCGTACTAGGCACCTACTAGACACGCACTAGGCGCTGGCCAGAGGCTAGGCTTCGCTGATGTCGTTCGCCTCCGACGTCTCCTCCAGCATCGAACGAATCCTCGAGCTCGATCCCGGCACGCTTCGTGGCATCACGGAGAAGCGAGCATTGGCAGATGCAGGCGAGTGGCTCTCCGGGCGCAACCTCGGCCTCGTCCCCGTTGCTGATGCAGCCACCTTCGCGTGGGCAGGTCACTGGCTCGGGATTGTGGAGCACGCGGATGCCAGTCGGTCCGCACTCGTCATGTTTGGTTCGCCGTCCGGCCCACTCGAGCCAGCCGATGACGCAATCTTCGCAATGGGTTCATTGGTGGCGGGTTACGTGATCGCCCCGCTCAATGTTCACCTCCCCCCTCACGCCGGTGCCTACGGCGAGACAACAGGGAGTGGCATCGTCACAGCGATTTTTACGGCCCCGGCGAAGGAGGCTCCGTGCCTCGCCCACGACCGCTGTCGCGTCTTTGCCAAGCGCGGCCTTGAGGGCGATCGCTACGCCATGAATAGCGGCACGTTCTCTCACCCAGACCGCAGCGGCCAGGATCTGACTCTGATTGCGGCGGAGAGTCTGGCTGCACTTGCTGAGAGTGGCATCGAGCTATCTGCGGCCGAGGCGCGCCGCAATCTGGTCACCGAAGGCATCGACCTTGAGGGCTTGGTCGGGCAACGACTGATGATCGGTAGCGTCGAATGCTTTGCCTCCCGCCTCGCCGAACCCTGCGCCCACCTACAGCGCATTACGCGGTCAGGGGTTCTGCGTGGGCTTGTCCACCGCGGTGGCATTCGCGTCGATGTGTTGACGGACGGCGAGTTTGTGGTTGGCGATCAGGTTCGCCCACTCGGGCCATAGTCTCGGATTCGCGCTAGATACGGCGTAGCGCGACGGCGCCGTTATGGCCGCCGAGGCCAATCGAACACGAGATGGCGACGTCGAGATTTGGCAATTCGCGCGCGCCCTCGGGCACGTAATCGAGGTCGCAGTCCGGGTCGGGCTCAACGAGGTTGATCGTTGGCGGCACGATGCGATGGTGCAGAGCCAACGCCGTCACGGCGGTCTCGAATGCGCCAGCGGCACCCATCTGGTGGCCGGTCATCGACTTGGTCGAGGAGACGGCAAGCGAATCGGCGTGCGCTCCAAAAACGTTGCGAATCGTCGCCGTTTCGAGGCGATCGTTGGCCTGCGTGCCCGTGCCGTGCGGATTGATGTAGCCAACCTCGCTTGGGCTGAGGTCTCCGCGCCGCAACACCGACTGGAACATGCGGTCGATGCCGACACCGTCTTCGCGTGGCGCAGCGATGTGGAAGGCATCGTTGGTCGACGACCACGACACGATCTCGGCAATGATCGTCGCACCGCGCGCACGGGCGTCGTCCTCGCGCTCGAGCACCATCACCGTGGCGCCCTCGCCGAGCACGAAGCCGCCGCGAGTCAGGTCGAACGGTCGCGAGGCGGTGGCCAGCGGCTGGCCCTCAAGCGGCGTCCCAAGCACCTTCATATTGCAGAAGCCACCCATGATGAATTCGTTGATCAGCGTATCGACGCCCCCTGCAAGGCAGAGGTCGACGTCGCCGTGTCGGACGAGGTCCGAGGCGACACCAACGGCGTGGGCACCGGTGGCACAGGCGGAGGTGACGGAGAAGTTCGGGCCGATCACGCCGAGGTCGTGGGCCACTTGGAAGCCAGGCGTGTCGACCAGCATCGAGCCGAGCACGTGCGGTCCAATCCGGCCGGGCCCCTTCTCGAACATCGTCTGCATACCAGCCTCGATCGTGCTGGCACCACCGAAGGCCGAACCGATAATCACACCAACACGCTCGGGATCATCGACTTCAGCACCACTCATCGCCCAGGCCTGGCGGGCAGCAGCGATCGCCGCCACGCTGCAGCGGTCGAGCTTGCGCGCCTCGCGTTTTTCGACAACCGCCTCGGGGTCGAAGCCCTTCATCTCACAGGCAATCTGGACGTCGATGCGCGACGGATCAAAATTCGTAATCGGGCCAACACCGGAGGTACCAGCAAGCAGGGTCGCCCACGACGTCGCGGTATCGAGACCGACCGGCGAGAGAATGCCGATACCGGTGATGACAACCCGTGGAGTTCCTGCCTCTGCCATAGGGTGATGCTAGCGTCTGGGGCATGGATACTGCCGCACGAGATCGCCTCTTCCAGCTCCTCAACGCGCATGGCCCGTCTGGGCGCGAGCGCGAGGCAGCCGACCTCTGGGCCAGCATGGCCGCAGAGTTTGCAACCGTCGAGCGCGATCCGCTCGGCAACGCGATGGCGAGTGTTGGGCCAGACGACGCCCCGACCGTGTTGCTGCTCGGCCACATCGACCAGATCGGCGTGATCATCACGCATATCGAGGACGAAGGCGTCCTGCGGATTCGTGGCCTCGGAGGCTGGGATCCACGCGTGCTGGTCGGCCAGCCCGTCAGCGTCCGCACGGCCAACGGTGACATTCCGGGCGTGATTGGCAGCGTGCCGATTCACCTTCAGAAGGGCGATGAGCGCACCTCGGGCACGCAGATGAAGGACCTCTGGATCGACATCGGCGCAACCGATGGCGAGCATGCTCGGAGCCTCGTCCGCATTGGCGACGACGCCATCGTCGGCTCGGCACCAACCATGCTGGCAGGCACGCGCCTCACCTCGCGTGCGCTCGACGATCGCGTTGGTGCGTGGGCGGCTCTCGAAGCGCTCCGTCGTGTGCAGGCCGGCTCGCCGAAGGTTCGCGTCGTCGCCACCGGCTGTGTACTCGAGGAGACGCTTGGCGATGGTGCGCGCCTCGTCACTGATCGCGTGGCGCCCGCCGTTGCGATCGTGATCGACGTCACGCACGCTGCCGACGTGCCGATGATCAACAAAGGCGATACGGGCCCGCAGGCGCTCGGTAACGGCCCGGTTGTGACGCGCGGTCTCGGTTTGGATGAGGAAGTCGTTGCCGCGCTCGAGGCGGCCGCCAAGGCCAACAGCATCGTGTACGGCATGGAGGCAATGCCCGGCGGCTCGACGCATACCGACGTCGATAACGCCCTGCATGCCGTTCGCAGCCTGCGTGCCGCGCTGATTGGCATTCCGCTGCGCCACATGCACTCCCCGGCCGAGGTCTGCGACCTCAACGACCTCGAAGGCACGGCCGCCCTGTTGGCCGCGTACTGCCTCGCCGCCACCCCAGAAAGCCTTGCCTGATGCGTCGCCTCGCACTTGGATTGATCGCCGGCGTCGCTCTGCTCAGCGCCGGCTGCAGCGTTGGCGGCGACAGCGCCGCACCATCGACCGTAAAAGAGCCCCCAGCCGCGACGGCAGCAGCACCGACCCTCACGTACGGCAAGGACGGCTGCAACCACCAGGCGCCGCCGGCCTCCGAAACGGCGCGCACGATCTACACCGAGGCACCGCCGTCTCCACTCAACGGCACCGGCCCGTGGACGATCACGATGGTCACGTCGTGTGGCTCGATCGTGATGGACGTCGATACAAAGATCGGTGGTGACGCCTCGGCTTCGTTTGCCGCACTCGTGAAGTCGGGCTATTACGACGGTCTCACTTTCCACCGTGTCGTGCCGAACTTCGTGATCCAAGGTGGCGATCCGCTGGGCAGCGGTGCCGGTGGGCCGGGCTATACCGTCCAGACTGCGCCGCCAAGCACGTACGCCTATCGCAACGGAGACGTTGCCATGGCGAAGGCAGGCAACGAGCCGGACGGCACGGCTGGCTCGCAGTTCTTCATCGTTTCGACCGAGGCAGGTGCTGCCGCGCTGCAGCCACTCTACGCCGTCGTCGGCCACGTCCTGGATGCCTCGTCGACGGAGACGCTGCAGAAGATCAATAAGCTCGGTATCGCAGACGGTCCACCCGTTCAACCGGTCTACATTTGGACTGCACGACTCGCAGAAGCGAAGTAGGATCCGGGTATGACAGAGAATCCTTTTGGTTTTGGTGGCGGC
>JBAXOM010000013.1:0-27179 GCA_037133215.1 Thermoleophilia bacterium | reverse complement strand
GAGGCCTCCCCAGCCGGCTCACTGATTGCCGCCTGCGACCTGCTCGAAGAGGTGATCGAATGGCTCGCCGCCGGCGAGTTGCGTGGCGCTGCTGCCCCCGCCGCGATCGACCGATTACGCGTCGCCCAGGTCTTGCTCAGAGAGCACCAGTTCGATGGAGCGGAAGACGACGACCCCGAACCACCCGCTCACCACGAACTCGTCCTCGAAGAACAGTCGTCGACGCCGACTGCGTGGGTCGACGAGGACTAGTCGAGCAGACCCTGGAGGCCCGTCACGAGCGTTGCGCTCGCGGGGTGCTCCCAGTCGACATGCAGCGCCGTGATCGCGACGTGGCCATCTGCGATCGCCTCAAAATCTGTCCCCGGTGCGCGGTGGTAGTCGGCATCGCCCGCGTAGAGACGAAAGCTCTGCTTGCCGCCACGTTCCTCGGCGAGTTCGATCTGGTCGGCCCAGATTCGGCGGCCAAGCTTGCAGACGCGTAGGCCGTGCGGCGGGCCGGTCGGACAGTTGAGATTGACGAGCATGTCCTTGCCAAACGTGCCCGCAGCAAGCAGCGTGGCGAGGCGAGGCACAATCCGCTCGGCCGTCGCAAACTCGTAATCGCCATCGCGCGTGTGATGCAACTCGCCACCGGTCGACTGCTGCGAGATTGCGAGCCCCGGATAGCCGAGCAGGATCCCCTCCATCGCCGCGGCGACGGTGCCCGAGTAGGTGACGTCATCGCCGAGGTTGAGCCCAAGGTTGGCCCCCGCAACGACGAGATCGAAGGATGAGCCAGGCTCGCGCGCCTCGGCAAAGCGCACGCAGTCGACCGGCGTGCCGCCGACCGCAAACGCCTGCGCCGCACCCGGCACCTCGCGCTCCTCAACCTCGAGCGTGCCACGGATCGTGATGCCACGGGCAACCGCACTCTGATTCGTCGCGGGCGCAACGACCAGCACCTCCGCAACCGTGCTGAGCGCCCGCGCAATTGCGCGGAGTCCCGGCGAGTCGATACCGTCGTCGTTCGTCAGGAGCACACGCATGAGACATGCAGGTTACGCGTACCCGTATGCTGCTCGCGTGAGTGCAGGAGAAACCACCAGTGGCTTCACCCGCTCTGAACGCGTCCAGTTCAGCCTGATTTCGCTCGTCGCAGTGGCGGCAATTGGACTCGAGTTCGTACACGCGAACTCGGTGCTGATCTTTGTTGTGGCGGGACTCGCCGTCGCGGGCATGGCGCACATCCTCGGCGTCGCCACGGAGCAGGCCGGCGAGGTCGCGGGCCCACGCATCTCCGCGCTCCTCAACGCCACCTTCGGCAACGCCGCCGAACTAATCATCGTTGTGCTGGCGATCCGCCAAGGCGGCGAGCTGATCGACGTCGCGCGCTACTCGATTATCGGCTCGGTGATGGGCAACATCCTGCTGATCCTTGGCGCCTCGCTCCTCGTCTCGGGCATTCGCCACGGGCGCCAGAGCTTTAATGCCGTGATTAGCGGAGTCAACGGCACGATGCTGCTCTTGGCGACTGCTGCACTCGCCTTGCCGACGCTGTTTACGATCGTCCTGCCCGCCGAGACGAGCGGCGCAGTCAGCATCTCGCACGGCGTGGCCATCGTGATGGCCATCTTGTACGGCCTGTACCTCTTGCACGCCTTCCGCTCTCCCGACGAATCCGCCGCGGCCGAAGGGCACGCACACTGGACTCCCCGCCTGTCGATCATCGTGCTGGTCGCATCCGCTGCAGTCACCGGCCTCCTGTCCGAGTTCCTCGTGACAGCGATCGAGCCAACGATCAAGGCAACGGGTATCTCGGCCGTGTTCGTCGGTCTGATCATCGTGCCGCTTGTCGGCAATATCGCCGAGCATTTTGCCGCCATCAAGATTGCCGCCAAGGGCGACCTCGACTTTGCCATGGGCATCGCCTTCAACTCGGCGCTCCAGGTCGCACTCGCCGTGACGGCCGTCGCCGTCGCCGCGGGCTTCATCTTTGGTCACGAGTTGACGCTCTCGTTTGGCGCACTCGAAATGGCGGTGCTGATCGCCGCGGCGATCCTCGCGGCCTTTATCGCCACCAACGGCCACGCGACGTGGCTTGAGGGCGCCGAGCTGATCGCGATCTACGTGATCGCTGCGCTCGCCTTCTGGTACGTCTAGCCGCGACGCGGGTCGGAGCCCGTGCCGTTGACGTAGTCCACGTGCACGAGGCAGAGCGCGTGGGCCGGCGCTGTCCAGCCCGCCTCCGACCGCAGCGCGCCCGTTAGGAGCGCGGGAAACACCTCTGGGGCGTTGCCTCGGTCACCGCGGGCCGTCACGATCATCGTGCCGACGAGCGTACGCACCATGTGGCGCAAAAAGGCATTGGCCGTGATTTCGAAGCGGATCCCGGACTCTGTATCGACCCACCGCGCCGTCTGCACGGTGCGCGTAAACGTCTTGTGCTCGGTCTCCGCAGGCGTGAAGGCACGAAAGTCGTGCTCGCCAACGATCGTTGCGGCCAACGTGTCGAGCACCGCACGGTCCAACTGGCGGGGTTCGTGTAGCTCGCGGCGGCACTGCAGCGGGTCGCGCAGTTGACCGAGCCGCACGTCGTACGTGTAGGAGCGGCTACGTGCCGAGAAACGCGCACTAAAGTCGGCTGGCACCTCCTCGGCTGCGGTGACCACGATGTCCGTGGGCAAGATGTCGTTGAGCGCACGCGGCAGCGCGGCTGTCGGCGGACCGCCCTGTCGCAAGACGCTGACAACCTGCCCCGTCGCGTGCACGCCTGCATCGGTGCGCCCAGCCACGACGACATCGCCACGGGCATCGTGGAGGCGGTCGATCGCGCGAGTCAGCTCGCGTTCGATCGTGCGCGCGTTTGGCTGCTGCGCCCAACCGTTAAAACGCGTGCCGTCGTAGGCGACCTGCAGGCGCGTATTGATCACAGGATGGGATCGATGCGGTCCAGGAGCTGAGCCGCACCACCGCCCCGCGCCACGATGATCAGACAACCAACGGCCAGCAGGGCTCCGCCGATCAGTGGCGCACCACCCTCGACGCGACCCGCCGTGGCGACAATCACGAGCGCCACAACCAGCACGACGAAGGCCGAGAGCCGACTCGCTACGCCGAGCATCAGCATCAGTCCGAAGAGGACGAGCAACGCCAGACCAATCCACGCCAGCAGCGACGGTGCGGGCAGGCCCCAATCCTTGGCGTGCAGCGCCACGGCCGCGTGGCCACGCAAATTGAGGATTCCGACGACGATCGCCGCCACGCCAACCAGTACCCGCACGAACAGGAGCACCACGACATTGAGACCACGCGACCGCTGTGTCGTCTCGGGAATACCGAGATCGATCAGGTTGCGCTGACTCTGTGGGTCAAACACGACGATGCCTCTACGACTCGACCGACGCGCCAGCGTCGATCTGCGTGCCCTCGATCACCGCGCGCAACTCCGACTCAAGTGCCTCAAACGCCACCGATGGCACGGTGCAGACGATTGCGTAGCCCGAGCCAGCGATCGTCGTGAGGCCCACGAGCTGGCGTAGGCGCAGCCCCGCTGCCTCCCACTCCACGGTCCGCAGGTGGGCAGGAGCGCCACTGATCTCGATGTGCTCGACCGGGCACGACTCTTTGACGGGAATCTGATCTGCCAGCTTCTGCACCCAACCGCTCGAAAAACCACCGAGACCCATGTTGTTGCAGAGTGTCTCGCGCGTCACGACGACATTCGGTTGCGCGCCCTCCGTCAACGGCCCAACGATCGTCAAGACGGTCCGATCCTCCCAGCCCTCAGGCTGTGGAATCGTGACCGTGCCAGACGTGATGTGGGTGGTATCGCTCATGCCCACCGCACACGCACGGTTAGCTCACTCGACCCACTCGAGGATCGCCATCTCGGCGTTATCCCCGGAGCGAGGTCCAAGCTTGACGATTCGGGTGTAGCCACCCGGGCGCTCGGCGAACTTCGGTGCAACTTCGGCAAACAACGCGTGCACAACGTCGCCGCTGCGCAGATAGGCCTTAGCCTGACGGCGAGCGTGCAAGTCGCCACGCTTACCGAGCGTGACCATCTTCTCTGCGATCGGCCGAACTTCCTTGGCCTTGGCGAGTGTCGTCGTGATCCGACCGTGCTCGACGAGCGAACCAGTCAGGTTCGAAAACAGCGCCTTGCGGTGCGCGGAATCGCGCCCAAGGACGCGGCCTTTGCGTGCGTGTCGCATGGTTAGCCCTCGTCCCCGCGCAGCCGCAGACCGTGGGCACCGAGTGCAGCACGAATCTCGTCGATCGACTTGCGACCGAAGTTCGGGATGGCGGCGAGGTCACGATCCGACTTGGCAACGAGGTCGCCAACCGTCTCGATGCCAACGCGCTTGAGGCAGTTGTACGAGCGGACGCCAAGCTCGAGCTCTTCGATCAGGATGTGCTCCATCCCGTTCGTCGGGGCGACGTCGTACTCGGGCATGCTCACCTCGAGGCTACGGGCCAACTCGGCCGTATCCATGTTGGCGAAGATGTTGAGCTGACGGATCAGAATCTCGGCAGCCTTGGTGACTGCGTCCTTCGGATCAATCGCGCCGTTCGTCTTGACGTGCAGCGTGAGCTTGTCGAAGTCCGTATCCGAACCGACACGCGCCGGCTCGACCGTGTACGTGACACGGCGGACGGGCGAGAAGATCGAGTCGACAGGGATAACACCGATCGTCGTCTCGAAGTCCTTGTTCTCGGAGGCGGGTACGTAGCCACGGCCGCGACCAATGGTCAGCGACATCTCGAGCTTCGACTTCGCAGCGATGTTGCAGATCACGAGGTCCTTGTTGAGGATCTCAACGGGACCAGCGATCGCAATATCGGCAGCCGTCACGACGCCAGGGCCGGACTTGACGATGTCAGCCTCGATCTCGGGAGCATCACCCTCGATGTTGAGGATGAGGCCCTTGAGGTTCAGGATGATGTCGGTGACGTCCTCGCGGACTCCCGGCACCGTCGTGAACTCGTGCTGCGCGCCCTCGATGCGGACGCTCGTGACAGCAGCGCCCTCCAACGAGGAGAGCAACACGCGGCGAAGCGAGTTGCCGAACGTGTAGCCGAAGCCACGCTCGAGGGGCTCCACAACGAAGACTCCCTCAGTAGCGGAGACCTCTTCATGGACGATCTGTGGCATCTGGAATTCAAGCATGCGGGTGCTCACTTCGAGTACAGCTCCACGATCAGCTGCTCTTGGACAGGGGTATCGATCTCCTCACGGTCAGGCATACGAACGACCTTGCCCGTGAGGTTGTCATGGTCGGCCTGCAGCCAGTTGGCTACAGACGCCGTGAGGTCTGTCGCGTTGCGGACCGCGACCTCGCCTGCTGCACCGGGGCGCAACGAAACGATGTCGTCTGTCCGAACTTGGTACGAAGGGATGTTGACCCGACGACCGTTGACATGGAAGTGGCCGTGGCGCACGAGCTGACGAGCCTGCGCACGCGACGCGGCGAAACCGAGGCGATAGACGACGTTGTCGAGGCGCAGCTCGAGGAGGCGCAAAAGCTCCTCACCCGTGATGCCCTGACGACGCGAGGCCTTCGCGTAGTAGTTGCGGAACTGCTTCTCCAGCACGCCGTAGTAGCGGCGGGCCTTCTGCTTCTCGCGCAACTGCAGCAAGTACTCAGACTGCTTGATGCGTCCGCGGCCATGCTGGCCTGGCGGATAGGAGCGGCGCTCAACAGCGCACTTCTCGGTCAGGCAACGCTCGCCCTTGAGGAACAACTTGACGCCCTCACGGCGGCACTGACGACACTTAGGATCGGTAACTCGAGCCATCTTCTACAGTCTCCTTAGACCCGGCGCCGTTTGCGGGCACGGCAGCCGTTGTGGGCCTGCGGGGATACATCGCGGACACCGATGATCTCGAGTCCAGCAGCCTGAAGGGAGCGCATCGCGGTCTCACGACCGGAGCCGGGACCCTTCAGAAACACTTCGATCTTCTGGAGACCATGTTCCATGCCCTCACGCGCACACAGGTCGGCGGTCACCTGAGCGGCGAACGGCGTCGACTTGCGCGAACCCTTGAATCCAGCGGCGCCAGCACTCTTCCACGCGAGGACGTTGCCTTCGCGGTCGGTCAGAGCGACGATCGTGTTGTTGAACGACGTCTTGATGTGGGCCTGGCCAATAGCGATATTCTTGCGCACCTTGCGACGCGTGCGACCGCGAGTACCACCGGGTTTTCGGGGAGGAGCCATGAAGCGGGTCGATCCTTTCCTTAAGCCTTACGGCTGCGCCCGACGGTCTTCTTCGGGCCTTTCCGGGTACGTGCGTTGGTCTTGGTGCGCTGACCGTGGACGGGCAGGCCACGACGGTGACGAACACCGCGGTAGCAACCAATCTCCATCAGGCGCTTGATGTTTGCGGAGCGCTCGCGGCGCAGGTCGCCTTCGACTTGGACGTTGGAGTCGATGTACGCACGAATGCGGGCGACTTCCTCGTCGGTCAGATCGCGAACCTTCTGCTCCGAGCCGATACCGAGTTCCTTGCAGACGGACTGTGCCGTCGAGCGGCCGATGCCGTAGATGTACGTCAGCCCAATCTCAACGCGCTTTTCCCGGGGGATGTTGACTCCAGCGATACGTGCCATGACTACCCCTGACGCTGCTTATGACGAGGATTCGGGCAAATTACGTGCACCACGCCGGAACGCCGAATCACTCGGCATTTGTCACACATCGGCTTAACGCTGGGACGCACCTTCATGGAACCCTCGGGTGATCTAGATCGGTAAATGGACTGCGCAGGGCGTGTCGCGAGACACTCTCCGAGCGCGGAAGCGCACGGTAGCAGAACCCTGAAAGCTGATGCGTCAGGCACATTAGATCTCGGCGTCCACAATTGAGGTTCCTTGAGCCAATGTGAGGATCCGCGGGCCGTCATCGGTAATCGCCACGGTGTGCTCAAAATGGGCCGCAAGCGACTGATCGGTGGTAAAGATCGACCACCCATCCTCGTCCACGACGATGTCGTAGGCGCCGGCGGTGATCATTGGCTCAATCGCAAGCGTCATGCCTGTTTTGAGCTCAGGACCCGTGCCAGCATCGCCGTAATTACGCACCTGAGGGTCTTCGTGCATCGAACGGCCAACGCCGTGCCCGACCAGATCGCGCACGACGGCGAACCCTGCTGCCTCCACCACGCCTTGGACGGCATGACCAATATCGCCGACCCGCCCACCGACCTGGCAGACCTCAACGGCGGCGGCGAGCGATGCCTGGCAGGTACGGAGCAATGCCTTGGTTGCCTCAGGAACTTCGCCGATCATAATCGTGACGGCGGAGTCGCCGACAAAACCCTGGCGCGTCACGCCGACGTCGATCGACAGAATGTCTCCCTCTGCCAACACGACCGCATCACTCGGAATGCCGTGGACGATCATGTCGTTCGGCGAGGCGCAGATCGAACCGGGAAAACCGTGATAGCCCTTGAACGTCGGCACACCGCCAGCAGCACGGATCTGGCGCTCGGCGATCTCGTCCAGGTCAAGCGTCGACATGCCCGGCCGCGCGCTCTCAGCGAGCAACCCAAGCGTCTCTGCGACGATCGCACCAGCTGCCGCCATGCGATCGAGGTCGTTGGGCGACTTCCGGTGAATCACGCAGGCAGAGCCGCGTCGAGCCGGGCGGCGACGTCGTCGGTGGTCCCCATGCCGTCGATCAAGACCTCACGCACACCGACCTGCTGATAGTGCTCGCGGACCGGGAGCGTCTGCGCGAGATAGACGTTGCGATAACGGTTACGCACGACATCCGCCTCATCGTCGGGACGACGTTCGAGCGGCAGGCCCTCATCGTCATCGATGCCCGGTACCTTGGGTGGGTCATAAAGCTCGTGGTAGATGCGCCCGTTCTTGGCGACGAGGCGGCCGGAGATGCGCCGCACGACCTCCTCCTCGGAGACATCAAGCACGAGCACGCAGTCGAGCGGTCGTCCGCGTTCGGCCAGCATCTGATCGAGCGCAACTGCCTGGGGCACGGTGCGCGGGAAACCGTCGAGCAGAAAACCACCCGCGGCATCTGGTTCGGCGATGCGTTCGCCCAACATCCGCACGACGAGATCGTCGGGGACAAGGTCGCCCGCATCCATGTAGCCCTTGGCTTCGATACCGAGCGGCGTGTTGCCCTTGACGTGCGCGCGCAACATGTCGCCTGTCGCGATGTGCGGCACGGCAAGTCGCGCAGCCAGACGTGGGGCTTGCGTGCCCTTACCCGCGCCGGGCGGGCCGAAGATGAGATACGCGCCGGGCACGTCTACTTCAAGAAGCCGTCGTAGTGGCGCATCATGACCTGCGACTCCATCTGCCGCATGGTGTCGAGCGCGACGCCGACGATGATCAGAATTGATGTGCCACCGAGCGCCTGCGCCACGGCCTGCGAGAACCCACCGTACTTAATGAAGATCGTTGGCAGGACCGCGATCGAACCGAGGAACAGCGAGCCAGGCAATGTCAGGCGCGTCATCACACGATCGAGGTACTGCGCCGTCGGTCGACCTGGCCGCACGCCAGGAATGAAGCCGCCGTACTTCTTCAAGTTCTCGGCCTGCTCAACGGGGTTGAACTGCACGGCCGTGTAGAAGAACGAGAACATCACGATCAACAGAAATTCGAAGATGATCGCAGCCCAACTTGCCGGCTGGAACCAGTCCGCAAGAAAGTTGAGCGAAGGCACGAGCTGGCCGATCGTCGGCGGCAGAAACATCACCGCGACAGCAAAGATGACCGGAATCACGCCCGCCATGTTGACGCGCAGTGGCATGTAGGTGGATCCGCCTTGAGTCATGCGGCGGCCAACCATGCGTTTGGCGTACTGGATCGGGATCCGGCGCTGCCCCTCATTGACGTAGACGACCGCGACCACGACGGCGAGGATGATGATCGGCAAGGACAGCTTCTGGAAGGTCCCCGAGTTGGCCCACGCCCGCACGCCAACCGGCAGCGAGACGAGGATCGAGGCGAAGATCAACAGCGACTGGCCATTGCCGATACCTCGCTGTGTGATCAGTTCGCCCATCCACATCAGGATGGTCGTACCCGCCGTCAGCGTCACGACGATCAGGATGAACGATCGCGGCGTGAGGCTCGTCAGCGAGTTCGTGCCACCGATCACCGAGCCGTTGTGGAACAAAATCACGTACCCAATCGACTGCAAAAAGGCCAGGACCACGGTGAGGTAGCGCGTGTACTGGGTGATGCGCTTCTGCCCAGCCTCGCCTTCTTTCTGCAAGGCCTCCAACTGCGGGAGAACCACCGTCATCAACTGCATGATGATCGACGCCGTGATGTACGGCATGATGCCGAGCGCGAAGAACGAGAGGTTCTTCA
The DNA here is from genome assembly GCA_037133215.1 of Thermoleophilia bacterium. Classification (GTDB taxonomy): domain Bacteria; phylum Actinomycetota; class Thermoleophilia; order Gaiellales; family F1-60-MAGs149; genus F1-60-MAGs149. Next base: position 17,848 of record JBAXOM010000013.1, on the reverse strand, counting down.
GCGCCTGACCCGAGAACATGTTGAGGTAGCCGAGAATCGTCGAACCGGCACCACCACTAAAGAGGTTCTGAACCTCGGCGGTATTGACACCTGGCGTCGGCAGCCACGAACCGGCACGGTAAAGCAACAGGATCACCGCTGTGAACAGCAGGCGATTGCGAAGCTCCGGAACCCGGAACGAGTTGACAACTGCGGTCAGCATCCTCGCTGCCTACGCGTCAGATCCGTCCGCCGGGGCGCGCTCGATGACAGCAGCGGTACCGCCAGCAGCCTCGATCTTGGCCTTAGCAGAGGCGGAGAACCCGTGAGCATGGATCGTTAGGGCGTGTGTGATATCGCCCTCGCCCAACACCTTCAGCGGATGCTTGATGCGACTCAGGAGTCCACAGGCAACCAGCATTTCAGGCGTGACCACGGTGCCAGCCGGGAACTTCTCGGCCACATCACCGATGTTGACGATCTCGGTCTGCGTGCGGAAGGGACCCATCGGCATCGACTTCTTCATGTGCGGGCCGCGGAGCTTGCCGGTGCGCATGTAGAGCGGCATCTGCCCGCCCTCGAAGCCAGGTCGCATGCTGTGGGAGCCGGAACGCGACTTCTGACCCTTCTGGCCACGGCCAGAGGTCTTGCCCGTGCCGCTACCGTTGCCGCGACCGACGCGCTTGCGCGCCTTCGTCGAACCCGGTGCGGGGCTCAGATTGCTGAGTGTAATGAGTTCGGTCATTTGGCATCTACCTCTTCGACCTTCACAAGATACGACACCTGATGCAGCATGCCCTGCAACGACGCGGAGTCCGTATGGACGCGCGACATGCCAATGCGGCGCAGACCGAGCGCGCGCAACGTGCCGCGGTGCTCCTGCTGAACGCCGATCGTCGACTTAACTTGGGTGACCTTCAAGCTCACGCCGATACCTCTTCCGATGCAGCAGCGACGACAGGCGCGGCATTCGATTCCGGCTTCTTAGCGCGCTGCGGAAGGATCTCGTGCACCGACTTACCACGCAGAGCCGCGACGTCTTCTGGACGACGAAGGCTACGCAGACCATTCTCGGCCGCACGGCAGAGATTGATCGGTGTCGACGTACCCAGCGACTTGGCCAGGACATCCTTGATACCAGCGAGCTCGAGCACTGCGCGCACGCCGGCACCGGCGATCACGCCCGTACCCTGTGAAGCGGGCTTGAGCAGCACGCGACCAGCGCCATAGACGCCAGTAATCTGGTGGGTGATCGTGGTGTGATGGCGCGGCACCGTGAAGAGATTCTTCTTGGCATCCTCGATCGCCTTCTGGATCGCCATTGGCACCTCGTTCGCCTTGCCATAGCCAACGCCGACCTGCTCGATTTCATCCCCGACCACGACCAGCGCAGTGAAGGAGAATCGGCGGCCGCCCTTGACGACCTTGGCGACGCGATTGATCTCGACGACGCGCTCGTGGAGCTCTCGCCCGTGTGCATCCGTACCGACGCGACTTGCCATCAGAACTCGAGACCTCCCTCGCGCGCACCATCGGCGAGCGCCTTGACACGACCGTGATAGAGAAACCCGCCGCGGTCGAAGACGACGTTGCTGATGCCTGCCGCCTTGGCGCGCTCAGCAATGAGCAGCCCCGTAGCCTTGGCCTTGGCCGACTTATCGCCGGACTTGATCGTGCGCGAATCGGCGGCCGCGAGGGTGGTGCCCGTCACGTCGTCGATCACCTGCACGTAGATATCGGAATTGGATCGGAAGACGGCCAGGCGCGGACGCGCGGCGGTACCGGTAATCGTGCCGCGCACCCGACGGTGGCGACGCTGTCGTGCTTGGACTGGAGTCATTTTGCTCATGGTGTACCCCGCACGCTACGCGCGCTTGCCGACCTTTCGGACCACGTGCTCGCCGACGTATCGAATGCCCTTGCCCTTGTAGGGCTCTGGCGGTCGGAGCTTTCGGATTTCCGCGGCGACCTGGCCGACGCGCTGCTTGTCGATGCCGCGCACGATGATCTGCGTGGGCTGCGGCACCTCGAACTCGATTCCCTCAGGCGCGATGTACTTGACAGCGTGCGAGTACCCGAGCGCGAGCTCGAGGTTCTTGCCCTGTGCCTGACAGCGGTAACCGACACCCTGAATCTCGAGCTGCTTCTCGTACCCGTTCGCGACACCCTCGACCATGTTGGCGACGAGGGAGCGCGTGAGTCCGTGAAGAGCGCGATGGTTCGGACGATCGGTTGGGCGCTCGATTGTGATGACACCCTCGTCGACAACGATCTTCATGTCGGCGTTGATGTTCTGCTCGAGCGTCCCCTTCGGACCGGTCACGGTGACGCGCCCAGGGGCGACCTCGATCGTGACTCCGGATGGAACGTTGATGATGCGGCGGCCAATTCGACTCATGAGATCACCAGATGAAGCACAGCACTTCGCCACCGACGCCGCGCTTAGCGGCCTCGGACGCAGTGCAGACGCCAGTAGAGGTGGACATGATGGCCGTTCCGAGGCCACCAAGGACGCGGGGCAACCGGTCCTTCGGCGCATACATGCGGCGCCCGGGCTTCGAAACACGCTTGAGCCCGTAGATCACGCGCTCACGATTGCGGCCGTACTTCAACTCGACCACGAGGAGTGGCTGCGGCGTCGCGGCCTCTTCGGACCACGAGACGATGTAGCCCTCTTCGAGGAGGATGCGGGCGATCTCGCGCTTGCTACGCGAGGACGGCATGATGACCTTGTCATGCAACGCCGTGTTGGCATTGCGGATGCGGGTCAGCATGTCTGCGATGGGATCGTTGACCATGGTGCTACCAGCTCGACTTTGTCATTCCGGGGATTACGCCCTCATGCGCAAGCTGCCGAAGGCAGATGCGGCATAGGCCGAACTTCTTGTAGACGGCACGCGGCCGGCCACACTTTTGGCAGCGCGAGTACGCGCGAACCTTGTACTTGGCCGGGCGAGCGGCCTTCATGCGCAGGGCAGTCTTTGCCATATCCTGACTCAGGCCTCTCGGAACGGCATGCCGAGTTCGCGAAGCAGTTCTCGTGCTTCCTCGTCGGTTGCCGCGGTCGTAGTGATGGTGATATCCATGCCACGGATCTGATCGATCCGGTCGTAATCAATTTCCGGGAAGATGATCTGCTCCCGAATGCCAAGCGAGAAGTTGCCGCGACCGTCGAACGACTTGGGACTGATGCCCCGGAAGTCGCGGATGCGCGGAAGGGCGACGGCGATGAGGCGATCGTAGAACTCCCACATCGACTCGCCGCGCAACGTGACCTTGCAGCCAATTGGCATACCTTCGCGCAGCTTGAAGCCGGCGATCGACTTGCGGGCGATCGTCACAATCGGCTTCTGACCCGCGATCTGGGTCATCTGCGCAACGGCGTGCTCGAGTGCCTTGGAATCGGTCTTCGCGTCGGACACGCCCATGTTCAGCGTGATCTTCATCATCTTGGGGGCCTGCATCGAGGAGGTGTATTCGAACTTCTCGATCAGGCGTGGCTTGATTTCGCGCTCGTAGCGCTCTTTCAGCCGGGGAATGTGTGTAGCAGTGTCGGTCATTTATCGATGTCGTTTCCGCACTTCTTGCAGACGCGAACGTTACGTCCGTCGCCCACCTTTTTACCGATGCGTGTTGCCTGGTCACAGGACGGGCAGACGAGCATCACGTTCGAACGGCGCAGGGGTGCCTCTTGGTCGAGCACGCCACCTGGCGCCATCTGCTGACCACCCGAACCCGGCACGGGGCGCGGCTTCGTGTGGCGCTTGGCGATGTTTCGACCCTCAACGATCACGCGAGCGGTTGCGGGGTCGGCAGCGAGCACCTTACCGCGCTTGCCGCGATCCTTGCCGGTCACGACCTCAATCGTGTCACCCGTCTTGATGCCGATGCTACTCATCAGAGCACCTCCGGTGCGAGCGAGACGATGCGCATGAAGTTGCGCTCACGCAGCTCACGTGCGACGGGTCCAAAGATACGCGTTCCACGAGGGTTGCCGGCCGGATCAATGATCACGGCAGCGTTGTCGTCGAAGCGAATGTTCGTGCCGTCGTCACGGTGGTGCGCCTTCGTGGTGCGGACGACCACAGCGTGGACAACCTCACCCTTCTTGACGGCGCCGTGCGGCGTTGCCTGCTTGACGGTGGCGATGATGATGTCCCCCACGCGTGCATAACGACGGTGCGAACCGCCGCGAACACGGATGCAGAGGATCTCGCGAGCGCCGGTGTTATCGGCCACGCGGAGTCGGGATTCCTGCTGGATCACTTGGCCACCTCAACGATCTCGACCAGACGCCAATGCTTCGTGCGCGACAGCGGACGTGTCTCGACGACGCGAACCGTGTCACCAATGTTGGCGGCATTCTTCTCGTCGTGCGCGTGCAACGTCATCGAGCGGCGCATGATCTTCTTGTACTTCGGGTGTGCCTTGAGGACGTCAACGCGGACCGTGATGGTCTGCTCCGACTTGTTCGACGTGACGACGCCACGACGCTCTCGGCGACGGCCAGCCTCGGTCTCCTCCGCCGGCGTGCGCACGTAGGCGCCGCCCTTGGACTCGCCGCGACGACGCTTGCGCGCCTCGGCCGACTTCTTGCGAAGCTCGGCGCGCTCGGCAGCCGTCGTGCGCACACGGCGCGGACGGGGCGAGCGCGGACCGCGCTTCTTCTTCTCTTTGACAGGAGCAGCCTCTTCAGCAGCGGCCTCTTCAGCAGCAGCCTCTTCAGCAGCAGCCTCTTCAGCAGGTGCCTCTTCAGCCGGTGCCTCTTCAGCAGCAGCCTCTTCAGTAGCAGCATCAGCGGCAGCCTCTTCAGCCGGTGCCTCTTCAGCAGCAGCTTCAGGAGCAGCCTCCTCTACAGGAGTCTCCTCGGCGGCAGCTTCCACAGGAGCGGCTTCCTCGACGGGAGTCTCCTCCACGTCTGGGGTCTCGTTCTCGTCGCTCACCGTGCTCCACCTTCCTGCTGTTCTGCCTGCTTCTCTGCATGCTCGCCCTGGATCGTCAGCAGCCGCGCGAGTTCGCGCTTGACCAACGTCAACCGGGACGTATTCTCGAGCGCTCCCGTGGCGTGCTGGAAGCGCAGATTGAACAGCTCTTGTCGAGCCTCCTGCATCCGCTTCGTAACGTCGTCAGGACTCAACTCTCGGATTTCATTAGCCTTCAAAGAGATCACCCTCTCGAGTCACAAACGCGCACCGGATCGGCAATTTTTGGGCGGCGAGTCGGAGCGCGTCACGCGCCAACGGCTCAGGTACACCAGCGAGCTCAAACATCACGCGGCCAGGACGCACAACGGCGACCCAGAACTCCGGGGAGCCCTTACCAGAGCCCATGCGGGTCTCGGCAGGCTTCTTCGTGACGGGCTTATCGGGAAAAATCGTGATCCAGACCTTGCCACCGCGCTTGATCTTGCGGGTCATGGCAATACGAGCAGCCTCGATCTGGCGGGCCGTGACCCAGCCCTCTTCCATCGCCTTCAGACCGTACTCGCCGAAGTTGACGCGAGCGCCACCCTTCGTCTCGCCGGTGCGGCGGCCGCGATGAACGCGACGATGCTTGACACGTCGTGGCATCAACATCAGGAACCAGCCTCCTCGTCGGCAGGCGCCTCGGCTGCGGGTGCCTCTTCGGCAGCAGCAGCTTCTTCAGCGGGAGCCTCTTCGGCGACGGCCTCGACGACAACCTCTTCGGCAACAGCCTCAGCGGGCGTCTCGACGACAGCCTCTTCGACGGCAACCTCAACTGCGGCCTCAGCGACAGGCGCCTCGTTGACCGGAGTCTCGATGATCTCCTCGACGATGACTTCGTCCACGATGGTCTCTTCGACCACTTCAGGCGTCTCGGGCTTGGGACGGGCACGACGGCCGGCCGGAACGGACGGACCACTCAGGCGTGGCTGGTTCGGTCCACCGGGACCACCAGCGCCACCGCCGCCACGTGGACGACGATCGCCACCGCGGTCATTGCGGTCGCCACCACCAGGTCCACCAGCGCCACCGCCCGGTGCACCACGACGACCCTTGGGCCGTGCAGGTCCGAGCTCTTCGATGGCACCCTTGGCGCCACCCTTGCGGCGTCGAGCGTCGACCTCGCCGAGGCGCGTTGCGCCGACGTCAGCCGACTCGTAGCCCTCAGGCATGATCTCGCCCTTATTGATCCAGACCTTCACGCCGATGCGGCCGTAGGTCGTCTTGGCCTCAGCGAAGCCATAATCGATATCGGCGCGCAGCGTCTGAAGCGGCACGCGACCCTCCGAGTACTGCTCGGTGCGCGACATCTCGCCGCCACCCAGACGACCGCCACACTTGATGCGGACGCCCTGGGCGCCAGAACGCACAGCCGACTGCATCGAGCGCTTCATCGCGCGGCGGAAAGCGACGCGATTCTGCAGCTGCTCTGCGACGGACTGCGCCATCAGGCGCGCATCCAACTCGGGGCGCTTGATCTCGTTGATGTTGATCTGCACGGCACGACCGGTGATCGCATGCACTTCCTTGCGGAGAGCATCAACTTCGATACCGGACTTACCGATCACGATGCCCGGACGGGCCGTGTAGATGTCGATCGTGATCTTCTGCGAGTCCTTGCGGATATGAATATCCGAAAGGCCAGCATGGCTCAGCTTGTTGTGAATGTGCTCGCGAATCTTGATGTCTTCGCCGAGATAGCGGGCGAACTCGCGATCCGAACACCAATTGGATTTCCAGTCGTGGATGATCCCGACGCGCAGGCCACCTGGATGTACTTTCTGGCCCATGGTCAGTCCTTCTCCCCGTCGGGGGTATCCGTCTTCGGCGGTGCAGCTTTCGGTGCGCGCTTACGCGGCGCAGCCGGCTTCTTCTCAGCAGTACCGTCAGCAGCCGCAGCCTTTGGCTTCGCGGGTGCCTTTGGCTTTGCAGGAGCCTTCGGCTTCGCAGCGGCCTTTGGCTTCTCAGCAGCAGCGGCCTCAGTCGGCTCGGCCTTCGGCTTCGCCGGCGCCTTTGGCTTCGCGGCAGCTTTCGGCTTCGCTGCGGCCTTCGGCTTCTCAGCGACCTCGGCGACGTCGGTAGCAACCTCTGCCCCGTCGGCCTTCTTCGACGCGGCGACGCGCTTCGAGCGGGCGGAGTCGCCCGCCTTCTTCGGTGTCGCAACTTCGAATGCACCGTCAGCCGTGGTCTCAATCACCGTGCCGCCCGAAAGCGAGCGAAGCAGGATCGTGATGTGGGCCGTGCGCTTACGAATCTTGCTGGCGCGACCACGAGCACGTGGCTTGAAGCGCTTGATCGTGACGCCCTCGTTCGCAAACGCCTCGTGAATCACGAGATCGTCAGGCGAGAGGCCATGATTGACTTCGGCGTTCGTGACGGCAGAGCGCAGCACGAGCTCAATGTCCTTAGCCACGGCACGTGGCGAGAACAGGAGCTGCTTGCGCGCGTCGATCACAGAACGACCGCGAATGTCCTCGAGCACGAGGCGAACCTTGCGTGCGGACGAGCGGACGTGACGCGCCTCGGCGCGGACCAGTCCGGTGTTCGCAAAGCTGAAGCGCTTATCAGCCATCTCAGCCGCGCCTCGACTGCTTGTCGGCCACGTGGCCACGGTAGGTTCGCGTAGGAGCGAACTCGCCGAGCTTGTGACCAACCATGGACTCGGAAATAAAGACCGGCACGTGCTTGCGGCCATCGTGCACCGCGATCGTGTGACCAACCATCTCCGGGAAGATGGTCGACGCGCGCGACCAGGTCTTCAACATTTTGCGTTCCTTGGTGGCGTTCTGCTCTTCGATGCGCTTGAAGAGACGTTCGTCCACGTACGGACCCTTTTTCGACGATCGCGACATTACTTGCGGCCCTTCCCTCGGCGCCGACCACGAACGATGTCAGCGGACGATGCCTTCTTCGGATCGCGGGTACGACGACCAAGCGTCGGCTTGCCCCACGGGGTGACGGGATGCGATCCCTTGCCCTTACCCTCGCCGCCACCATGTGGATGGTCGACAGGGTTCATTGCGGTACCACGAACGCCTGGGCGCTTGCCGGCCCAACGGGCGCGACCAGCCTTGCCACCGACTTCGTTTTCGTGCGTTGTGTTGCCGACCTGGCCGATCGTGGCGCGACACGTGGCCGGCACGCGGCGAAGCTCGCCGGACGGCAGACGCAGCAGAGCACTATCGCCTTCCTTGGCGACGAGCTGTGCGCTCGTACCAGCGGAGCGGCACATGCGGGCACCCTGACCAGGACGCAACTCGACGCAATGCACCGTGGTGCCGGTCGGGATGTTCGCGAGTGGCAGAGCGTTGCCCGGCTTGATGTCAGCCTCGGGACCCGACGACACCATCGAGCCAACCTCAAGGTTGACCGGAGCAACGATGTAGGCCTTGGCGCCGTCCACGTAGTGGAGCAGAGCGATGCGGGCGGAACGATTCGGGTCGTACTCAATCGCGGCGACCTTTGCGGGCACGCCGTCCTTAAGCCGCTTGAAATCGATGATGCGATAGCGGCGCTTGTGGCCACCACCCTGATGACGCGTCGTGATGCGACCATTGTTGTTACGACCACCATGGCGATGAGTCGGCGCGAGCAGGCTCTTCTCCGGGGTCGACTTCGTCACTTCGGCGAAGTCGGACACGGTCATGAAGCGGCGACCTGGCGAGGTCGGGCGGAAAGATCGAACGCCCATTATGCAACTCCCTCGAAGATCGGAATGGACTGGCCCTCGGCGAGCTTGACGATCGCCTTCTTGCCACCAGGACGAATGCCCTGGAACTGGCCGCGGCGCTTCGGCTTGCTCGGCACCTTGATGATGTGAACGTCGACCACGTTGACGTTGAAGATCTCCTCAACGGCCTGACGGATCTGCGTCTTGTGCGCATCGGGATGCACGCGGAACGTGTACTTGCCGTCCTCGGTCAACGAATAGCTCTTCTCGCTCACGACGGGTGCGAGGAGCACAGCGTGTGCGTCGGGTGTAGTCGACTTCATGCCGTCACCTCATCCTTGGTCGGTGCGGACTCGAGAGACTGCACGATCTCTGCCAGCGCCTGCTTCGAAACGAGCAGCCGGCGGGCCCACAAGAGGTCGGTCAGACCAACCTCGACGGGCGTCAGCACGGACGAGCGCGGAATGTTGCGGAAGGACAGTGCTGCGGCCTCTTCCTCGGAGCCGACGACGACGACGAGCGACGCGTCGCTCCAACCCTCGACCAGACGCAACGCGTCCTTGGTCTTGGGAGCGGAGAACTGGTCGGCCTCGAAGACGCCAATCGTGCCGGCGCCCGCGTGCTGACTAAAGCCCATGCAGCGAGCCTTCTTGTACGCCTTCTTGTTGACCTTGACCGCGTACGAACGCGGCTGCGGGCCGAAGACGATGCCACCACCGGTGAACTGGGCAGCACGCGTCGTACCCTGGCGGGCGCGGCCGGTGCCCTTCTGACGGAACGGCTTGGCACGTCCACCCTTGACCATCGCGCGGGTCTTGGTGGCGTGGGTGCCCTGACGACGGCCAGCGGCCTCCGCCTTGGCGACCTCATGCAGCAGGCCGGGTGCAACGTCAACAGCGAAGACGCTAGCGGGCAGCGGGACAGTGCCCTTGCCGCCAATGATGGGAGCGGTAAGCGCCATCTCAGTGAACATCCTCTCGGATTTCGACGAGCGAACCCTTGGCACCCGGAATCGCGCCCGAGACGAGCAGCACGTTGCGGGTGGGATCGACGTCGATGATGGTCAGGCCGCGCTGCGTGATGCGCTTGTTGCCCATCTGCCCAGCCATGCGCTTGCCCTTGAACACGCGGGACGGCCACGCCGACTGACCAATCGAGCCAGGGGCACGCACGTTGTGCGAGCCGTGGCTGACCGGGCCGCGGCTAAAGCCGTGGCGCTTAATCGTGCCTGCGAAACCCTTACCGACGCTGGTGCCCGAGACCTTGACGTGATCGCCAGGGCCGAACACACCAACGGTCACGGCCTCGCCAACGGCGAGGTCGGTCGTACCGCGGAACTCCGTCAGATGACGATGCGGTCCGACGCCGGCCTTCTTGAGATGGCCCGCTTCCGGCTTGGAAAGATCCGTCAGATCAACTGTTTGGTACGCGAGCTGAACACCGTCGTAGCCATCGATGTCAAGCGTGCGCACACCGACGATCGGGCACGGGCCCGCCTCGATCACGGTCACGGCCAAGCGCGCGCCGTCCTCCGTGAAGAGCTGGGTCATGCCCAATTTGCGTCCGATGATTGCTTTCATGATTTAAAGCTTGATCTCGATGTCGATGCCGGCTGGCAGATCAAGTCGCATCAGCGAATCGACCGTCTTCGGCGTGGGGGAATGGATGTCGATCAACCGCTTGTGTGTGCGGATCTCGAAGTGTTCCCGCGAATCCTTGTCCTTGAACGGAGATCGGATCACGCAGTAGACGTTCTTCTCGGTCGGCAACGGCACAGGGCCGGAGACGGTCGCGCCGGAGCGCACCGCCGTCTCGACGATGTCCTTTGCCGACCGATCCAGCGTCTGGTGGTCGTAGCCCTTAAGGCGGATGCGGATTTTCTGCTCAGCCAATTGAGTTACTTGATGATCTTCGTGACGACGCCGGCGCCGACGGTGCGGCCACCTTCGCGGATTGCGAAGCGGAGGCCCTCGTCCATGGCGATCGGCTGAATCAGCTCGACCTTGATCGACGTGCGGTCACCCGGCAGGCAGATGTCCGTGCCCTCAGGCAGGACAACGGAGCCGGTGACGTCCGTCGTGCGGAAGTAGAACTGCGGGCGGTAGCCCGAGAGGAAACGCGTGTGACGGCCACCCTCTTCCTTCGTGAGGACGTAGATGTCCGCCTCGAAGTCAGTGTGCGGGGTGATCGAACCGGGCTTCGCAAGAACCTGACCGCGCTCGACGTCCTCGCGCTTGAGGCCACGAACGAGGCAGCCAGCGTTGTCGCCAGCCTCGCCACGATCAAGATCCTTGTTGAACATCTCGACGCCGGTAACGGTCGTCTTCTGCGTGTCCTTGAGGCCCACGATCTCGACTTCGTCACCGACGGTGACGACGCCCTTCTCGATGCGGCCCGTCACGACGGTGCCACGACCGGTGATCGTGAAGACGTCCTCGATTGCCATCAGGAGCGGCTTGTCCGTGTCACGGACGGGCTCCGGAATGTAGGAGTCGACGGCGTCCATCAACTCGATGATCTTGTCCTCCCACTCCTTGTCGCCCTCGAGCGCCTTCAGAGCGGAGACCTGGATCACCGGAATGTCGTCACCCGGGAACTCGTACTTGGAGAGCAACTCGCGAACCTCGAGCTCGACGAGCTCGAGCATCTCGGGATCGTCCACCATGTCGGCCTTGTTGAGGGCGACAACGATGTACGGAACGCCGACCTGGCGGGCCAGGAGGATGTGCTCGCGCGTCTGCGGCATCGGGCCGTCAGCAGCGGACACGACCAGGATTGCGCCGTCCATCTGGGCGGCACCCGTGATCATGTTCTTGATGTAGTCGGCATGGCCCGGGCAATCGACGTGGGCGTAATGACGGCTAGCAGTCTCATACTCAACGTGCGCGGTGTTGATCGTGATGCCGCGCTCGCGCTCCTCGGGAGCGTTGTCGATCGATGCAAAGTCACGGACGGCGCCGGTGCCATTGCGCTCGGCAAGGACCTTCGTGATTGCAGCGGTCAACGTCGTCTTGCCATGGTCGATGTGACCGATGGTGCCGACATTGAGATGGGGCTTGTTTCGCTCGAACTTCTGCTTGGACATTATCTTCTCCCGGGTTCCCTGGGCTGGTGCGGTTTGTCTGGTTCTGGTGGACGTAGGTGGTTGACTGAACTAGAGGTGGCCGGTTAGGCCTTCGCCGTAATCGTTTCGGCGATGTTCTTCGGCACTTCCTCGTAATGCAGGAACTGCATGGTGTACGTTGCGCGGCCCTGCGAGAGGGAGCGCGAGTCGGTCGCGTAGCCGAACATTTCCGACAACGGGACGCGAGCGGTGATGACCTGGGCGTTGCCGCGGGGCTCCATGCCCTCAACGCGGCCACGACGACTGTTGAGGTCGCCGATCACGTCGCCCATGTACTCCTCGGGGGTCACAACTTCGACCGTGAAGATCGGCTCGAGCAGCGCGGAATCACCGCGGCGCAGGCCCTCCTTGAGGGCCATCGAGCCAGCAATCTTGAAGGCCATTTCCGAGGAGTCAACATCGTGGAAGGTGCCGTCGATCAATTGGACCTTGACGTCGACAACCGGGAAGCCTGCAATGACACCAGTGTTGAGTGCCTCACGGGCACCTTCACCGACAGCCTTGTGGTACTCCTTCGGCACGACGCCACCGACGATCTTGCTCTCGAACGAGAAGCCTGCACCCGGCTCGGCGCGCTCAACGCGCAACCAGACGTCGCCGTACTGGCCACGACCACCGGACTGGCGAACAAACTTGCCTTGCACCTTCTCGACGTTCTTACGAATCGTCTCGCGGTACGCAACCTGCGGCTTACCAACGTTGGCGTCGACGGCGAACTCGCGCATCAGACGGTCAACGATGATCTCAAGGTGAAGCTCGCCCATGCCAGCAATCAGCGTCTGGCCCGTCTCTTCGTCAGTCTTGACGCGGAACGTGGGGTCCTCTTCCGAGAGACGCTGCAGTGCGGTGGCGAGCTTGTCCTGGTCGGCCTTCGTCTTCGGCTCAACCGCAACCTCGATCACGGGCTCGGGGAAGATGATCGACTCGAGCAAAACGGGCTGCTTCTCGTCGCACAGCGTGTCACCCGTCGTGGTCGACTTGAGGCCGACGGCTGCGGCGATCTCGCCGGCACCGACCTCATCGCGCTCCTCGCGGTGGTTGGCGTGCATCTGGAGGATGCGCCCGACGCGCTCTTTCTTGTCCGTCGACGAGTTGTAGATCGGCGACCCGGCGCTAAGCCGGCCGGAATAGACGCGGAAGTAGGTCAGCTTGCCGACGAACGGATCGCTCATCACCTTGAAGGCGAGGGCGGCGAACGGTGCGTCAAGGGTAGCCTCGCGGATGACCTCTTCGTCCGTGCGCGGCTTGAGGCCGGTAACAGGCGGAATGTCGAGCGGGCTCGGCAGGTAGGCGACGACGGCGTCGAGCATCTGCTGGACGCCCTTATTCTTGAAGGCCGAGCCGCACAAGAGCGGCGTGATCGACAGGTCGAGCGTCGCGGCGCGGATCGCACCGATCAGATCGTTGTTGTCGACTGGCTGATCCTCAAGGAACGCCATCATGATGTCTTCGTTGTGGTCGGCGACGGCTTCGATCAGCTCGTGGCGCGCCTTGGTCGCGGCGGCCAACAGGTCGCCCTCTGGCTCGGACTCAGTCCAAGACAGGCCCCGGTCGTCGATGTCGAAGTTGATCGCAACCATGCGCACTAGGTCGACCATGCCGGCGAAGTTATCCTCGGCACCGATCGGGATCTGGATGGCAACCGGATTGGCTCCGAGGCGATCGATGATCGTAGACTTGACGTAATCGAAGTCGGCACCGACGCGGTCCATCTTGTTGACGAACGCGATGCGCGGCACGCTGTACTTGTCGGCCTGGCGCCAAACGGTCTCGGACTGGGGCTGAACACCAGCAACAGAGTCGAAGACAGCGACAGCACCATCGAGCACGCGCAACGAGCGCTCCACCTCAACGGTGAAGTCCACGTGCCCGGGTGTATCGATGATGTTGATGCGATGACCGCTCCACAGAGCCGTCGTGGCAGCCGAGGTAATCGTGATGCCGCGCTCTTGCTCCTGGACCATCCAGTCCATCGTTGCGCCACCCTCGTGCACCTCGCCCAACTTGTGGGTGCGGCCCGTGTAGAACAGGACGCGCTCGGTGACGGTGGTCTTGCCCGCATCGATGTGGGCCATGATGCCGATGTTGCGGTACAGGTCCAACTGATCCGCGCGCGGCGCGGTGGACTCAGTCTGTGTTTCGATAACGGTAGTCATGTTAATTACCAGCGGTAGTGCGCGAAGGCCTTATTGGCTTGCGCCATTCGGTAGATGTCGTCCTTGCGCTTGAACGCGCCACCCTGCTGATTCGTTGCGTCCAGAATCTCAGCGGCGAGACGCTCGTGCGAGCCACGCTCACGGCGCTGACGGGCGAACGTAACGATCCAGCGGATTGCCAGCGTCCGGGCGCGACGAACAGGAACCTCAACAGGAACCTGGTAGTTCGCACCACCGACGCGGCGACTGCGGGTCTCCAAGACGGGCGTGACGGACTTGATTGCCTGGTCGAGCACCTCAAGCGGATCGCGGCCGGACTTCTCACCAACGATGGTGAGGGCGCCGTACACGATGCTCTCAGCGGTCGATCGCTTGCCGTCAAGCATCACCTTGTTGATCACCTGGGTGACCAGCGTCGATCCATAGACCGGATCGGGAATCAGCTCGCGGGGGACAATGTCTGCTCGGCGTGGCATAGCTCTACGACTTCTTTGCGCCGTACTTGGAGCGAGCCTGCTTGCGATCAGCAACGCCGGATGTATCAAGTGCTGCCCGTACGACCTTGTAGCGGATGCCCGGGAGATCCTTCACGCGACCACCGCGGATCAGCACAACGGAGTGCTCCTGCAGGTTGTGGCCGATGCCTGGGATGTAGGCGGTGACTTCCATGCCGTTCGAGAGTCGAACACGGGCAACCTTACGAAGCGCCGAGTTCGGCTTCTTCGGGGTGGTCGTGTAGACGCGCGTGCAGACGCCACGCTTCTGCGGGGCACCCTTCAACGCGGGTGTCTTCGACTTCGACTTCTCTGGCGTGCGCGGCTTGCGCACGAGCTGATTGATAGTGGGCATGGACCTCGAAGTCCGGTTGGGGTTGGCGCCCGAAGACGCACGTGTACGAGTGCGACCAAAGTCGCAGCCCGGGAACCTTACGGCACCTCAGCAAAAGCGCCAAACGACAACCGTCACCCATGACGGGCCGGATCCGCTGTGGACGTGTCTTACAGCCAAGATTCCGAGGATTCAAGGCTGTCTGTGTATAAACGGAGGTATACGCGATGCGTCGGACAGAATCCTCGCAACGGGTGGGGTACTGCGCCTCACGGTGTCAGCAGTTGTAGTCCTAGAGCCGTGCGTTGGCCATTTCCAAGGACCTGGATTGCCTCGCCCGAGGTCTGAATGACAGCGATACTGACGGCCTCGCCGGCGTTCAACTTGAGAATCGTCGAAACGTTTAGCTCCGACGGCTGCCCACCAACATTGACCGCGCTCTGCTGCTCGCCGGCAAACGGATTGGCCGGGTCCCCCGCGGGAATGATCCAGATGCCACGGGTTCCCGCACCGTTGTTCTGGAACAAGACACCACCGGTGACCGCGTAGATGCCGGTGAAGGGCGCTCGCATCTGAGTCGGCTGGCCGGTCGACCAAACACCGTCGCGGTTGTAAGCGGTATCGGTCAGAGCGATTTCCGTCACGACACCGCTGGCGACGCTGATGGGCGCGGCCCGATAGGCACGGGCTCCCGGGAGCGGCGCCAGTTCAGAGACCCCGACTGCGCCAGCTGCAATCTCGCTCGACCCTACACCACCCTTGGCGAGTTGATCCCGGCCGATACTATTGGCAGCGATCTTGCTGGGCCCGATCGAACCGTTAGCGATGTCTGACGCGCGCACAGCCCCTGCTGCGAGCGCAGCCGAGCCGACGGCACCTGCGGCAAGCTCCGCGCTACCAACCGCGCCTGTCGCAATTGCAGAGGCCTTGACGCTGCCGACAGCAAGACCCGGCCGTGGATAGGTTCCAGTCAGGACACCTCCTGCTTTGATCCCCGCCAGATTCGCTCGGGCGACCTGGCCGCGCTTAAACGCGGTGTAGAGCAGCGTTCCTTTGTGAATCTTGGCGTTCGTAACCGCACCGTTCTTGATGTTGGCGGTCCCAATTGTCGCCTTGATCGCCCGTGCGCCAGCCTCGCCTAGTGCCGGCAGCGCGACGGCGCTGATCACTGCCACTAAAACGAGTGCGAGCACTCCACGTCGTCGTCCCATCCCCACCATCGCGAGCCTCCCCATTGTGATTCGGGCGATTGTTGCGACTTTTGCGCCCTGAGGCAAGCCCTGGCCACGAATGTCCAGAAGGGGTCAGCCCCGATCTGGACATTTGATCGACGAGCTAGCTCGTCAGCCAAGGATCAGCTTTGCTTGGGGTCAGGTCCCTAAGCAACGTTACCGAGACCGAAATCCAAAGACGGCCCGTAGGGCCAACTTTGCTTAGGGGCCTGACCCCAAAGCAAAGCTGATCCACAAAAAAGGCCCCGTGTCCCCCGGCTCTTGCCGAGGGACACGGGGCCTTCGCTTGCTGCTCTAGTTGAGACCGCTATCGCCTTCGAGGCGCTCTTCGAGGCCGATCATCGGCTCGATTTCCTCGCCAGCGATACCAAGATCGTCGTCGAACTCGGGGATGCCAATGATCTCTGGCGTCCACGGCTCGCGCGGCTCGATCTCGATGTTGCGGTACTGCTTGAGACCCGTCGAAGCCGGGATCAACTTACCGATGATCACGTTCTCCTTGAGGCCGAGCAGATGGTCGGTCTTGCCTTCGATCGAAGCATCCGTCAGCACCTTGGTGGTCTCCTGGAAGGAGGCCGCCGAGAGGAAGCTCTCAGTGGCGAGCGAGGCCTTGGTGATACCAAGCACCTGCTGCTCACCCGTTGGCACCTCGGTCTTCTTGACCTTGGTCTGCTTCTTCTCGAGTGCTGCACGGTTCGCAACGAAGTCGGAGACCTCGACGAGCTGACCCGGCAGATAATCCGTGTCGCCCGGGAAGTCCACGAGCACACGACGCGTCATCTGACGTGCGATGACCTCGATGTGCTTGTCGTTGATCTCCACGCCCTGGTCGCGGTACACGCGCTGGACCTCTTCGGTCAGGTAGCGCGTGGCACGATCGAGACCCGTTGCCATCAGGTCGGGAGCGGCGAGCACGCCGTTCACAATCTGCTGTCCACGCACCACGATCTGACCATCCTCGACGATCTCCTCAGCGGAGCGCGAGTACGGAATGCCCTTCGTCAGCCACTCGTGCAGCGTACGCGTCATACGCTCGCCACGGTAGAAGATGACAGTACCTTCACCCTTGACCTCACGGACCTCGATGTCGTCGCGCAGCGGCAAGACGAAGACGAACTGCCCCGTCAGCTTGGCGCGGCGAATCACACGACCGTCGACGTGGGCAACAGCACCCGGCGTCTTCGGCGTGCGGGCCTCGAACAGCTCGACGACGCGCGGCAAGCCGTGCGTGATGTCGGAGCCGGCGACGCCGCCCGTGTGGAACGTACGCATGGTCAGCTGAGTACCCGGCTCGCCGATCGACTGCGCGGCGATAATGCCGACTGCGTCACCGACCTCAGAGCGACTACCCGTTGCTGGCATGACGCCGTAGCAGGCACCGCAAACGCCGATCTCGGCGTTGCAGGTGAGCACGCTGCGCACCGGCACGGTGCACTCGGCATCGACCTTCTCGTTCAGCGCCCAGGCGAGTGTGCGGATCTGAAGGATGCGCACCTCTTCGGGCGTACGATCGGCATGCGGCTTGGAGGGATAGCCCTCCTCCTCGAGACGCCGGAGGAACTTCTCCGGGTTCTTCATGTCGTCGATTGCCTCGAGCGTGAAGTACGGATCCTCGCCCTTGTTCTCGCGCTTGAAGACCTCAGCAAGGTCCGTTAGGCCGACAGACTTGGCGAGCGCGATCGGATCGGGATCCTTGCCAGCCTTCTTGACCTCGTCGTCGATCTTGGCGAGAGCTGCCTCGACGTGACGGAACTTCTCTTCGTACAACTCGTGTGCGAACGAGCGGCTGATCGGCGTGCCACTCGGCAGCGTTTCGTTGCCACCGATCGTGACGTCCAAGGCCAGCACGCGTCCGGCGAGCTGATCGCTCGGGCGGACGTCGAGCGTGGCGGAAC
>JBAXOM010000012.1:0-27463 GCA_037133215.1 Thermoleophilia bacterium | reverse complement strand
TAGTTGCGCAGGTTGGGCTTGATCTTGAGCGCCGTTGCCTTTGCAGCATCGATTTCCTCTTGCGTCATGACGTTTGGATCGACGGCACCCTTGTTGATTAGGTGGCCAATCTTGATGATCGCGACGTCGTCCGAGAAGAGTGCCATGCGACCCTTGAACGTACTGTCGAGCAGCACCTCCCAGGACTCCTTGCCACCGACCTTGTCGAAGTTGATCTTGTCGGCGTCGTAGGTAAGGCACGAGAAACCAACGTCGAACGGCATGTGGTACGGCGTACCGTCGATCACGCCACCGGCCTTGATTGGGTCCGGAATGCCGTCCCAGTCGGGCAGCAACGCGAGATCGAGCGGCTGGATCAGCCCAGCGTCCTTCCACTGCTGCGTGTACGCGATGCAGGGATGAATGATGTCCGGCGCGTAGCCCGAAGCGACCTTGGCGAGTGCCTGCTGATCGTCCTCAAGGAACGTGAACTTGAGTGGCGAGGCGCTGTTGTACTCACCCTTCTGGTACTGCTCCCACATGGCTGGCAGTCCGTCTTTCTCGTTGGCGTCGTAGCCAGCCCAGGTAAAGATCTCGATCGGGCCGCCGGGCTCGCTGGCTGGATCGAAGCCAGCAGCAGCAGCCGAGCTACCCGCAGCTGTGTCGCCCGATGCCGCACCGCTCGACGAGCTAGAGCTGGAGCCGCCGCAAGCTGCCAGGAATGCAGCCAAGCCGGTTGCACCCGTGAGGGCAACGAAGCCCTTACGAGTCATGTTCTCGTTCATGTGTTGTGCCTCCCGTTGTGATTGTCCGGTGCGGTGAGCGCCGGTTCTCCCCCGCTATCCGCGATCATGGGAACGCCCTTGATCACGAAGCTGTTGGCGGCCGCCCAATGCAGGGTGACCGTGTCGCCGACCTTGGCCTCCGTCGCTGTCGCCTCGTCGTTGAGGCGATGGACGGTCAGCGAATCGCCCGTGGCGAGGTCGACCATAATTTGTGTCATCGAACCGAGGTACACGACGTCCGAGATGCGACCGCCGACCATCGAGGCATCGTCGCCGAGGCCACCTGCGCTGAGGTGGATCTTCTCGGGGCGGACGGTTACCTGCAGCGACTCGCCGGCCTTGGCGTCCGACTTGGCCACGATGCGGTTGCCCTCCGAGACGTCCATCACGGCGTTGCCGTCGACCGACCGGTCGACGCGCAGGTTGACGATGTTCGAGGTGCCGATGAAGCCCGCGACGAAGGCGGTGCTCGGGTGCTCGTAAATCTCGCGAGGTCCGGCGCACTGCTCGACGATGCCGTTATTCATGACCGCAATGCGGTCGGACATCGTCAGTGCCTCTTCCTGGTCGTGCGTCACGTAGACGAACGTCGTGCCAGTACGAACTTGGATGGCCTTGAGCTCGTGCTGCATCTCCTTGCGAAGTTTCATGTCGAGCGCGCCGAGCGGCTCGTCGAGGAGAAGTGCGGCGGGACGATTGACGAGTGCACGGGCCAAGGCGACGCGCTGCTGCTGGCCGCCAGAGAGCTGGGCGGGCTTGCGAGCTTCGAAGCCCTCAAGCTGCACGGACTCGATCGCCTCTGCGGTTCGCGCACGCACTTCGTCACGCTTGACGCGCTTGATGCGCAACCCAAACTCGACGTTCTCTTGCACCGTCATGTGGGGGAAGAGCGCGTAGGCCTGGAAGACCATGTTGACGTTTCGCTTGGCTGGCGGGACGCGCGTCACGTCGGTGCCGGTCAAGATGATCGACCCTTCGGTCGGCACCTCGAAGCCGGCGATCATGCGCAGTGTCGTTGTTTTGCCGCAGCCGGATGGACCAAGCATCGAGAAGAACTCGCCCTCACCGATGCTGAGATCGATGTTGTTGACGACGACGTTTTCTCCGAACGCCTTCGTCACTGCGTCGAGCACGATATGTCCGTCCACGTTTCTCTCCCTCTCTCCCGTACCGTCATATTGTGACTGCGATCGCGCAGATTGCAAGCAAGTGGGGACACAAATAAAGCTCTGCTCAGCGTCGATTTGACACAAATTGTTTGACTTTGCAGGGAAATCCCCCGACGCTACCCAAATGCCGAACTCGCGGATTCGTGATGGCCAAGTTGCGAGTGAGGTGTCGGCAGAGCGCCGTGCCGATCTCCTCGCTGCGACGACACGCGTCATCGCGCGCCGTGGATACGCCGGCACGCGCTTCCAAGATGTGGCCGAGGAAGCCGGCGTTGCGGTGGGCACACTGCAGCACCACTTCGGCACGCGCAGCCGCATGTTGTCCGAGGCACTCGTGCAGTGGATCGAAGATATCGACGAGCAGGTCAAGATCCTCAAACAGGGGGAGGGCACTCCCTGGTCTCGGCTTGAGGGGCTTCTGACCTTCACCAGCATTCGCATCGGGGAGCGCCACGATTCGTGGCGCATGTGGCTGGACTTCACCGGCGCTGCGCTCAAGGATCGCGAGCTACGCGGCACGACGTATCGCTCGATGTTGCGCTGGCGCGAGCAGATTGCCGAGACGATCCGTGAAGGTGAGCAGCTCGGTGAGTTTGTGCCTGCGCTCTCGCCCGAAGATATTGCCGACGTACTCTCTGGGGTGCTTGACGGGATGGCGTTGCAGGTCTTTGCGATGGACAGCGATGTCAGTGGTGCCGAAGTGCGTCAGCGCGTAATCACCGTCGCCGAACGTCTGCTCCTGCCGACGCAACGCGTCGTCTAAGCGCTGCGTTGCGCGACACGGTTCAACCCTCGCGTGGGATAGTTCGCGGATGAGTGGTGTTTCGAAAAAGCGAACGTCGACGGCCGCGCTCCTGCGCACCGCGATCGACGCGCGCCCAGAGACTGACACGCGGCCATGGAGCGAGTTTGCCCACGAGTTCGCTGCGCAGAACGGACTGGCGTCGGTTGGCAGCGTGCAGGTGCAGATCAGCCGCATCCTGCGCGAGCGGGGTGCCGTCGAGCCGCGTCGTCCTCGCCCGCAAGGCGATCGCATACCGCCACGGTTGAGTCCTCGCGTCGAGGCGTTGCTCGCGGCCTCGGGTGCCGGCTCGTTAACCGGTGCCGCCGAGGTGGCGCTGACGGGGACCGAGCCACCGGCTGAGGCCGCCGTGCGGCTTGCCGCTGCAATTGTCGAGCGATCGCAGACGGATCCTGCTCTCGCGGCACGACTGGCTGCGGCCCGGCGCGAGATTGCCGAGGGCCGTCGATGAAGACCCCGCAGATCGATCCTGGTGCTGTCGACGCGTTTGTGGAGTATCTCGGCAGGGTGTGGGGTGCCCGGCCACTCGCGGCGGAGTCGGACCTCGATCCTGTCTTGCTGCGCGCGTTGCGTGGCGACCGTCTGCGCTTCGAGCGCGAGGCCGAGAGCGGCGGCGAAGATCCCGTATGGCGCGAGGCGATCCGTCGTCGCTACGACCGCCCCATCCCGGAGGGAGAGGGTGCCGTTGCTGCAGCTCTGGCCGACGGCGGATGGCGCGACCTGATTGCAGTCGACCTGGCCCGCGTCTGGGTTGAGGTCTTGACGCTTGGTGTCTGGGCCGATGCCTTGCTCCGCGAATTGCCACCCGGCCCGGTTCTGTCGTGTGGCTGCAACGCGGGCTACCTCGAGGCCTGGCTATCGTCGCGACACCCCGACCGTCAATTCGTTGGTCTCGATCTCGCCGAGGGTGCGATTAGTGCGGGTCGCGCGCGGCTACCCGAGACGGGTGCTGTCAATCTCGAATTGCGCTCTGGTGCGTACGCCGATCTCGTCGCGACGGGAGAGACCTTTGCGGTCGTGCTCGTGCTGTCGGGTCTGCTGGAGCAGTTTCGTGCTGGCGACGACGAGACGATGGAGGGGATCGACCAGATCGCCGCTGCACTCGCGCCTGAGGGTGCACTCGTACTCGTGGAGGCGCGGCTGGCTGAGCGCGCCCAAGCAGCGGCGCTTGGGCTCTCGCGGAATCAGCTTGGCATCACGAATGCGGCGATTTTGGGGGGACGCGGATCGCGCCCTCTACGCCATCTGGTGGAGCGTCAGCCGATGGGTGCGTGGCGTGCGTTGACCGGGCTCGTGACGATCAAGGGCCACACGGGCGTGTTGTCGCTCGCCGATGCCTGTCGTCTGTCGGCGACCGCCTGGGACGAACCGTTTACGGCCTTTGCGGAACAGCAGGGCGACTGGGTCGAGCGCAATCTTGCGCGCGCATGGGCAGCCGGCGTCGTGCCAACGCTGCTGTCGCCCTAAGTCGAATGTCACAAAGGGGTCAGACCCTTTTGTGACATTAAGGGAGCAACGTTGGGAGAGACCCGAAGACCCTATTGCTGATGTCACAAAAGGGTCTGACCCCTTTGTGACATCAGTCGACCCAGAGGCGAACGTCGCCGAGCCCATCGCTCGCGACCTCGGCCATCTGGCCCGGCTCGAGATGTTGAGCGGGGATGATCGCGCCGAGCAGGATCACGTCGCCGGCCTGCAACTCGATGCCGTTGCGCTCGCTGGCGGCGGACAGCCAGGTCAACGCGTTGAGTGGGTCGCCGAGCACCTCGGTGGCGCCCATAAAGCCGTCGGTCTGACCATCGACCTGGAGCTTGACGTCGCACTCCTTGATCGTCATCGGATCCATCGTCGTGTTCCACGGTCCGAAGATACTGCCGTACTGCAGCGTGCCATCGGCAACCAGTGTGGGCAGCCCAATTTCGTCGGGGCCACCGCGCTTTTGCACGATTTCGATTGCGATCGCAACGGCCTCAATCGCTGCGGCCGCCTCCTGTCGCGAGACCGGGCCCGAAAGCGGCGAGCGGAGTCGCACGGCCAGCTCTGCCTCAACGCCAAGTCCCTTGCCGCCGGGGCTCGCCAGCTCGGCCTCGCCAACGTACGAATGCTGTCCGAGGAGTCCTGCCAAGACAGGCTCTTTCGCACCCATCCGCGCCTGGGCAGCGTCGTTGGTAAAGCCGACTTTCCAGCCGATGCGCGGGCCGCCACCATTGGCGCTGAGTAGGTCAAGCAGTTCGAGATGGACGGCGTAGGCCTCCGTCAGGTCACGCGGTGCGATTTCCGCGTCAAGGAGGGCAATGCGGTTTTCTTGGCGGGCAGCAAGGAGAGCTTGCGCGGCCGCGACGATGCGGTCATTCATGGCGCGGAGCGTACCGCGTCTCTAGAGTTCGGCTATGGCGATTTCCACCACCAGTCTCGCGTCCGGAGTGGGGGACCCGCAGCGTCCATTTACCGATCCGGCCGCGTCGGTCTCCGACTTCAATATGCTCGAGCGCTTACATGGGATTCTCTCTGCCCACGCGGCAGCAGGCGGAGCGGATGGGCGCTGGGTAGACGAAGGCGGAGCCAAGCATTGGCTGGTTGTTCCTGACTGGGCCGCATTGGAAGCGACAGTTCCCGCTGTCGGAGTGGGGTTCTTCGGCCAGGCGCTCGATGTTGATCACGAGCCGATCAATGCTGTCGAGGCGGAGATGATGGAACGCCTCGAGCGTTATCCCGGTCTACTCGCGTATTACAACGTTGAGTGGCCTCAGGTTGATGGCACGAGCCAGTGGGGCAATCTTGTGATCTTTCGCGACCGTGCGGCGATCGAAAATCTCAGTAGCGAAGCCCTACATCGGACGGCAGTCGATCGCGCGCCGCTGCACTACGACTCGTTGCGTCTGCACCGCGTGGTGCTGCCTGAGGGTGGCCTCGGTGCAACTCCGCCACAGCTCGGTGAGTCGTTGCTGTTCGACTTTCGTACGCAGCCGACATGGATTGCGCTGCGGCCGGCGTAGAGGTCGTACCTCTCCGCGAACTACCGACGAATCTCGACCGAGGTGGATTTGACGACTGCCGTGGCTGTGTCGCCCGGCTTGAGGTTGAGTTCCTCTGCTGCCTCACGCGTGATGATCGAAACCATCCGGTAGGGACCGCAGGACAGCTCGACCTTCGCCATCAGGCCGTCTTTTTCGACGGCTACGACTATGCCTTCGAGTTGGTTGCGAGCCGAGACGCCGGTCTGTGGCGCTCGCTCTCGCAAAAGGTCGCGCAGGCTATCAACATCGAGCGTGCGTTGGCCGCCCGTCGAACGCGAGAACGTCACGCGGCCATCCTTCTCCCAGCGCCGCAGCGTGTCGACGCTGACGCCAAGGATGCTGGCTGCCGAGCCAATGCGAATCTGCTCTCCCATGGGGTGAGGCTACCAGCCACCAGCGGTCGATGACGGTGCGGCAGGACTCCAGAGCGGTGGCAACTTGGCAACCAGCAGGACGCCTCCACTGATGGCGAGCAGCAACAGCCCAACGGCCACGGCCGAGTCGAGGTTGACGTCGAGTTGGGCGTAGACCGCGAGTGGCAGTGTCTCGGTGAGGCGCGCGACGCTACCCGCAAACAAGAGGGTCGCGCCGAACTCGCCGATGCCGCGGGCAAAGGCCATCGCCCAGCCGGCCCTCAGCGCATCGGCCGCCAGTGGCAGTGCGATCCTGCGAAAGACGACCGTCTCCGATGCGCCGAGATCGCGGGCGGCATCGAGTTGGGTGCGGTCGAGTGCTGCGAATGCAGAGATGGCAGCGCGTAGGTAGAACGGCGCCGCGACGAAGGTGACGGCGATCACGACGGCGGCCTGCGTGAACGGCAGCACGATGCCCAGGCCGGCGAGTGTCGAGCCAAAGAGGCCGAAGGCACCGAAGGCGGTCAGGAGCGCGATGCCGGCGACGGCCGGGGGTAGCACGAGAGGGAGTTCGATCAATGTCAGCAAGACTGGGCGGCCGCGGAAGCGTCCGAGCGCAATCAGGTACGCGGCAGGAGTGCCAATGCTGAGGAACAAGACGTTCGCAATCAGGTTGGTCTTCAACGAGACAATCAGCGCCGAGCTGACGGCGGTATCTCGGAGCAGGCCGGGGAGGTCGCGTGGTGGCACCTGAAGGAGCAGCGCCGCGATTGGCGTCAGGAGAAAGAGGAACGTGAGGACGAGTGTCACGACAAGCCCGCCGAGAAAGAGTCCTGTGCGGAACGTCATGTCTTGGGTGGTAGGCCAAAGTGGGCGTTAAACAGCGCCTGTCGGCCGGCCAGGCTGACGAGGCGTGCGATCACGGCGTTGGCAGCGGTCGTATCGCTACCCGGCCGCGAGACGACGCAGGCCTCGTAACGGATGAGTGGTTGTGCGCTCGTTGGCACGGGAATCGCCAGCAATTTCGTCGTGTTGGCGTACCAGTCGGTCGTGTAGACGAAACCCGCATCGGCCGAGCCGAGGGCGATCACAGTCGTCACGTCTGACGCCTTTTGATAACTGCTTACCGTGTTTTTGGTGAGCGCCCGCCCGAGGCCGAGTTTGCCGAGCAGGGTCCGCGCGTAGATCCCGAGGGGAACGTGCTTACCGCCGACCGCAAGTCGGTAGCCGCCGGGACGATCGAGTTGTTGCACGCGAGTAATGCCGGCGGGGTTTGAGGCCGGCGTAACGAAGGTCAATGTGTTGAGTGCAAAGACGACCGGCGTCGAGCAGAGGCCCTTGCTGTGCAAACGCTCTGCATAGAGCGGTGCTGCAGACAGGAAGACATCGGCCGGCGCGCCGTTCTCGATCTGAAACGTGAGCGTGTCCGAGCCCGCGAAGCTGTAGGTGTTACCCGGCGCGATCGTGGGCACGACCTTCGAGAGCGAGGAGGCCGCGTAGATCGTCGTGGCGTTCGCCGTAACCGGCAGAGCGAGGGCGGCGACTGCGAAGCCGACGAGTGCGAGCAGGCGCAGTCGGGCTAGTGGCGCCAGGTCCAGATGACGAGCACGATCGCCGCCACCAGAAAGACAATTCCCAGAATGCGATTGCGATGCATGCCGCAACCATAGGGTGACCGGCGCCGTGACAGCGATCACGAGGCGGGACGTGAGACGAGGAATGGCAGCCACCCAGCAACCATACGCGAAAAATTATCTAGGGACAACCTAGGTATTTTGTCCAAATACCTCGATTTCGGTGGCGTTTGTCACACTGCGGGCATGCAGATCGCGACTATCCGCGCCATCCCCGTCAACATTCCGTTCGTTGCGCCCTACCGTTTTAGTTACGGCTCGATTGCGAGTCTGACCAAGACGCTCGTCGAGGTTATGACCGACGATGGTCTCGTTGGGTGGGGCGAGGCCGCTGATGGCGACCGTAGTGGGGCGATCAACGAGCTTGCACCACGCCTGATCGGGATGGACCCGCTCGACCTTGACACGATCGAGCGCGCAATTGTGCCGGGCTACGCCTACTCGCCCTGGGCAGACGTGCAGGGAGCAAAGCGGTCGTTCGGCGCGATCGAGTTGGCGCTCTGGGACATTCGCGGAAAGGCGGAAGGCAAGCCGCTCTATGAATTACTCGGTGGCGCGGTCCGGACCGAGATTCCGTTGACGGAGTATTTCTCCTATCGCTTCCCTGGTCCCAACCATCCCGGTGAGTCGACCCCGTTGGAGGTCGCGCGTGAGTGTGCTCGGCTCCTCGAAGAATTCAACGGAACCATCTTCGAAGGCAAGGTTGGCACCGTCGACGTGGAGGATGAGCTCGTGATGGTGCGCGAGATCCGTGCTGCCATTGGCGACCGCCCGCTGCGGCTCGATTGCAACGGTGGCTGGCTGGCGGAGACCGCGCGCGAACTGATCCCGCGCTTCGAGGAGTACGGCATCGATCAGTGGGAAGAACCAGTCGAGGGCTTTGAGGACCTCGCTGCGATTCGCGATGTGACGGACCGCCCGTTCTCGTCCCACGTGGCAAACCTCCCGCTCGCCAAGGCGCTCGGGGTCCCGAACGTGATCGTCACGAACCTCAACGAGCTGGGTGGCGTTCGTCGTACGGTCGAATTTGTGGAGGCCTGTCGAGAGGCCGGCATTGGCTTTCGCTTCCACTCGGGTGAGACCGGCGTCGCAAGCACTGCCTACCTCCATGTGACAGCAGCTGTCGCGCATATTGACGACGCGAGCCAGACCCTGTTTCGCTGGTACGGCGACGATGTCATCGCTGGTGGGCCACACGTTCCACGCAACGGCGTCGTCTCGGTCCCGACCGGTCCGGGATTAGGTATCGAGATCGACCGTGAGGCACTCGATCGCTGCCATCGGCGCTTTCTCGCCGAAGGCGTGTTTCCCGGGGCCGATGGCGCTGAGTACGGCCAAGACTTCACTCGCTCATAGCGACGTCGGATGCCGTTCTCGTCGTCACAAGGCTGGGGCGGCAGGATTCGAACCTGCGATCGCGGGACCAAAACCCGCTGCCTTGCCACTTGGCCACGCCCCAGAGCAATTGCAGAGCGTAGCGGGGCAGCCTCAGGCGAGTTGCGGCGAACCGAGGGTTAGGCCGATTGCGGCAGCGGCCTCGACGAGGATCGGTGCCGCCTCCTCCAGTCGGTCGTCAAAGCGGAAGCTCGGTGCCGAGACGTTGATCGCACCAATCACCGCGTCGTTGGCGCCGCGGATGGGGGCTGCGACCGAGACGAGGCCAGCCTCAAACTCCTCGCGCACGATCGCGTAGCCGTCTATGCGAGCACGCCTGATCGCCGCCGCGTGGCCGGCAAGACCGAGTCGCTCAAACTCGTCGTCGGCAAGATCGACGACGAGTGCACGACCAGCCGAGGTCGTGGCGAGTGGTGTCAGTCCACCAACGCGACCCGGGGCGTGGATCGCTGAGATTGGGGACTCCGTCGCAAGCGTCAGTACCTGGTCACCGAGACGTACCGACAGGTGCGCACTTTCGCCAAACTCGGCGACGAGTGCGAGGAGTACGGGTCGGGCGGATGCAATCAGCGGAGCATCGCCAGAGCGGGCCGCAAGGCTGAACAATCGCCAGCCGAGGCGGTAGGTGAGGGTGTCCGGATCACGCGTGACAAACCCCTGTTCATCCAGTGTCGCGAGCGTCCGCGAGAGCTGGCTCTTGTCGGCGCCGATCAGTTCGGTCAGTCGTGCGACACCGAGACCATCGCGTGCAGCCTCGGGCTCGGCGAGGGCGACCAGCACGTTGAGGCCGCGGCTGAGTGCTGCGGTGCCCGGGTTCACGAGCGCCCCGGCAGTGGTACGTCGTCACCAAGTTCGGCCGTGCGCTTGGCGACAAATTCGATCAGGGACTCCTCGACACCATCGGGCAGCGGTGGCTGCTCGTACTCGGCGAGCACCTCCTGCCAGCGGTTGGAGGAGCGCTGGGCGTGGTCCATGCTGCCGTTCTTGAGCCAACGAGCGTTGTTTTCGGTCGAGGCGATCGTGGGGCGCCAGAAGCAGTCACGGAAACGCTCGAGCGTGTGCGCCGCGCCGAAGAAGTGGCCGCCATGGCCAACCTCAACGTGGGCGTCAAAGGCGAGACTCTCGGGCGTGATCTCGACGGGTCGGAACTGGTGGTGGAGAAGGTCGAGGATCTCGGTGTCGGCGATGAACTTCTCGAAACTCGTAACGAGGCCACCTTCGAGCCAGCCGGCCGATTGCCAGCAGACGTTGGCGCCCGCGAGAAAGGCCGACAGCAGGGTATTCATGGCCTCGTAGCCCGCCTGATAATCCGGTAGCGGGCTCGAGGTGAGCGTGCCGCCACCCGAGCGCCAGGGCAAGTTGAGGTCGCGGGCGAGCTGGCCCGACGCGTAGAGGCCGAAAGCCGATTCGGGGCCGCCAAAGGCAGGGGAGCCCGTCTTCATATCCGTGCTCGAGAGAAACGACCCCATCACGCAGGGCGTCCCGGGCCGGATCAACTGCACGAGCGCAATGCCCGCCAGACTCTCGAGCGTCTGCTGGACCAAGGCGGCCGGCACCGAGACGGGCGCCATCGCGCCCATCAGGAGAAACGGCGTGATGATGATCGCCTGGCCGGCTGCGCCGTAGTTGACGATGCCATCGAGCATCCGCGCGTCGAACCGGAGTGGCGAGTTGACGTTGCAGTTGGCAAACAACACGGGGTCGTTGCCATGCATCACCTCACTGCCAAAGACGAGTTCGGCCATCGCGAGACAATCGGCCGCAGCTTCACCACTCGAGGGCTCCCCGGCCCAGACCCGGTCGGTCAGTCGGATCGCCGAGAGCGCGCGCATCAGATGGCGCGAATCGAGTGGTAGGTCATTCGGTTCGAGCACGTTGCGGCCCGGAGTGTCGAGCGTGTCCGTCATCTGGACAAGGCGGAGCAGGTTGTTGAAATCCTCGTAGGTGCCCTCACGTCGCTCGTCACCAATCCGCACAAACGGGGGACCCTGAGCCGCACAGAAGATCATCGAGTCTCCGCCGATGGTGAGGTCGCGCTCGGAGTTGCGAGCGCGCATCGAGAACGTCGCTGGTGCGAGGGCGGCCTGTGCGAGCAGGAAGTCTGGGTCGAAGCGGACGGTGTCGCCATCGACGGTCTGGCCGGCGTCGCGAAAGAGCTGCAGTGCATGCTCGTTATCGAACTGGACACCAACCTCTTGGCCGAGGCGCTCCCAGCCAGCATGGATCGTGGCGAGCGCGTCCTCCGAAAGTGGTTCGTAGCGGGGCATCGAGTTCGTCAGCACGGCAGCACATCCTTAACTTGCAACGGTAGTTGTAAGTTAGCGCTCGGCGTGGACGCGGTCAAGGGTGGCGGGGCGGGTGCGACGAAGGGGTCAGACCCTTTAGTCGCATGACCGCAGAATGCGCATCGACTCCGATAGCGGAACTGGCGGCCATACGACTAAAGGGTCTGACCCCTTTGTGACATCGGACGCCCGGGCGAAGAGCTAGCCGCGACGCGAAGTCAGGAAGTTCGTGATGCCCGCGGCGATTGCCGAGGCCTCGAGTTGACGCCCGGCTGGCGACGTCATCGCGGCAGCATCGTGGGGGGCATGCATGTTGCCGATCTCGGTGAAGACCTTTGGCACCCTCGAGAGGTTGAGGCCACCGAGATCGCTGCGGGTGATCAGACCGTTGCTCCCAATGTAGTTGGAGATCGAGGTCGGGCCTTGATCACGAAGGGCGTTGCGAATAGCGATGCCAAGTTGCTCTGAGCGACGCAGCATGCGCTGGGACTGCCCGGCATCGGCTGGGAGAATTACGTGGAAACCCGTATCGCTCGTATTGAGATTGCCATCGGCGTGGATCGAGACGGCGGCGTCGGCATGCTGCTGGTTGCCGATCGCGGCTCGGCGGGTGATACACGGCCCAGCGCCAGTGTTCGATTGGCGGGTCAAGACGACGCGTGCGCCCTCGGCTTGGAGCAGGGAACGCACGAGAAGCGCGACGTCCCAGTTGTGTTGCGCCTCGCTATACCCACCATCGGTTGAGGCTCCATCCGCGTCGCAATCTTTCCAGAGTGTCCCGGCCCAGACCTGTTTGCCCGTAATTTCGTGGTGACTCGTGTTGCCGCCGTTATGGCCCGGATCGATCACGACGGTCTTACCCGTCAGATCGCCGGCCAGTGCCGTCGAGCCCATACAGGCAAAGGCCACCAGGGCAAAGGCGAGGAATCGGCGCATCGTCCTAGCGCCGGTCGCCGAGCAGTAAGGCGACGCCAGCGAGTACCGCGAAGACGAGCAGAATCACGATGATCACGACGCCGACACCCAGGAAGATTGGGAATAGCGCGACGAGCGCCTGGGTCAGAGCGAAGATCCAGGTCAGCTGACGCAGGTTGTACGGCAGATAGCGGGCGATCACGGCATGGAGAAACACGGCGCCGAAGGCAATGGCGAGGAGCAGGAGCCACTGGTGCAGAAAATTGCCGGGTCCAAATCCAAGTGCGATCAGTTCGATGATCGCGAGTGCGAGTGCGAACTTGGCTCGGTGGCGACGAAGGAATGGGCGCGGCTCGCCACCCGTGGGCTGTGACGACGTGTAGGACCACGTCTCTGCTTGCACGACGCGAACGTCGGAGGGGTCTACTTCGATCCGCTTCACCGGATCCCCAGAGTACTCGTCACTTTCCATTTTGCGTGGATTAGATTCGCGCTGGCACCCGCCGCCTCCTGCTCAGTGGCGAAGATCCCGAATATCACGGAGCCAGAACCCGACACGTTTGCGGCCAACGCACCGGCCGCGATCAGCTCTTCGCGCAGGGCCGCACAGGCCGGTTCGAGCTGCTCGGCCGGCACAGCGAGGTCGTTCTCGACGATGGCCACGAGCTCGTCGAGTGTGGTCGGCAGCTGGACGGTGGTGGGCAGTGGGCGGTCGACTGGGCGATAGGCGGCGTAGACGTCACGCGTGGCAAGCGGCTGGCCGGGATGAGCCAGCACGAGGTAGGCGCGGGGGAGTTCGCCCAGTACCTCAACGTGTTCGCCACGGCCACGCGCCAAGGTGGCCTCGTCGTGGAGGAGTGCGGGAACATCCGACCCGATCAGGCCGGCGATCCGTGTCAGTTCGCTTGGGATCAGCGGCGTCGGTAGGAGGTCGTTGGCGAACCGCAGTGACGCGGCCGCGTCGGCAGAGCCGCCGCCAAGGCCGGCGCCGTGCGGAATGCGCTTATCGATGTGGACGGTGAAGCCCTCGTCGTAACCTGCGGCCTCACAGAGCAGCTCGAGCGCGCGCGTGACTAGCGTGTCGCCCCCGGGTAGCCCCGGGCACGTCACCGTCGTGTGGGCGGCCGTGTCGATCAAGAGAACATCGGCGAGACTGACGCGCGCGATCAGCGTCACGAGTTCGTGATAGCCGTCAGGGCGCTTGCCGCCGACGCGCAACACGAGGTTGATCTTGGCGCAGGCTCGGACGATCATCGGCTCGGCAGTCATGTGGTCGTCACCGCCGTCAATGCGGCGAGCAGTGGCAGCCAACCCTCGGGCTCGATCGCCTCGCCACGAATCCGCACGTCGTGGCCAAGCTCGGTGAGTACCTGTTCCGTCTCCGGACGGGTAGCGATCCCGGCCATCGCGATGCCATTGGCGAGCGTCTTGCGGCGGTGTGCGAAGCCCGCGTGGACGAGATTGACGATGCGTTCCCAGTCGGGTGCTCGCTCCGACCAGTCGGTGCGGCGACGGAAGGCCAACAGTGCCGAGTCGACGCGGGGCGGTGGATCAAAGACCTCGCGGCCAACCGGGTGGAGGTCGGTGCGTTCGCAAGCCAACCGCATCAGGACGCTGACAGCGCCGTAGGCGGGCGTCGAGGGCAGCGCGAACATGCGGTCGGCGATTTCGCGCTGGACCATCACGCACCAGCGGTCGATGGTCGGAAGCTCGGGGATGCTGCGCAACACCAGTGGCGTGGCGACGTTGTACGGTAGGTTCGCGACGAACGCGGTGGGGGCGGGAGTGAGATCGCCGAACGGCACCCGCATCGCATCGCCCCACGTCAGCACAACGTTCGGGTGTGCCGCCAAGACGGGTGCCAGCAGGGGCTCGAGCTCGCGATCGATCTCGATGGCCTGCACCGTCGCTGCCGTCTGGGCCAGCACGGTCGTCAGAATGCCTTTGCCGGGACCTACTTCGAGGACCACGTCGGTGGTCAGTACCCCAGCTCGATCGACTGCCACGTGGGCGAGGTTTGGATCGCGCAGGAAGTTCTGCCCGAAGCGGGTCATGTCGCTAGACCGTAGGCCTCAGCGGCATTGCGCATCACCTGCTCGGCAAGCACGTCACTGTCAACGCCGCGGACAGACGCGACGGCCCGGAGTGTGTCCATCACGAAGGCTGGCTCGTTGGGTGTGCCTCGATGCGGTACGGGCGTCAGGTACGGCGCGTCGGTCTCGAGCAGGATGCGGTCGTCGGGACAACGGGCTGCAGCATGCAGTAGGTCGGTCGCCTTGGGATAGGTGACGTTGCCGGCAAATGAGCACCACCAGCCATTGGCGAGCGCCTCATCGAGCCGGTGTGGCACCGCGAAGCAATGCAGGATCACGCGCTCGGGTCCTTCGGCAACCAGGAGACGAAAGCAGTCGTCGTCGGCATCGCGACAGTGGATCACGATCGTCTTGTCGAGCTCGCGGGCGAGCTCGAGCTGGTGACGAAAGGCAATCAGCTGAGCCTCGGGGGTGACGTGATCGCGAAAGTAGTCGAGGCCGGTCTCGCCGATCGCCACGCAGCGCGGATGCTGGGCGCGTTCACGGATCTGCGCCTCCAATTCGTCGCTCCACTGGTCGGCGCTATTGGGGTGGAGCCCGGCCGTCGTGTAGATGCCAGGCTCGGCGAGCAGCGGCGTGACGGCAGTCATCTCCTCAGCGTTGGAACCGATCGTGACCATCTGCTGGACGCCGACTTCGCGGGCACGGGCGATCACCTCGAGTGCAGCGTCAGGGCAACTCGTCAGATGGGTGTGGGTATCGATCAGTCGACATCGCCTCCGAGTGGCTCCTCGATGCGCGGGAAGAGTGGCCCAGCGGGAGCAACGGCGACGCCGGCCGACAGCAGATTTGGTGCGGCGTACTCCCAGGCAACGTCGTCCGGTGCACCGAGGGCGGTGAGGATGCGCGGCGCGCTGTCAGGCAAGACGGCCGCGAGCAGAATTGCTGCCGCCCGTGTGCCATCAGCGAGCGTGTAGAGCACCACATCGAGTTCGGCAGCGCGGGTTGGATCTTTTGCGAGCGTCCAGGGCGCCTGGTCCTCGACAAAGCGGTTGAGGTCGCGAACCACGAGCCACGCGGCATCGAGCGCTTCGGTCAACTCGAGTTCATGGATGTGGGTGGCGACGGCCTCACGGGCGGTCTCGATCGCCCCTGCGATCGAGGCATCGCAGGCCGCGTTGGGCACGACACCGTCGCGATACTTCTCGATCATCGCGGTCACGCGATTGACGAGGTTGCCGAGGTCGTTAGCGAGTTCCGCGTGGTAGCGCTCATGCACTGCGTCATACGAGATGCCGCCGTCGCTTCCGAAGCGGACGTCACGCAGCAGGTAGTACCGCAACGCATCCACGCCGTAGCGCTCGATCACGGCGAATGGATCGAGCACGTTGCCAAGCGACTTGGACATCTTCGTATCGCGAACGGTCAGGTAGCCGTGGATCATCAGCCGTTGGGGCAGCGCGCGGTTGGCTCCCATCAGCATCGCGGGCCAGATCACCGCGTGGAATTTGAGGATGTCCTTCGCCAGCAACTGCCAGCGTGGTGGCCAGTAGCGGGCGGTCAGATCCTCACCGGGTCGCGCGTAGGTGAGGGCGGAGGCGTAGTTGAGCAGCGCGTCGAACCAGACGTAACAGGTCTGATCGGGCGCCCACGGGAGCGGCACGCCCCAGTCAATCGAGGCGCGCGACAGCGACACATCCTCGAGACCACCAGCGATGAAGGCACGCGCCTCGTTGAAGCGCGACTGCGGGCTGACGAAATCGGGGTTGGCGTCGTAGTGCGCGAGCAGCGGCTCTTGAAACGCGCTCAGGCGAAAGAACCAGTTGGACTCCTGAAGCCACTCGGGCTTCGTGCCGTGGTCGGGACAGAGCCCGTCCTTCAGCTCCTCCTCTTTGTAGAAGGCCTCGCAGCCCGTGCAATAAAGCCCCTCATAGGTACCTTCGTAGACGTGACCGTTGTCCTTCAGGGTCTGCAGAAAATCCTGCACGAACGTCATGTGGCCATCGTCGGTCGTGCGAATGAAGAAGTCTTGGGTGGCGCGGACGTCGTCAGTCATGCGCAGGAAATTCGCGCTATTGCGATCAACGAATGCCTGCGGCGTCAATCCGAGTTCGGCCGCGACGCGCGCGTTCTTGTCACCGTGCTCGTCGGTGCCGGTCAGGAAGAAGACGTCCTCGCCGCGCTGGCGCATATGTCGCGCATAGACGTCGGCGGCGATCGTCGTATACGCATGGCCGAGATGCGGCTGCGCGTTGACGTAATAGATCGGTGTGGTCAGATAGGTCGGTTGCACACCGACAGGGTATCGGCTGCCACCCAATCGGCCCGGCACCTACGGGCGGTAGAGGTCGCGAGCGGACATACCCGTCAGGCCAGCCACGAGGCGTGCTGCATCCTTCGCACCTAGACCACGTTCGCGGAGCTCGGCCAAGGCCTCTTCAATCGCGGCTGTCTCCGCCGACGCTGCGACCACGGCCTCCAGCACGATTGCAATCTCACCCTTGGGAGCCGTTGCGAAGTGGGCTGCGAGTTCGGTGGCCGTTCCGCGTGCAATCTCCTCGTGCAGTTTCGTCAACTCGCGGCAGACGGCAACACGTCGATCGGGAGCCCGCTCGGCCAGCACCGCGAGGGTACTCGGCAGGCGATTCGGCGACTCGAAGGCAACTAGGGTGATGCCCCAGGCGTCGGCTGTTTCGAGCGTCTTGCCGATTGCGGCCGCACCGCGGGGGAGAAACCCAATGAAGGCGAAACGATCGGCCGGTAGCCCCGAGGCGACGAGTGCGGTGGTGACGGCGTCAGCACCCGGCAACACCTCGACCACAATGCCAGCGGCGATCGCAGCACGCACGACGGCGCCGCCTGGGTCTGAGACGAGTGGCATTCCGGCATCCGTTGCGAGGCACACATGCTCGCCGGCCTGGAGTCGGCGCACGAGTTCGGGGACCTGCGAATCCTCACGGTGAGCCTCGATCGACAGCATGCGTACGGTAATGCCGAGGTTGTGTAACAGCAGTCCGGTCCGGCGTGTGTCCTCGCAAGCAACGAGGTCGCAGGCTGCGAATGCGTCGCGCACGCGCGGCGTCAGATCATCGAGATTACCGATCGGTGTCGGGCAGATAGTGAGGTGTCCGGGCATACGGGGAGGGTACGTTGTCGTATCAGGGAATACCCTGTGAGCTGATGTCTGATCGACCGTACAAGAAATACCAGGGTGGCAAGGCCGACCCGAAGGAAGAATTCGGCGAGTTTACGGCTGCCCCTGTCGCGGCGCCTGAACGCCGGGGTGCGATCGAATTGCCGGCCGCCGGTACGCCTCCGCCGATTGTGCCGCCGCGTTTTCGCTTTCGCTCGCGGCCGGGTTGGAGGCCGCGTCGTCGCCAACCACGGTCGCTTAAGTTCTGGGTCATCGCGATTTCCGCGATTGTGCTCTTCCTGCTGTTGGCCTGGCTGACGCTCGGACTGTTGGCAGTTCGAAGCTCAATTTCGCAGGCCAACGACCGACTCGACCCACGGGCGCGAGCTGCGCTCTCGCCATCGGGTTCGATCCTGTCCGACCCGACGGCGATCCTCGTGATGGGCGTCGATGCGCACGCAAACTCGGACACCCTGCAGGTGATCCGCTTCGATCCAAAACAGCAGCTGGTGGCGACGCTGGCGATCCCACGCGATCTTCGTGTGGCGGTGCCCGGCTACGGTGACACCAAGATCAATGCGGCCTACGCCGGTGGTGGGGCAGCACTCGCGATCCAGGCAGTGTCGGCATACACCGGACTACAGATCGACCATGTCGTCGTGATTGATTTCAACGGTCTGATCGGACTCGTCGATGCCGTCGGCGGTATCACGATCGACAACCCCCACAACATCCGGTCAATTTTCGACGCCACGCTGGTCAAGTTCCCCGCCGGCACGATCACCCTCAACGGCACCGAGGCGCTGGCCTACTCCCGTGTTCGCAAGAACATTCTCAATCCTTCGGACTCTGATGTTTCGCGTGGTCAGCGTCAGCAGGCCGTCATCCAAGCACTGCGCTCCAAATTGCTTAGCCCCGGCGGCATCTTGCGGCTGCGTTCGGTCGCCGGCTCGATGAACGGTGCCTTCGCCACCGATTTGACGTTCGGGCAACTGTTCCAGCTTGGCTACGTCGATCAGCGTGCCTCGAGTCGTCTGCGCTGCAACCTCGGTGGTACTCCGGCACCGATGGATGGGCAGGACATGCTGATCCCGGACGGGGCTGGCAACCGTCGCGTGCTTGGCGAGTTTCTCGGCAATCAGGCCGTTCAGCCGCCCGCGTCGCGCTCGATGTTCGCTGCTCAGTGTCACGCGGCGTAAACCGGATTGCAACCCATGAGGTATCGGTAGCGCGAGATACTGCACGTGGGCGTCGAGCGATGTCTGAACACCGATGCTGCAATGCCGACGACCACGATCTTTTCGCGCTGCGATGAGCCTAGTTGCGGCCGTCGTCGCAACGACGTTCTGGTGCGGTCATGCGTCTGCTCAGACTCCAGTTCAGTCACACGTGATTGTCCTCAAAACGGTGTATCGGGCGTGGAACGGTGATCTCCGAAAGCTGCACATTGCCTACCCGTCGGGGTATCCAGAGGAGCACGCGCATGTCCAATTACCGCTCGTAATTTCGCTACATGGGGCGGCCGGTGGCGCCAACTGCGACAAGTCGTTTGGGCATACACCGGCACGGTTCGGATTCGTTGTGGCCTGCCTCGAGGGTCAGGGAGCCGCGACGCGATCGTTCTCGTACGGCGCACCGGGACAGATTCGTGATCAGTTGCGCGTACCAGCGCTTGTCCACATGCGCCTGCCGCGCCTGCCGCTCGACCCGCGTCGCGTGATCATCGTCGGGGCCAGTATGGGTGGCCTGGAGGCGCTGCTCGCGGCTGATCTTGACCCCCAATTGTTCGCGGCCGTGGTCGCACTCGATGCGCCGGTCGACTTGGCCGCGCATTATCGGAACGTCGCGCCTGAGGGTGAGCCGAATATGAAAACGAAGGCGATGCTGGCCGAGTGCGGCGGAACGCCCGACGTGGCTGGCGATTGTTACGCGACGCGCAGCCCGCTCGATCACATGACGAGATTCGGTGATACTCGCATCCCGCTGATTCTCTGGTGGAGCGCCCGCGATTCGATCGCTGGCTCACAAGACGAGTCGCCCGCCTATCTCGCCACGATGCAGACAGACTTTCCGTGGCATCCGGTCTACGCACGGATCGGTGCGTGGGAACACGGCAGAGCCTGGTGGAGCCATGGGCGTCTCTGGTTGCACGATGCCCTCGCCTTGGCGACTGCGAACCCGCAACGCCGCGGCGCGGACTTCGGGTAGCATCCGGGCGTTCGGCGGAGTAGCTCAGTTGGTTAGAGCAGCGGAATCATAATCCGCGTGTCGTAGGTTCGAGTCCTACCTCCGCTACTGCTGTTTGGGGCACTGTACGGCGCGGCATCGTAGGCTTTCACGATGGAATCGCTCGACCGTCGTATTCCCGGCCCGGCCCTGATGGGCGTTGTCAACGTCACGCCCGACTCGTTTTCGGATGGCGGGCGCTTTGACGATCGTGACGCCGCGATCACGCAGGGGCTGCTGTTGGCGGAGCAGGGAGCCGAGTTCGTCGATGTGGGTGGCGAATCTGCTCGACCCGGTGCAGAGCCGATCTCCGAGCAGGAGGAACTCCGTCGGGTGATCGATGTCGTGCGGGGGATTCGTGCCGGCACGACACGGCAGATTTCGATTGATACGAAGAAGAGCACCGTTGCCGAGGCGGCGATCGCGGCCGGGGCAACGATGGTGAACGACATCACGGCCTTGACCTTCGATCCGCGGATGGTGGCCGTAGTACGCGACGCCGAGGTCGACATCTGCGTGATGCACATGCAGGGCGACCCGCGCACCATGCAGGACAATCCGCACTACGACGACGTCGTTGTTGACGTCAGTACGTACCTACGGGAGCGCGTCGAGGCGTTGGTGGCGGAAGGCATCGCGCCCGAGCGCATCTGCGTCGACCCAGGCATCGGCTTTGGCAAGACCAGCGACCACAACTTCGCCCTGCTGGCCGCGACCGCGACCATCGCAACGACGACTGGCTGTCCGGTCTTGGTGGGTGTCTCGCGCAAGCGATTTCTTGGCGAGCTGGTGGGTGATCCTCAGCGCGATCGCACCTTTGCGTCGGTCGCAGCAGGTTTGGCGGCCGTCGAGCGCGGGGCCTGGGTGTTGCGCGTCCACGACGTGCTGGCGCACGCTGACGCACTCAAGGTGCTGCGCGCGGTGCGTGCTGGTGGCATGGTGCAGGGATGACCCGCGAACTCGGTATCCGCATCGAAGGCATCGAGGTCTTCGCCTTCCACGGTGTGCTCCCCGAAGAGAAGGCACAGGGCCAGGAATTTGTCTTCGACGTCGAGCTCATACCGAACTCCGATCGCGCCTGCGATACGGATGAGTTGGACGACGCCGTTGACTATGGAGCGATCACCGAGGCGGTCGTCGCGATCGCGACCGCCGAGTCGGTCGACCTGATCGAGCACCTTGCCGATCGGATTGCCAGTGACCTGATCGCGCGGTTCCCGATCGAACGCGTGACGGTCAGCGTGCACAAGCCGCACGCGCCGATTCGTGCCGCCTTTGGCGATGTCATCGTCACGGTTACCCGCACGGCATGATCGCGGCACCAGCCGTGGTCGGTCTTGGTGGCAACGTCGGCGACGTGAGGACGGCCTTTCGTCGCGCGCTCCAGTCGCTCGATCAGACCGACGGTGTGCGTGTGATCAGTGTGTCGTCGCTGCTCCGCACCGCACCGGTGGGTGGACCAGAACAGGACGATTTTCTCAACGCGGCCGCGTTGCTCGCTGTCGAGCTTGAACCAACAGACTTTTTGGCTGTCTTGCAGGCAATTGAGGTCGACGCGGAGCGGATACGCGCTGAGCGCTGGGGGCCTCGCACGCTCGATCTCGATCTGCTCTGGTGGGCCGATACAGCGATCGAGACCGCGGCACTGACCGTGCCGCATCCGAGCCTGACCGAACGCCGCTTTGCCCTGCAACCGCTCGTCGAGGTCGCCCCGAATGCGCTCGCGGGCGACGGCCGTTCGTACGCCGACATCCTGTCGACACTCTCCAGCGAAGGGGTGGAGGTGATCGGTGGACCGTCACTCGTCTACGATCCCATTTCGACTGATAACGGAGGGAGTGAGTCGTGTCGCACCTAGAAGACCTTGAGGAGTACGACGCCGAGCTCGAGTTGACGCTCAAGCGCGAGTACGCCACTGTCTTTGGCCTGTTTCGCTATTGCGTTTTGACGCAAGAGGCGACGTACCTCTGCAACAAGCTGGATATGAAGATCGAGCATCAGCCGTCCTACCCACTGTTTCATTTGCGCATGGAGGACGTCTGGGTCTGGGACAAGAATCGTCCGAGCCGGATCATTCCGCTGGCCGAGGTCCATACGACGCAGGACGTCACGATCGAGGAACTCAAGCCGGAGCATGAGGTCTTGACGACGCTGCCACCCGAGTTCACGCCGCCGCCCGAGGATTAGAACTCGTGCTGCTCGCCGTCGACGTCGGCAATACCTCGAGTGTGCTCGGCCTGTTCGACGACGAGACGCTGGTTGCAGAGTGGCGCATCGCGACGCGAACGCGCACGGCCGACGAACTCGACGTGACGCTGCGCGGACTGTTGTCCTCGCGTGGCATCGATGCCAGTGCGATTCATGCTGGGGTTCTGTCGACGACGGTGCCGCCGGTCCAGGCAGCCTGGGAAGAGGTCCTCGAGCGTATCGCAGGAACGGCGCCTGTTGTGGTCGGACCGGGCGTCAAGACGGGTGTCCCCGTGCGTGTTCAGAATCCACGTGAGGTCGGCCCCGACCGCATCGCTAATGCCGCCGCCGTCGCGCACGTGGCTGGCACGCCCGCGATCGTCGTTGACTTCGGGACGGCCACAAACTTTGATGTCGTCGCGGAGGACGGTGCCTTTATCGGCGGCGCGATTGCGCCGGGCATGGAGGTCTCGATGGAGGCCCTCTTCGCGCGCGCTGCCCGACTCGGCAAGGTCGAGCTCGTGGCGCCGCCAAATGCGATTGGCACGGCCACTGTCGACTCCCTGCAGTCAGGTGCGGTCTACGGCTTTGCCGGACTCGTCGACGGTTTGGTCACGCGCCTGCGAGCCGAGCTTGGAGCACCCGATTGCCCCGTGGTTGCCACCGGTGGTCTGGCAATCCTGGTCGTCTCGCACTGCACGACGATTACGCGCGTCGAGCCCGGGTTGACGCTCGAAGGTCTGCGGCTGATCTGGCAGCGCGCCATCGCGCTATGACGAAGCGCGGCTGGGACGGCAAGACGTACGACCGCATCGGCACACCCCAGTTGGAGTGGGGGAAGGTCGTGCTCGATCGGCTTGAGTTGCGCGGCGACGAGACGATCGTGGATGCGGGCTGCGGCTCGGGTCGCGTGACCGAACTCCTACTCGAGCGCCTGCCAGACGGGCACGTGATCGCGCTTGACGGCTCGGCCTCGATGATCGAGGCTGCCCGCGAGCGGCTTGGCGGACACGCCAACATCGAGTTCACGGTGATGGACCTCCTCGAGCTAGACCTTGGCGGTCGACAGGTCGATGGCGTCATTTCAACTGCCACCTTCCATTGGATCACCGATCACGCCCGACTTTTCGAACAGCTTCACGCGATTATTCGCCCCGGCGGCCAGCTGGTCGCTCAGTGTGGCGGCAAGGGCAACATCGCCAAGGTCCTTGAGCAGGCCTACGCGCTCATGGCTGAGCCCGAGTGGAGCACGTTTTTTGAGGGCTACGTCGATCCGCATCGTTTCGCTGACGCACCGGAGACAGAGAGCCTGCTGGGAACCGCCGGCTTTGTCGAGGCGACCTGCTGGCTGCAGCCCGCGCCGACCAGCCCACCCGAGCCGCCGGTCTTTCTCGGCACCGTCATTCTCGGCGGCGCTATGGAGCGGCTGCCACTCGAGTTGCACGACGCGTTTCTCGCCGAGATCCTCGGGCGTCTACCCGAGCCGTTCGAGGCTGATTACGTGCGCCTCAACATCGACGCGATCGCGTAGGGCTAGCCGCCGCCGTAGAGCGAGATCGGCAGGTCGAGCTCGGTGTCGTCCGCGCCCGAGCCGAGTGCGGCAATCTCTGCCTCCATTGCCGCCACGAGCAGACGAGCGCCCGGAGCTGCTCGAAACAGCGCCTCCTCAACCTCTGCCGTCGACTCGAGCGTCGAGAGTTCCTGGCGCAACGTGCGCTGGAAGTTGCCGCGCTTGAGGTACCAGCCGTGGAACTTGCGTAGAAAGTGCGTCGAGCGGCGATCGCCAAGCTCGCGAACGGTCTCGCGAATAAAGCGCACCAACTCGGCGACGACCTCGTCATTCGACGGTTGTACATCAACGTCACCGGCCATCGAAGCGAGCAGCCACGGATTGCCCTGGGCGCCACGGCCGATCATCACGGCCGCACAGCCGGTTGTCTCAAGAACAGCATGGGCACGTTCGCGCGACGTAATGTCGCCCGAGGCGATCACGGGCACCGAGACGAGGTCGACGAGCTCGGCCGTCAAGGCGTGGTCTGCGTGGCCCGTGTACATCTGCTTCGCGCTGCGGGGATGGAGCGTCAGTGCCTGCGCGCCGGCCTCGACGAAGCGGGGGCCAGCGATGGTGAAGTCGCGCGATTCGTTGAGTTCGCCGCGGCGCATCTTGACGGTGACGGGCACGTCGACGGCCTCAGCGACAGCGGCCACGACGCGCGCACCGCGCTCGGCACCGTCGGAAATCAGCGTCGCTCCGGCGCCGGTCTTCGTGACCTTGCGAACGGGACAACCCATGTTGATGTCGATCAGGTCGGCGCCCGCCTCAACACACATACGAGCAGCATCCGCCATCAGGACAGGATCGGAACCAAAGATCTGTACGGCCAAGGGCTTCTCGTCGCGCGAGATCCGCAGGTAGTTCATCGTCCGCTCGTTCTGGTGACCAAGACCACAGGCCGAAACCATCTCCGAGCAGACCAATCCAGCGCCAAAACGACGGCCCTGACGACGAAACGCCTGGACCGAAACGCCCGCCATCGGAGCCAGCACAATACGGCTCGGAATCTCGACCGAACCGATGTGCCAGGTATCTGTGAGGCTGCGTACATCAATCGCCATAGCCGCAGGGTATCGAAGGCCCGGCGTACCCCACGCCTCTCCCTGTGTACGATGCGACTCGTCTGGCGCTATCTCGGCGCCCCGATCAACCTGCCGGAGGGTCCGTGGCTAAGGAAATCGTCCTCACCGCTGAGGGTTACGAAGAGCTCAAGAAGCGCTACGAGCACCTGACGACCGAGGGTCGTCGCGAGGTTGCTGAGCGCATCAAGGAAGCCCGTGACTTCGGCGATATCTCTGAGAACTCTGAGTACGACGACGCCAAGAACGAACAGGCGAAGATCGAAGATGAAATTGCTGAGCTCGAAGAGCAGCTGCGCGAGGCGACCATCGTCGAGAAGGCCGACCTCAAGGTTGGCGTTGTCGCGATTGGCTCGACCGTCAGCATCAAGGGTGCGCGCAACAAGGAAATGAAGTTCAAGCTCGTGGGCTCTGCCGAGGCCGACCCCGACCTGAACCGCCTCTCCAACGAATCGCCAATTGGTCGCGCCGTCTTGGGTGGCAAGAAGGGCGATAAGGTCGACGTCATCACGCCGAAGGGCACCGTCAAGTACGAGATCACCGCGATCTCGCGCGTGTAGGACTCGATGGACTTCGCGTCCCTTCCGCACCGGTTCGGTGAGCGAGACGCGATTGGTGACCTACGCACGGCCGAGGACGGACTCGAGCCCGAACAGGCAGGCACACAGTCGTGGCGTATCGCTGGGCGCGTGCTCGGTCGTCGCGGCCAGGGTGGTGTGTCGTTTATCGACCTCGAGGACATGTCGGGCCGAGTGCAGCTGTTGGCCGACCTTGAGCAGCTCGGTGAGGAGACGTTTGAGCAGGTGCGCTCCGTCTCGATTGGCGATCTGATCGGTGTCGTGGGCATTGCGACTCGAACGCGTCGTGGCGAACTGAGCGTCAAGGTCGCTGAGTGGATCGAGCTCGCGCCGTGCCGCCTTCCGTTCCCGGATCGCCACCACGGTCTGCAGGACGTCGAGGTCCGGCATCGTCAGCGCTACCTCGATCTGATGACCGACCCCGAGGCGCGCGATCGGTTCGTGGCGCGCGCCAAGATGGTCGCGAGTATTCGCCGCACGCTCGATGATGCGAACTTCGTCGAAGTCGAGACGCCGGTTCTGCAGCCGCTCTACGGTGGCGCTGCCGCACGCCCCTTCGTCACGCACCACAACACGTTAGATCGCGATCTCTACCTGCGCGTCGCCACGGAGCTGTACCTCAAGCGCCTGGTCGTCGGTGGCCTCGAGCGCGTCTACGAGCTCGGCAAGGACTTTCGCAACGAGGGAGTCTCTCCCAAGCACAATCCCGAGTTTACGATGCTCGAGTTCTACGAGGCCTACGCGGACTGCGAAGACGTGATGACGCGCACCGAGCAGATCGTCACGGCTGCTGCACTAGCGGTCTGTGGCACGACGAAGGTGACGGTCAAGGATCAGGAGATCGACTTCGGCGTTCCGTGGCAGCGGATGACGCTGGGCGAAGCGATCGAGCAGAAGACGGGCATCAACCCACTTACGCTCGGCCGCGACCCGCAGCCCTTGGTCGACTATCTGAAGAGCCAGGGCATCGACACCTCACGCGACAAGACGTGGGCACAACTCGTCGACCACATGCTCTCGCACTACGTCGAGCCCACGCTGATTGCCCCAACGTTTCTCGTCGACTACCCCGTCGAGTTGTCGCCGCTCTCCCGTCGCAAGCCGGGTGGGGAGGGCCTCGTCGAACGGTTCGAGGCGTTCTGTGGTGGCATGGAGATCTCAAACGGATTCTCAGAGCTCAACGATCCCGACGATCAGCGCGCCCGCTTCGAGGAGCAGGCGGC
This sequence comes from Thermoleophilia bacterium, assembly GCA_037133215.1. GTDB lineage: Bacteria > Actinomycetota > Thermoleophilia > Gaiellales > F1-60-MAGs149 > F1-60-MAGs149. Next base: position 1,115 of record JBAXOM010000012.1, on the reverse strand, counting down.
CGCTGGACGCGCGGGCGACGAGGAGGCTCATCCCCTCGATGAGGACTACGTAACGGCGCTCGAATACGGGCTGCCGCCGACCGGTGGTGTGGGCCTTGGTATCGATCGCCTAGCGATGTTGTTGACGGCGCAGGACACGATCCGCGAGGTCATCTTGTTCCCCGCGATGCGTACCTAAGACGTAACCCGGGTCATTCGACCGAACGGGTGCGAATCACCCTCTGGTAGTGTGAGCAACCTACCGGTGAAGTGGTGGAATCCGCACACCGGGACCCTGCGAAATAGCAGGTAGGAGGCCAACAATGTTCGAACGATTTACAGAACGCGCACGCCAGGTTGTCGTCCTTGCACAGGACGAGGCCCGTGCGCTCAAGCACAACTACATCGGCACCGAGCACATCCTGCTCGGTTTGCTGCGTGAGGAGGAGGGTCTCGCCGCGCGCGTGCTCGACTCCCTCGATATTACGGTTGAGGACGTGCGCGCGAATGTCGCGCGCATCGTCGGCCAGGGCGAAGAGGTGACGACGGGCCAGATTCCGTTTACACCGCGCGCCAAGAAGGTGCTCGAGTTGGCACTCCGCGAGGCGCTCTCGCTTGGCCACAACTACATCGGCACGGAGCACATCCTGCTCGGACTCGTCCGCGAGAACGAAGGTGTCGCTGCTCGTATCCTGCTCGACTTCGATGCCGACGCCGAGAAGATTCGCAACGAGATCATCCGTATGCTGTCGGGTCCGGGTCGTCGCTCGCAGTCGGGTGGCACGGCCGCTGGCGCGGGTGCCGGTGCTGGTTCGCCCGAGTCGAAGAAGTCGTCGAAGTTGCTCGACCAGTTTGGTCGCAACCTGACGAAGTTGGCGACCGAAGGCAAGCTCGACCCTGTCGTTGGACGCCAGACCGAGATCGAGCGGATGATGCAGATTCTCGTCCGCCGCATGAAGAACAACCCCGTGCTGATCGGCGAGCCGGGCGTTGGCAAGACGGCTGTCGTCGAGGGGCTCGCACAGCGCGTCTCGAGTGGTCAAGTCCCGGACTTGCTCAAGAACAAGCAGATCTACACGCTTGACCTGGCGGCTCTCGTGGCCGGTTCGAAGTACCGCGGCGAGTTCGAGGAGCGC
>JBAXOM010000011.1:0-27974 GCA_037133215.1 Thermoleophilia bacterium | reverse complement strand
CGTCGCGCCAGCCATCCGGCACGTGCTCGGGGGTCGCCACCATCCAGTCGGGCAAATCCGGTGCGGGCTCGTCAACGCCAAGGAAGCCGGCGTAGCCAATTCCTCCGCCACGCGCGACCTCTTCGAGCCCGCCGGGGAAGGCCTCAAGCAAAACGGCGATCGCCTCCTCCGCACGCTCGGCGGGAACTTCGACCTGCCAGCGGGTGAGCGGCGGATCAACCACCGCTAAAACCTCTCCGAACACGGTTGAAGAAGCCCGATTCGGTCTTGTAGGCATCCTCAGGGATCGCCTTGTCGAGCTCTTCAACCAGTAGGCGTGCAGTTGGTTCCAGCTTCTTGGGGATATGTACGGCGAACAAGACGTGAAGGTCGCCGCGCCGATTCTCGTTGCCAATCTGCGGCATACCCTTGCCACGCAAGGTGCGACGATCGCCCGGCTGGGTGCCCGACTGGAGAACGATCGTCTCCGTGCCCTCCAACGTCGGCACGTGGACGGTGGCGCCCAACATTGCCTGCGTGACCGTCAGGTCGACCAACACGTGGAGGTCGAGTCCTTCGCGCTCGATCGCCGGATCGTCCTCGATCTGAATTGCGACGTACAGATCACCAGCGGGGGCACCTGCATCACCGGCATGCCCCTGCCCCACGACGCGCACGCGCTGCCCGGTGTCGACGCCAGCGGGAATGCCGACACTGACGGTGCGGCGCTCGGGTTGCTTACCCTGGCCACGACAATCACTGCATGGAGTTTCGACCGTTGCACCGCGTCCCCGACAGGCCGGACAGGGCATCTCGCGCACGATCTGACCCAGCGGCGTATTCGAAATCTGTCGCACTTGCCCAAGGCCGCCACAGGTCGGGCAAGGAATTGGACGTGTCGGTGGTTCTGCACCCGAGCCAGAGCAGCGCTCGCACGGGGCCACGATCTCAACTTCGAGATCACGTTGCACGCCAACGGCAGCCTCGCGCAGCGTCAGCGAGATTGCCGTTGCGGCATCGGGACCGGCCTGTGGACCGCGTCGTGCTCCGCGCCCACCAAACATGCCGTCGCCAAAGAACATCCCGAGGATGTCATCGAGGTTGCCAAAGCCCGCACCGCCGCCGCCACCAGCGCCCGAGATTCCGGCGTGCCCAAAGCGGTCGTACTGAACGCGTGTCTCCGTAACCGAGAGGACCTCATAGGCCTCGGCCACCACGCGGAACGTTTCGGCTGCCTCCGGGTTGTCCGGATTGACGTCTGGATGATGCTGGCGCGCGAGGTTACGGAACGCCTTCTTGATCTCGTCGTCCGACGCATCGGACGACACACCAAGGGTCTCGTAGTAATCGCGCGGCGTAGACATTCGCCGGGCATCCTATCGGGGTTGACGCTCCCGGCTGACACCATCACTGGCTCGCGCGGTAGAGCGCTCCGATAATCAGCCCGACTCCGAGCAGCCAGCCCAGCCCCCGCGTCAGTATCAACGTCCAAAGCATGATCTTGCGATCAGCAGGCGGCAGACTACGCGCCTCGCGCCACCGCAGCCAGATCGCCCACGTCTGATAGCTGGCGAGGCCAACGCCCGCCGCCAGCAGAGCCCAGTTCACGCCACGACCATCAATCCTCGTAGACGTCTTCGACGTACGAACTGAGTGCGGCAGCGGCACCACGCACAGCGACAATCGCATGGGCGTAATCCATCCGGACTGGGCCAATGACCGAGATCGCACCCAACACGCGATGCGGCAATCCGTAGCCTGCTGTGACCATCGCCACCGGACGCAACGCCGGCGCCATGTGCTCCTCGCCGATCCGCACCGTCACTTGATCGCCACGCAACGCACCCCGCAACTGATCGAGCATGACGGCGCGCTCTTCCAAAACGGAAGCCAATTCGTTGAGCTCGTGTTGGTCCTGCGCGCGCAGTTCGCTCATCAATCGCGACGCTCCACCGACGAACAGGCGATCGGCGCTGGAATCAAAGATGTCGTGGAAGACCGGCGCGATGGCGTTCAAAAAGCCGCGTTCTCGCTGGTCGATCTCGTCCGAGGCAAGCCGCGCCCGCACCGAGCGCTCCGTCAGTGAGCCGCGTGTCAACGTCTCGTTGAGGTACTCGCGTGCCCACTCGGCGAGGCCCGGGTCGACCGGCCCTTCGAAGGCAAAGACACGCTTAGCGACGGCACCCGATCCTGTGATGACCAGCACCATCACAACCTGCGGCTGCAGCGTTAGGACCTCGATATGGCGGACGTCAATCGTGGCGACACTCGGCGCACTCGCGATGGCCAACAGTCGCGTCACCTGCGACAGCGCCTCGGTCGTGGCGCGCAAGGCGTCGTCAACCTCCTGGGTGGCTTCGTTCAGATCAAGCACCATCGGCTCGGCGGCAATGCGCTCAGACAACAACTCGCCAGCGTAGAAGCGGTAACCGAGTTCCGTTGGTACGCGCCCCGCTGAGGTGTGTGGATGCCCAAGGAGGCCCACCGATTCGAGCCAAGCGAGCTCGTTGCGCAGCGTCGATGCTGAGGCCTCAAAGCCCCGGCGCACCGTCAGTGTCTTCGAGCCGACCGGCTGGCCCGTCGAGATGTGCTCCTCAATAACGGCACGGAGCACCAGTTGGCGGCGTTGGGTGAGGTCGAGATCAGGAAGCATCGTCATCAAGGAGATCTGCGACGCAGTCATGCAAAAGCATGCGGCCACGCCGTTCCAGACGGATCGTATCGTCCGTCGTGGTGGCAATGCCAATCTGTACCAGTCGCTCCAGGGCTGGGCGGTTGAGCACATTGGCAACGTCGGCAATCGGCACACCCTCGGCGAGACGTAGGCCGAGCATCAGGCGTTCGGTCTGACGTGTTCGTTCGTCGATGAGTTCAATCGTGGCCGGTGCCGTTGCGGGGTCATCGATGTAGGCCGCGAGCTTTGGCCCGTTGACCCGGCGAGCGCCGTCGATGGTCGAGACTGCACCGATACCAAGGCCGAGGTAGTCGCGCCCGAGCCAATAGGCCCGATTGTGCTGGCCTTGATGTTCCGGATCACGCGCGAATGAGGCGATCTCGTACCACGTGTAGCCGGAGTAGCCGAGTGAATCGATCACGAGATCCATATGGCGCTCCAACAGTTCTCCCTGCGCCTCGAGCTCCGCACCATGGTGGATCGAGAACCGCGTCCCCGGCTTTGCTTCCAGGTCGTAGGCCGAGACGTGGTCGGGGCCGAGTTCCTCAAGCACCGCCAGATCGCGCGCGAGATCGCTCTCGCGCTCTCCTGGAATGCCATAGATCAGGTCGAGCGATAGCGACGACACGCGGGCCTCCCGCAACAGGCCGACGGCAGCACGAACCTGCTCAGGCGTCGTCTGCCGTTCCAGCGTTGCGAGCAGCGGCGCCGCAAAGGTCTGCGCCCCGAGCGAGACGCGTATGCCGCGCTCGCCGAGCACCGCTGCCAGCTCGCCGTCGACACCCTCGGGGTTACATTCGACCGTCGTCTCCACCGTGGCCTGCGGAAGCGCGTCCAGCAGGCGAGCGAGGAGCGGCGCACCCAGCTTGGACGGCGTGCCACCGCCGATGTACACCGTCTCGACGGGATCGGCAAGCACGGCGCGGTGCATCTCGAGTTCGCGCAGCAGCGCATCGACGTACGCTGCATGGCGATCGTCGTTGCCCGTGACGGTGACGAAGTCGCAGTAGCCACAGCGATGTGCACAGAACGGAACGTGCACATACAGGTGCTTGACGTGTCCCATGTGGCAATCGTGACCCATCCGCCGCCGAGAGAGCCGCGATAGGCTTTCCGTATGCCTCCTCGACCCTGTGTCTGCGAACTTGCTCTCGACCGTTGCGATGCCTCGTGCAACGCCAAAATGCTCGAGAAGACCTTCTACATGGCGTGCCTTGATTTGACGGATCGCCCGACACTCGTCGTGGGTGCCGGCCCGATCGGTCTCGAGAAGATCGAGGGACTATTGGCGGCCAACGCCGCAGTCCACGTGATTACGAAGACTGCCTGCGCAGAGGTGCACGAATTGGCCAGCGAAGGAGCGATCACGCTCGAGTTGCGCGAATACACGCCCGCCGATCTTGAGGGTCGCCTTCTGGTCGTCGCTGCCACCGAAGATACGCAACTGAACGTTGAGATCTATCGCCGCGCCGAAGAACGCGCGATGCTCGTCAACATCGTTGACGTTCCACCACTCTGCAACTTCATTCTGCCGGCGATCGTTCGCAGTGGCCCAATCGCGATTGCGATCTCGACCTCGGGCGCCAGTCCTGCGCTCGCCAAGCGCCTCAAGCGCGAGATTCTCGAGACCTACGGCGAGCCGCACGCCGAGTTCGCCGTGATGCTCAACGGTATCCGCGGCTGGGCGAAGGACCTGTTTCCGACCTACGACGACCGCAAAGTCTTCTTTGAAGGACTCGTCAATGGCGATCCCGATCCGATCGAAATGCTGCGCGCAGGAGACACCGAGGGCGTACGCGCCTTGATCCGCGAGCGTCAGGACATCGCCGAAACGCTGTTTACCGCGTCGTAGTGAATTGACGGCTCCCCTGTCGGGGACGTATCGTGCAGGCATTGACTGCGCGATCAGGCGCACCGAGGAGGACACCATGGCGGTACGAACACCCATCGAACTAGATCGCGGACGCATCGCGGAGCTCACAGCACGCGAAGCAAAAGTCCTCGATGGCACCACCACTGCCTCGGGCGAGATGTACAAGCGCGCGAATCACGTGCTCTCTGGCGGCGTCGCCTCGTCGTATCAGTTCCGTGATCCTTGGCCGATCTACCTCGAGCGCGGCGTTGGCTCGAAGGTCTGGGACGTCGACGGTACCGAGATGATCGACTTTCACAACGGTTTCGGTTCGATGGTGCAGGGCCATGCACACCCCGTGATTACGAAGGCTGTCGCGGAGCGGATGACGCAGGGCACCCACTTTGCCGCCCCCACCGAGGATGCGATCGTCGTCGCTGAGGAACTTCAGCGCCGCTGGGGTCTGCCGCAATGGCGGTACACAAACTCGGGCTCCGAGGCCACGATGGACGCGATTCGTATTGCCCGCGCCGCGACGGGTCGCGACACGATCATCAAGATCTTTGGCTCGTACCACGGCCACCACGACTACGTGATGGTGTCGATCGGCGTTGACTATGCCTCGATTGGTGACCGCGAGAACTACGGTTCCCTGCCCTACGGTGGTGGCATTCCGAAGGCCGTGTCGGACATGACGATCGCTGTCCCCTTCAACGACGCGCCCGCGATGGAGCGCCGCATTGAGGGCCTCGCCGCCGAGGGTCGCCTGCCGGCCTGCGTAATCATGGAAGCGGCGATGATGAACCTCGGTGTCGTGCTCCCCGAGCCCGGCTACCTTGAGGCCGTCCGCGAGATTACGAAAAAGCACGGCATCATCTTGATCTTTGACGAGGTCAAGACCGGCATGACGATCGCTGCGGGTGGCGCGGTCGAGAAGTTCGGCGTGATGCCGGACATGGTCACGCTCGCCAAGGCGCTCGGCGGCGGCCTGCCGATCGGAGCGATTGGTGGTACGGACGAGGCCATGGAGATCGTCCGCAACGGCGGCGTCTATCAGGTCGGCACCTACAACGGCAATCCGCTCGGCATGGCCGCAGCACGCGCCAACTTGCTTGAGGTTATGACACCCGATGCCTACGCCCACCTTGATGGCCTCAACGACCTTATGCTCAGCGGATGCTCGGCTGTGCTCGAGAAGTACAACCTGCCTGGCTACACGGTCGGCATCAGCTCGAAGGGCTGTGTGACATTCGCACACGACCCGATCGTCGATTACGAGTCCTTTAAGGCCCAGCAGGACGGCGAGCTCTGCGACCTGGCGTGGCTGTACAACATGAACCGCGGCGTCTTCATGACTCCGGGTCGCGAAGAGGAATGGACACTGTCCATCCAGCACTCGCTCGAGGATTGTCAGCGCTTCGTTGACGCCTTCGAAGAGATGGCGTCCGACCTCACGGCCTAGAACGGATTACGGATAACGGGGGGACATCACAACCGCGCGGATGTGATGTCCCCCACGCTCCTCAGCTACGGACGAACGATAAACGTCTGGCTGTCGTTTGGATCGCCGTTCGGATCTTGAACGAGGTCGGCGCCGATCGTGATTGCGTGCAGCGTCGCTCCACGCGGAACCCGCGGCAGACAGAGGTCGTGCATGTTGTCGTCCATCGCTGCCGTCCCGCCATGATCAAGCAGGTCAGCAACTGCGAGTGGCGTGAACGCCTTGAGCCCCCCACCCGCGAGACGGTAGACAGCCCTGTATGAAGCAGTGATGGCATCGCCGACCTCGCTGATCGCACCGCTATCGGAGTAGGCCGTAATGCCGTTCGACCAGACGACTCGAACGAACGTGGCGCCTACTCCCGGACTGCAGCGGTTGCGATCCCCCGCGTAGAGCGGGGGCGTCAACGTCCACGCATCGACAATGTAGGGCGCAGCCTCCACCTGAACGATCTTCTGAGCAGGTAGCGCTCCGACGGGCCGCCACTGCTGCGCGCCAACGGGACGACCCTGAAGGGATCCCGAGAATTCCACGCTGACGGGACGCTGGCCGGGTTGCGACTCACCGAACGAGCCAATCAAATTGATGGTTTGGAGCTCGTTCCGCTCGTCTGGCGGATATTGCAGGGCGCAGATGGGATGGGTTTTCGTGCCGTTCTGATTCCTAATCGTGAAGTCACTAGCTCTGACCGACGTGGGTCGAATAAACCAGTTGAAGACAACCGGCAAGTTGTCGAGCCCCGTGGCCGAGCTGCCTGGACAGGAATTGGCCGTCGCGTCGTTGCTGCCCATTGCGGCGCTCAAGACCGAGATCTTGACGCGCGCGCTCGGTGCTGTACGAGCGAAGGACGGCGCGACGAACACGCTGAAGAGAGCGAACATGATCAGACTGACGCCGAACGAGCGTGCGGACTGTTTTCTCAGCATGGTTGTACGGCCTTCCGTTGTCGACGTACTGTCCACGACCACTACCCAAGATTGCCCTGGTCAGCGAGTGCGCATTTCACGCTTCGGGCCTGCCCATCATAGGCCGAAGGGGAAACGAAACGACTTACCCCGTTGTCACGGCAGGTACTGTCACGACCGGTGTCTGATTCGCCTGGGCGATGATCTGCTGGGCCTGTTCAATGATCTTCTTGTACGCGTCGACGGCGGCCTTGACGCCCGCATTAAATCCGTCTTGATAGCCGCCTGCTTGACCCGTGTTGTTCGTAGCAGTATCGCGCCCCTTGGCGTATCCCTTGGCAAAGCCCTGGTCGTAACGCGCACTCAATTGATCGGCAGCCTGCTGTTTCGTGTCGCGCACACCATCTTTGTAGCCTGCAGCGCGCGCCGCATCGTTGGCGCCAGCCTGCGGATCCGAGCCCGAAACAGAGGCGGCGATCGGATTAGATCGCCCGTGCACGGCATCGACCACGATCGCGGTGACCAGCGCCGTGACGATGATTAAGACCATCGCGGCAATGATCGCTGTGAAGACACCACGGGCACGCCGAGGACGCGTCTCGATCGTGTCCTGATCGTCACTCTTGGACTTCGTTCGTTCGCGCGGCGCCATCTGCTCTCACGATACGCGCCAAAACGCAAACTTCCTGCGCGCTGGCTTACAGACTGCCAACAGCGACTCGAGCGCGCTCGAGTCGTTCCAGCGAGGCCTCACGTCCAAGAAACGCAATTGACTCGTAGAGACCCGCAGCGACCGTCGAACCGGCAATCGCAATCCGGATCGGAAGAAACGCCTGCCGTGGCTTCAGTTCGAGTTCCTCACAGACACCCCTTAAAGCCGATTCCACGCTCTCTGCGTCGAAGGACGCAAGTCCCGTGAGGGCGGTGATCGCTGCGTCGAGTATGCGACCAGCGTTCTCGTCGCTGAGCAGCTTCTGCCACGACTCCTCCTCAGGCTCACGCGCTTCGAGCAACGAGCCGACAAGGGAATCGAATTCGCCGAATGCGCCGAGCTTCTCCTGGACCAGTGGCACGAGTTCCTCAAGTCGCGCAGAGCTCGCAAGCGGTGATCCAGCGTCTTCCAAATAGCTGCGCAAGGCCGTCGCGTAGGCCACTGCGTCGAGCGCACGCAGATACTGCCCGTTCATCCAGGCCAGCTTCTCGTGATCGAAGACTGCCGGCGCCGGGTTGACACGTTCGAGCGAGAACCGCTCGACGAGCTCCGCGACACTCATCAGTTCCGTTTCGCCGTCCCATGACCAGCCACAGAGAGCCAAAAAGTTGACGAGGGCCTCAGGTAGGTAGCCCGCGTCACGGAACTCCTCCACGCTGGCCGCACCGTGACGCTTGGAGAGGCGCTTCTTGTCTGCACCGAGAATCATCGACAGATGTGCAGTCTGGGGAAATGTTCCGTCGAGCGCCTCCACGAGCAATTTCTGGCGCGGTGTTGAGGACAAGAGGTCCTCGCCCCGGATGACGTGCGTGATGCCCATCTCGAGATCGTCAAGCGGGTTTGCCAACTGGTACGTGGGCCGCCCACCGCCCCGCATGAGAACGGTATCGCCAAGCAGTCGATGCTCAAACACGACTCGTCCACGGACGAGATCGTCGATCACCGTCTCACCCTCGAGTGGAGTGCGGAAGCGAATGACCGCTGGGCGCCCCTCTTGCTCGAACGCAGCGATCTGTTCCGCCGTCAAATCTCGATGCAGTCGCGTCGGCAGTGCTGGGTCGTCGGTCTGGCGCGCTTCGGCGCGCGCCACCTCGAGCTCTTCCGCCGTCTGATAACAGCGATACGCGTCACCCTGGGCAAGCAGGCGGTCGACCGCGGCCTGATAGCGCTCGCTGCGCTCGCTTTGAAGGTACGGGCCATGTGGACCACCTGCGCTCGGCGACTCATCAAAATCGAGTCCCAGCCAATCGAGCGAGCGCTGGATTTGCTCGATCGCACCGGCCTCTTCGCGTTCCGTGTCCGTATCTTCAATGCGGAGGACCGTGGTGCCACCGTGATGGCGAGCGAACAGCCAGACGTAGAGCGCAGTGCGCACGCCTCCGACGTGGAGAAATCCTGTGGGCGATGGGGCGAAGCGGACGCGTACCGACATGCCTAAACCGTACCGCCCCTCGCCGCTGTGTCCGTCAGGTCGCCGCCGGGCCGGCACCTATGCTGGCCTGATGATTGCCGGTGCCCACATCTCCTCCGCTGGCGGACTTCATAACGTGCCGGCGCGGGCCGCCGCGATTGGTTCCGATGGCGTCCAGGTCTTTATCCAGAGTGCGCGCACGTGGAAGCCAACCGCACACAAGCCGGAAGATCTCGCCGTGCTGCGCGCAGCGCGGGAAAGCGGTCAGGTGCAGTACATCGCTTGCCACGCGATTTACTTCATCAATCTTGCAACGGATGAACCCGAGCTCCTGAAGAAAAGCCGTTCGGCTCTACTCAACACGATCGATGTGGCCAATGCGATCGCGGCTGACGGAATTGTCTTACACGTCGGCTCCCATAAGGGTCGTGGCCTCGAAGCGACGCTACCCCAGATCGTCAGGGAACTGCAGACGGCACTGAAACGCCTGGATGGTCCGTGGCTCCTGCTCGAGAATTCGGCTGGGGCTGGTGGCACCATCGGTCGCGATCCGGTCGAGCTGGCGAGCATCATCAACGCCGTCGATCACCCGCGACTTGGGATGTGTATCGATACCTGCCACGCCTACGTATCGGGCGTGGACGTGACAGACCACCAGCAGCTCGATGCGCTCGTCACCGAACTCGACACACGCATTGGTATCGAACGGCTGCGTTGTCTGCACGTTAACGACGCGGCTGCAGCCTGTGGTTCGAATCGGGATCGCCACGCCAACGTTGGTCAGGGTGAGATGGGCAAGGGCCTCGCGGTGACGCTCTCGCATCCTGCGCTCGCCGGCCTACCGATGCTGCTCGAGACGCCTGGTGCCGAAGGTAACGGTCCAGACGCTGCCGAACTTACGGCTCTGCGTGCGCTCCACAAGCAGGGTGTTACGCGTCGTGCTGCGAAGGCTCGTCGCGCGTCGTAACGACGAACGTGCCGCCACCCGGCGGCTCATAGAATTCCGGATTCACACAGCCAATCTCTGGCAACCGCCGCGGATAGGCCGAGTCGATTGCCGCGCTACAAATCGGCAGTGGCACGCGCACCGCGCGGATCCCGCCGAAGGCTCGCTCTTCCTCGGCACACTCCTCGAGTACGGCAAGATCAACCTCGGCGGCATGGACGCGCTCGACGCAGCCTGCATAGCGCCGACCATCTCGTGCGTCGTACGCGTAGAGACGCGAACAACCAAGGCAGCCAACCGGATCAATCACCCAGTCGCAGTACACGCGACAACGTCGACAGGATGCTTCTCGGTCGTAGCTCACAGTCGAAGTATCACCGCTCACGTGCGCTACGACGAACGCTGTGATTCGTGGGACGGTTTAGAGCGTTGCGCGATACGCGGCAGCGTCAAGCAGGCTTTCGACAGCCGCGACGTCGTCGAGCTTGACGCGGATCAGCCAGCCAGCATCGTACGGAGCCTCGTTGACAAGTTCCGGCGACTCGACTACCGCGTCATTGACCGCGGTCACCGTGCCGGCGAGCGGCGCGATCACGTCAGAGACAGCCTTAACCGACTCCAGAGATCCGTACGAACCATCAGCCTCAACACGACTACCAACCGTCGGAGGTTCAAAGAACACGACCTCGCCGAGCGCATCTTGCGCGTGCCAGGTGATACCAAACGTCGCCTCGTCGCCGTCGACTCGCACCCAATCGTGATCCTGGTGGTACCGCAGATCGGCGGGATACGACTCGTCGGCAGACATGGCTCAGGCTTCCTTCTTGTAAAACGGCAACTTGACGACTTCAGCATCGCGCAGGCGCCCACGGATGTCGACCTGGAGCACGGTGCCGGGCTTGGCGAACATCTCAGGGACGTAGCCCAGGCCGATGCCGCGATCGATGCTCGGCGAGAGGGTTCCGCTCGTGATCGTGCCGATCTTCTCGCCGTCGGCCAGAATTGGGTATCCCTCGCGAGGAATGGCGCGATCGACAATCTTGAGTCCAACGAGGCGACGCTTGACGCCCTTAGCGGCCTGCTTGTCGAGGACCGCACTGCCCATGAAGTCGCGACCAAGGTGCACAAAGCGCCCGAGGCTGGCCTCAATCGGTGTCGTCTTCTGCGTGATGTCATGGCCGTGGAGCGGATACCCGACCTCGAGGCGCAGCGTGTCGCGCGCGCCAAGACCACTGGGAACCACGCCGTGTTCGCGACGAGCAAGGATGCCATCCCAGAGGTCGCCGGCACGATCTGCGGCACACATGATTTCGACCCCTGGCTCGCCCGTATAACCCGTATAGGCAACGCGTGACGGCACACCAGCCACGACGCGCTCGACAATCGTGAAGGGCTTCCCCGTCTCGGGTGCGGGCGTCTTCTTGGGCCAGATGTCAGCGAGCAGTTCCATCGCTACCGGACCCTGCAGCGCAATCATCGCCGTTTCGTCGCTGGTATCCGTGGTCGTGGCGGCCCGGTGCTTGAAGCTCTTCAGGTGCGCCAGGTCAATCGCGATATTGCCGGCATTGACGACGAGCAGCCAAACCTTGTTCGGGAGCTTGTAGACAATCAGATCGTCGATAATCCCGCCCTTAGCATTGAGCAGGAACGAATACTGGGCCTGGCCTTCATCGAGGCGATCAATGTCACTCGCCAGTGCCTTGCGCAGCAACCCTTCCGCACCGGTGCCGGTGATTTCGAACTGCCCCATATGCGAAACGTCAAAGAGTCCGGCGCGTGCACGTACCGCGCGGTGCTCTTCGTTGATGCCCACGTAGTAGACGGGCATCTCCCAGCCAGCGAAATCGACCATGCGCGCGCCAAGCTCGACGTGGCGATCGTGCAGTGGCGTTTTGCGCGGTGTAGGTGCCATCAGGTCAGTGTTCTTGCTGAAAACGCTCCGTCATGTCTCAAGCGTTACCTGCGAACGTTACGGAGACGATACCGCGTTCTGCTCGAACACGAGGAGGTTTGCGTCATTCGTCTCAATTTCCTCACAGCCGGAGCCAATCACAACCAGTTTGGCTGACGGCGTGTACCCTTGACAACGACTCGGGCACGAACCGATTTCAACCTATGCGCATCGCACTCCTGCTCCCCATTGCATTTCTGTTAGCGACAGCCGGCACGGCAGCAGCTGCTCCACCGCCGTTTACGCTCTTCCCTGTCGTTGGTGGTGCGCACTACACGGACGATTTTGGTGATCCGCGCTCGGGCGGAACCCACGAGGGAAACGATCTGATGTCACCCTGCGGCACTCCAGCCGTCGCGGTGGTCGCTGGCACTGTTCGTCTTGACTACGGCGATCGCTCGGGCTGGATGGTCACCCTGACGGGCAAGGACTCGTGGTATCGCTACATCCATATGGGTGTGACGGGCGACGCGAACAGCGCCTTCGCTAAGGGCCTTAAGAACGGTTCGACCGTTAAGGCGGGCCAGGTCATTTCGTATGTCGGCAAGACGGGCGATGCTGCCAGCGCGCCCTGCCACCTCCACTTCGAACTTCACTTCGGCGACCGAGTGGTCTCCCCCTACACCACGCTTCAGGCTGCGACGATTCTTGAGCCCGATCCAACGGATCCTGCCATGATGGGCGCCAGCAATAGCAGTGTCACGCTGACCATCACCGGCAAAGTTGTCTGGGCCGTAACGGCGGGCACCACCGGCCGCTTGTTGGTACGCCCCAAGTCGATCAAAGCCTCCGATGGCTCTGCTGTAACCCCCACCCGCATGGTCGTACTGAGTGCAGATCCTGCGACGCTCGCCGGCATTCAGGCGGGACAAAACGTCACGGTCGTCACCGCCGCGGCACCGTTGACGTCTGAACGCCTCGATCTAAAACCGCTGACGTGGTCGCTCGCGACCGCCACACGCACCCGCTGACGCCCTAGCGCAGCGTCATGCCGATCTGGTGACGCAGATCTGGGAGCCACGCCGAGTCGATGGTGTGCTCAACTGCCGTCTCGCGGTACGTGACGTCCATGCCGGCAGCCAGCAATTCGTCGCGCGCCGCGCGTCCAAAGGAGACGTCGATGACGGGATCGATACTGCCGTGAACGACCGTGACTGGTGGCCGATCGGGCGACGTGAGATCCAGCGGATGGTCGATGACGTGCGGAATAAAGCCAACCATCGCGAGGAGCGCTGCCGGTGGTGTGCGGTGCGCAGCAAGCGCCATTGCGTAGGCCATCACACAGCCCTGCGAGAAGCCGCCAAGAATGATCTTTTCCTCGGGAACGCCAATCCGTTCTGGTAGGTCGTCGAGCCAATCGGACAAAAGTTCCACAGAGGCCATAAAGGTCTCTTCATGGGGATAGCCCACACGCTCGACGATGTACCAGTGCGCGCCACCCGGCGGTAACGCGAGTGGCGCACGGGGTGTCACCCCAACGAGCCGCTGCTCAGGATCAAGCACCTCGATCAATGGCATCAGATCGTGCTCGTCGGCACCTCGACCGTGGAACAACACCAGCGCACCTTCGGGCGTACCAGCCGACGGGCGAATGCGGTCGGTGATGCCGATCATCGGTACGGCGCCCACGGATCAGGAATCGGCGCGAGGCGTTCTTCCAAAAGTGGGCGCAGATGCTCATGCTGGCGCGGCAGGCGCAGCGCGAGACCGAGCGAATCAGAGTCCTCGTCGACTGCGAAGCCCGGCCCGTCCGTCGCGAGCTCGAACAGGACGCCAGACGGTTCGCGAAAATAGATCGAGCGGAAGTAGTCACGGTCAACGATTGGTGTGGCCTGCACGCCCGCCGCGGCAGCGCGCTCCAACCAGCCCTGATGATCCTCGTCCAGACTCGCCCAGGCAACGTGATGGATCGTGCCGGCGCCAGACGTCGATACCTCACCGTCACTGGACTCCAAGCGGTATGCCGCCGAACGCACGCCCTCTCCTGTGCGCCATTCGCCGCCTTCGCTCTGAAATCCGAGCGACTCAAGCACCGAAACACTGTGCGCTGGCTCACGCGACTGGGCGGCGACGCCGATCATTCGCCGCATGGCAACATCGTCGGGAACGTGTGGCGCGTTTGCGTGCGGCTGACTCTCGCAGCCGTCGACCGGGACGAGACGGGTGACAAGACCCTCGTGATCCCAGACGTCGAGGTAGTCCGGATGGCGTTCGGTAGCCGCCTTGCCAACGAGGTGGCGCTCCCACCAGTCCAGTGCGGCGGTCGACGGCACGCTCCAGTCGATCCGCGTCACCATGCTCTCTCCTGCACGTCCCAGCCGTGCGCCCGGATACTCGAAGAACGTCAGGGCTGTCCCCGGAGACCCGTTGGCGTCGCCGTAGTACAGGTGATACGCGCCCGGATCATCGAAGTTGACGGTCTTCTTGACGAGTCGCAGACCCAGTACCCCGCCGTAGAACTCTGCGTTGCGAGGGCCGTCTGCGGTAATCGCGGTGACGTGATGAATGCCGTGGAGGTGCATACGTCTACTCGTCACTATCGACAGAAACGACGCGCTTGTTGTACAGGCGCGCACCGACACCACCGGCACCGCTGATCAAGGCCAAGAACGCCGCGTCTTGATAGCTCGCCGGCCAGTTTACGAACGCGTGAGCCAGTGCCATCGCGCCGAGCCCGAAAAAATAGCCGAGTCCGAAGGTGCCGAGATAGTCAACGATGCGCTTCATACCAGCAGTGTGAGTGACCTTGAAGAGCGCCGCAACACCACTAGTCGCGTACCGTGAGAACTGCCTCGAGGGCCGCCACGGCAAGCTCGGCTTGCTCCTGAGTGATGACAAGCGGCGGGCACAGTCGCAGAGCGGTTTCTGAGACGGCGTTGACAATGACTCCGTGCTCGCGGAGCGCTGCGGCAGCGCCAGCAGCGTCGCCGCTGGCGAGTTCGACCGCGATCAAGAGACCGGCTCCACGCACGTCCGCAACTCCCGCAAGTGCGCCGAGCGCTGTCGAAAGGTACTCGCCGATGCGCTCTGCGTTGCCGATCAGATCGTCTCGTTCGACGACCTCAATTGTTGCCAGTGCCGCTGCTGCGATTGGTGGCGAGCCACCGAACGTCGTCCCGTGGTCACCGGGCTGAAAACCCGTCGCGAGCGTCTTCGAAAGCAGTGCGCCAATCGGCATGCCTGAGGCCAAGCCCTTGGCGAGCACAACCGCGTCCGGACGGACCCCGGTGCGCTGAAATGCGAACCATGCCCCCGTGCGTCCGATACCGGTTTGAACCTCGTCGAAGAGCAGCAGCGCGTTGTGCTGATCGCAAAGGGTCCGCGCCTCGTGAAGGAACGCGTCGTCGATCACGTGCACGCCACCCTCACCCTGAATCGGCTCGATCAGCACACCCGCTGTCTGCGGACCAACCGCAGCGCGCAACGCCTCGATGTCGTTGCGTGGAACATGACGAAAGCCGGCGGGGAGCGGTTCGAACGGAATTTTCTTTGGTTGAGCCCACGTCGCTTGGAGCGCGCCGAGCGTGCGCCCATGAAACGCTCCCTCGAGACAGACCACTTCGTGTTTTTCAGGTCCGCCAGTCTGGTGCCCGTGTCGGCGCGCGAGCTTGATCGCAGCCTCGTTTGCCTCGGCTCCTGAGTTACAGAAAAAGGCCTGCCCGAAACCCGACAGAGCATGAATACGCTCGGCGAGCGCAATCGCCGGCTCGGTCCAGTACAGGTTTGAGACGTGGTCGAGAATCGCCGACTGGGCAGCAAGGGCCGCGACGGGCTCTGGATGACCATGCCCGAGCGTGACAACAGCAATGCCCGCAACGAGGTCGAGATAGCGCGTGCCGGCGTCGTCCCACAACCAGCACCCCTCACCGCGCACAATGGTCAACGGTCGCGGCGGGTAATTCGACATCATCGCCTCGGTACCGCGGTCCGCGATGCTCATGCCTTCACCTCCGTGCCAGCGCCGATCCGTACACAACGCACACCACCAGCAAGTGCTGCAGCGCAGGCTTCGAGCTTCGGCAACATTCCACCCGTTACGGACGGTGGTGCGCTGGCAGAAATCGTCGGCAACACCGCGCCCGCCTCGTCCAGGACACCAGGTACGTCCGAGAGGAACGCCAGTTCGTCGGCTGCAATTGCAATTGCGATGGCTGCAGCCACGTCGTCGGCGTTGACGTTGAGTAGGCGCGGCGTATCGAGGTCTCGACCGATCGGCGCGATCAGCGGAATCCGATCTGCCCCCCACGCTGCGCGAATCGCCTCGCTATCGATCGTTGCGGGTTCGCCAACGAGCCCGAGGTCGACGCGACGTGTGCACTGCAGCAGTTCGCCTTGCCGAAACGCCTGCGCCTCGCGCCCAACCTCACGTAACGCAGCAACAAGACCGTCCGAGACATCAGCGAGCGCCACGCGAGCACAGGCCAGGGTTGGCAAATCTGTGAAACGCCGGCCGTCGACAAAGCGGGCGGGAATGCCCCGCTGGGCCATCAACGCCGTGATCTGCGCACCACCACCGTGCACGAGCACGAGTGGTCGCCCATCAGCTGCGGCCAGAGCGTCGGGCAGGAGCGCGAGCGCATTACCGCCGAGCTTGGCAACGAGTGCGCCACTCACGTTGTGTACTCCGCATTCAGTTCGACGTAGAGCTTCGAGAGGTCTGAGGCCCAGATACTCGCAGCGCCATCCCCGACTCCGAGATCAATCGCAATCTCGACCGTTTCGCGGGCCGCGGCCTCGTTGACTGCCGCAAGGTCAGCAATCTCGACCGCCATACCATCGCGACAAAGCGTGTGACCGCCGAGCGTGATCCCAATGCGCTCCGCCGCAACGGAACAGCCTGTCACGCCCAGGGCCGCCACGATCCGTCCCCAGTTTGGGTCGCCACCATTGAGGGCGCAGCGCACCAGCTGAGCCTCGGCAACGGCGTAGGCGACGGTGCGAGCCTCTTCCGTATCTTTGGCTCCCGTCACCGTCCAATGCGCAATGCGGTGGGAGCCCTCCCCATCACGAACGATCTGCAGCGCAAGGTCTTCGCAGACCGCGTGGATCGCCATGCTAACCATGGCGACATCGTCAGTCGTCAGCACGCCCGCACACGCGCCACTGGCGAGCAGCACGACGGTGTCTGACGTCGAGGTACAGCCGTCGACCGTAATGCAGTTAAACGTGCTGTCGACAGCGTCACGCAGCGCCCGTTGCGTCTGCTGCGAATCGAACGGCGCATCGGTGGTCACGACAGCAATCATCGTGCCGAGATCCGGGCGGATCATGCCGGCACCCTTTGCGATGCCACCGACGCGAACTACCCCGATCGATGTCTCCACTTCGCGCTCAGCGAGCTTGGGCGCGGCATCCGTCGTCGTAATCGCGACTGCCGCGTCGGCACCACCATCGTCGTGGAGGCCCGCTAAGGCTGATGCGATTCCCTGCTCGACAATATCCATCGGTAGCGGTACGCCGATCACGCCGGTTGAGGCGACGAGAATCTCTTCCGGTTCGCAGCCAAGACCAGCAGCAACGAGCGCGGTCATGCGTTCGGCATCGCGACGGCCGGGCTGCCCTGTTGCCGCGTTGGCGTTACCACTCGAGATCACGATCGCGCGTGTCGTGCCTCTGGCAATGTGGTCTTGCGAGACAAGCACCGGGGGCGCGGCCGTCGCACTGCGCGTAAACACCGCTGCAGCGGGAACACTGTCGTGCGCGGAAATGATCGCAAGGTCGGGCCGTCCAGAGGCCTTGATACCAGCGGTCACACCCGCGGCGGTAAAGCCGCGTGGAAACGTCACTCCTACGGCCACAGGCCCCGCACCGTTAGCCCCGCCTGCTCCTCGACGCCCAACATGATGTTGGCGTTTTGAATCGCCTGTCCAGCAGCACCCTTGACCAAGTTGTCCAACGCCGACTCCACCAAGACCGAGCCTGTGCGCTCGTCGACCCAGGCGTTGATCCAGCAGACGTTTGTGCCAGCAAGTCGTTGTGGCGCAGGATGACCACCGAGGTGCACGAACGGCTCACCGTCATAGCGGACGCGATAAAGATCATCGAGGTCGGCCTGGTCGAGCGGCTGGAGGAGTCGCACGTGCGCCGTCACGAGCAAGCCTCGGCTCGTTGGCAGCAGATGCGGCACGAACGTCGCCGCCAGGGGCGCTCCCGCAATCGAGGAGAGCTCCTGTTCGATCTCGGCAAGATGCCGATGACCGGTCACCGAATACGGCGTGATGCCGTTGTAGAGCTCGGGCAGATGCGTTTTCTCCGACGGCGAGCGACCAGCGCCGGTGACGCCGGACTTACCGTCTAGATGCACCACACCATCGATCAACCCCGCCGCCACCAACGGCGCGAGGCCGAGGATCGCAGCGGTCGCGTAGCAGCCCGGGTTGGCGACGGCCCGCGCAACACGAATGCTCTCGCGGTGCAATTCGGGCATGCCGTAGGTCCATCCGTCGACACGAAAGTCCGAACCGAGGTCGACGACCTGAGTGTCAAGCTCGAGCAGTTCGGTGCCAATTGCCTGTGACTCACCGTGCGGAAGCGCCAGAAAGACCACGTCACACGCAGAGGCTGCCTTCGCGTCGATCGCGTCGAAGCCGTCTGACCGCGCCTGGAGCACTGCTGGACGTAGCGTCGGGTGATCCGACAACAGTCGCACCAGCTCTGCACCCGCGTAGCCGGACGCGCCAATCACTCCCGCTGTTAGCGGACGCGTGTCAGGTGCTACTGGAGTGGGTGCGCTTGCGTAGGTCATGCTCAGCCGAAGTCTCGCAGGGGCTGGCCGCTAGCGCCGCCGGGCGCGACGCCCGCGGATATTCATGTGCATACGCTGCAGCACCTCGAACTCGTCGAGCGATCGGCCAGAGCCAACGGCAACACACGTCAATGGTGATTCGGCGATCTGGACCGGCATCTGTGTCTCTGCGCGAATCCGCTCGTCAATGCGGGTGAGCAACGCACCACCACCGGCGAGGACAATGCCCTTATCCATGATGTCGGCAGCCAGCTCCGGTGGTGTCTGGTCAAGTGTCGACTTGATTGCGCCAATGATCTCGAGCAATGGCTCCTCGAGGGCGCTCCTCACTTCGTTGGCCGTCAGGATCACGGTCTTCGGAAGTCCCGTGACAAGATCACGCCCACGTACTTCGCATTGAGTGTCATCGTCGGGGCGCGGGTACGCACTCCCGATCTCGATCTTGACCTGCTCGGCTGTCTGCGTTCCGACGAGCAACTTGTGGGTGCGCTGGACGTGCTTGACGATCGCCTCATCGAGTTCGTCACCACCCACACGGATCGATTGCGCGACGACGATACCACCAAGCGAAATGACAGCCACCTCAGTCGTGCCGCCGCCGATGTCGACGATCATGTTGCCCGAAGGCTCCGACACGGGGAGTCCGGCGCCGATTGCGGCGGCCATCGGCTCTTCGATCAGATAGGCAACGCGTGCGCCAGCCGAGAGCGCAGCCTCTTCAACCGCGCGCTTCTCAACACCGGTCACCCCAGACGGGACGCAGACTACGACGCGCGGATGAGCCCAACGATTTTGGTGGACCTTGTGAATAAAGTGCCGGAGCATCTCCTCCGTCACCTCAAAGTCGGCGATCACGCCGTCTTTGAGGGGGCGAATGGCAACAATCGATGCAGGCGTACGCCCGAGCATGCGCTTGGCTTCGATGCCGACGGCCAGGACGGTGCGCGTCATCTGATCGAGCGCAACCACGGATGGTTCGGACAGCACGATGCCGCGCCCGCGCACGTAGACGAGCGTGTTTGCCGTACCGAGATCGACGGCCATGTCGCGGCTGCCGAAGCCAAACATCCAGTTCCTGATACCGATGTGATCCCCCTTGCGACCCGAAATGTCGCTAATGGACTCACGATTCTACGTTGCCTTGGGATTCCCTCCCACAACGGGCAGGCTGAAGCCCTCCGTTGCGAGTAGCTCGGAGAGTCGACTGACGGGCAGTCCGACGACGTTGAAATAGTCGCCGTCTACCGCTGCCACGAGCTCCGCGCCTAATTCTTGGATGGCATATCCCCCGGCCCGGCCCTGCCATTCGCCCTGTGCCACATAGGCGACAATCTCTTCGTCCCTGAGCTGACGTAGTCGTACCGTCGTCACCGCAGAGACCACCTGTTGTTGCTCGCCCAGCAGAGCGATGCCCGAAATGACCCGATGTTCGCGCCCAGCGAGCGCGGTCAGCATCGCCTGGGCCTCCTCGGCAGTGGCGGGCTGTCCAAGGACGTCGCCATCGTCGATCACAACCTCGGTATCGACCCCGAGCACCGGGCGCCCGTCCGTCTGCGCTGCTACCGAGAGCGCCTTGCCGAGCGCTCGCTCCATGACGACCTGTTCGGGCGTGCCAGGAATCGGTATCTCGTCATACGTTGGCACGACGACCTCGAAGTCGACGCCGAGCGAGGTCAAAATTGCACGCCGTTGGGGCGAGGTCGAAGCAAGGATTAGGCGCATTGCGCCCCAGTATCGTCGATCAGAGCTCGAGGCCATGCGAGGCAACGTGCTCCGCAAAACCAACGGGCGTGAAGCCAAACTCGCTCTGCACTCCGTCCAGCGACGCGGCGACGTTGTCGTGCTCGAGCAATTCGACCGCAGCAGGCGTGACGGGTGGCTTCGGCAAGACCTGCATCAACGTTGCCTGCAGTTTGACGATCGCCATCGGCGCGTGAATCTTCCGCACCTTGGTCTTGCCCAGGCTTCGTCCGATCACGTCGAGCATCGCGTCGTACTCCACGGCCTCCGGACCGCCAAGTTCGATGTAGCGCCCGAGACGCTGGTCGCCCGTCAGGCACTCCTGTGCGGCGCGACAGACATCGTCGACGTGGATCAACTGAATACGGGTATGACCATTGCCGGCGACGGGCACGATCGGCCCGCGCACGAGACCAGCCATGGCGGCGATAAAGGGCGAGTGCGGCCCAAACTGCACCGATGGCTGGAGAATCGTCCACGGTACACCGGCCGCCTTGATTCCCTCCTCCCCACGTCGGCGACCCGAGAGATACGGACCCGGCTTGGGCCCGGCGGTGTCGATGCCACCAAAATGAATCAGTCGCCCCACACTCGCGGCGGTGGCGGCCTCTGCCAGCGCTGTAATTCCCGCGTCGTTGACGTGGTCGTAGGGACCCTTCTTGTCACCCGTAATCGCGGCGCACGAGATCACAGCCGACGCTCCCTCACACGCACGAGCAAGAGATGCGCGATCGGTCAGATCGCCAACGAAGAGCTCAGCGCCCGGAACGACAGTTGCAGCGGAGCTCCGCGCCAGCGCGCGCACCGGAATCCCCGCGCTGACGAGTCGCCGCGCCAATCTGCTGCCGATAAAGCCAGTCGAACCGGTGATCAGTACGGGTGCATCAGACATCGTCGTAATCTACCGCGCCGCGTTGGGACGAGCGTCAAGAGCAACCGATGCGGTAGACAGACGGCGCATGCCAAGCAGTGCACGACTCTTGACTGTTCCGAGTGGCGTGTTGGTGCGCTCTGCGATCTCTGGGTACGTCAGGTCGCCGTAGAAGGCCAGCGCGAGAGTTTCGCGTTGAGCGTCGGGCAGATCCTTGAGCGCGTCGGTGAAGTCGAGGCGATCGACCAGTTCATTGTCATGCGAGTCTTCCACCACTTCGCGCCCTTCATGCTGCGCAAGCGGGGGGCGCACAGCAGCACGACGCGTCCAGTCGACGGTGCGGCGAGCGGTGATGGTACGAATCCACGCCCCCACCGGAGCCACCTTGGGGTCGTAGCGTCCGGCGCTGCGCCAGGCGTCGAGGAAGATCTCCTGCGTCAATTCGTCGGCCCGGTCCATGTCGCCGGTGCGCCGTCGAGCAAAGGCTCGCACGACCGGGAGATAGCGTTTGTAGAGCTCGGCGTAAGCATCCATGTCTCCCGCAGCGGTGCGCGCTACGAGCGACTCGTCGGTATCGGTGGAACGGATGACAGACATCAACTGACCTTTCCGTGCGTCGTTAATCAATTTATACAACACTTAGTCCCGAATACAAGTGTTAATGTTCCGCACAAATAAAAGCCGACAGTGTGCTGACGCCACACCTGCCGCGCGAGCCGCGTAGAATCCTCAAGACAGCGCGCTCGTTGGCGCGTCCGCGGGTATAGCTCAACGGTAGAGCACTGGCCTTCCAAGCCTGTGATACGAGTTCGATCCTCGTTACCCGCTCTCGACAATCTCCTCAGCCAACAGTTACGGGCTTGAGGCAGTAGTGTTCTCCCGAATGGACCGACCAATCCGCGCAGCCGTGATCGGCACTGGTTTTATCGGAGCCGTGCACATCGATGCCTTGAGGCGCCTCGGCGTCGAACTCGCCGGCGTGCTCGGGTCCTCACGCGAACGCGGCCGCCTGCGGGCCAACGAGCTTGGCGTCCACCACTCCTACGGCTCGCTTGACGAGCTGCTCGCGGACGCCAGTGTCGACGTTGTTCACATCACCAGCCCGAACAATCAGCATGCCGCACAGGCGCACGCCGTTATTGCGGCCGGCAAGCACGTCGTCTGCGAGAAGCCTCTGGCCACGTCGTCAAACGACGCTCGCTCGCTCCTCGCTGCGGCCAGTGCGGCCGGCATCGTGCACTGCGTCAACTTCAATCAGCGCTTCTACCCTCAGGCCCAAGAGATGGCGGCGCGGGTTCGCGACGGATCGGTGGGCGATGTCCGCCTCGTCTCGGGTTCGTACCTTCAAGATTGGCTGCTCGAAGACACGGATTGGAACTGGCGCCTCGACGACGCGATCGGCGGACCGCTACGCGCCGTTGGCGATATCGGCTCACACTGGCTCGACCTCGCGAGCTTTGTTTCGGGGCTGACCGTCGAGAGCGTGATGGCCGATCTCGTCACTGTCCACCCCACCCGCCTCGCGCCTGCTGGCCCGGTCGAAACCTACGCATCGGCAAGTGGCGACACCACGCCACACCAGATTCGAACCGAAGATGTCGCCAACCTCCTCGTGCGCTTCGAAGGCGGGGGCCGCGGCGCCCTCACGTTGTCGCAGGTGAGCCCCGGTCGCAAGAATCGCCTCTGGCTCGAGGTTGACGGATCGAACGACGCGCTCGCGTGGTGCAACGAAACACCCGACGAGCTCTGGATCGGGCACCGCGGACGCCCATCCGAATTGAGCCAGCGAGACCCGAGTCTCCTCTCACCACTCGCACAGCAGTCGACCTGGCACCCAGGTGGGCATGCTGAAGGCTTTCCCGATACCTTCCGCGCGCTCTATCGCGCGGTCTACGCCGACATCCTCGCTGGTCAACCGTCCCCCCACCCCACGTACCCCACATTCGCTGATGGACTCACTCAGGTGTTGATCGGCGACGCCGTTCTCGCCAGCGCAGCCTCCAGCACCTGGGCACCCGTCAGCACATAAGGAGCACCGTATGCACCTCGGACTTTTCACCGCAGCCTTTCCCGATGCAACGCTGACTGAGGTGGCCGATTTCGCGGCCGCTAACGGCTATCAGGCTCTGGAGTTGGCAGCCTGGCCGCAGGACAACGGTGCGGAGCGTCGCTATTCCGGCGTCTGCCACGTGCCAACCGAGACGCTGGACGCCGACGGGGCAGCGGCGATTCGCACGCTCCTTGACGAGCGTGGGTTGTCGATCTCGTCGCTCGGCTTTTACCCGAATGTTTTCGACCCCGATGCCGCCACCGCGCAGGCGGCTCGCGAACATCTTCCCCGTGTTTTTCGCGCCGCCAGCCTGCTTGGTGTCGAAGTCGTCGGCACCTTCGTCGGACGCAATCCTGCCCACTCTGTGCCGAACGCTTTTGAGGATGTCAAAGCCGTCTGGCCCGCACTGATCGCCTCTGCTCGTGAACACAACGTCGCGGTCGCCTTTGAGAACTGTCCGATGATTTTCTCGCAGGATGAATGGCCTGGCGGCAAGAACCTCGCGTACTCGCCCGCGATCTGGCGCGAACTGTTTCGCTTACTACCCGGCGACGACGTTGGTCTCAACCTCGACCCTTCGCACCTCGTCTGGCAGATGATCGACATCGAGCGCGTCGTGCGCGAGTTCGCTCCCAAGATCCTGCATGTGCATGCCAAGGATCTCGAGATCGACCGCGATGGACTCTACGATGAGGGCGTCACGAGCCTGGGCATGGGCTGGCAGGTGCCACGCCTCCCCGGCCTTGGCGAGGTGCGCTGGGATCGCTTTATCGCTGCGCTATTCCGCCACGGCTACGACGGCGTCGTCTCGGTCGAGCATGAGGATCGATCCTTCGAGGGTTCCCGCGAACTCGTCGAGCGTGGCTTCTTGATCGCGCGCGATGCGATCAAGCCCTATCTCCACTAATACGGGGACACCTCAAACCGGGGTTTGCCATGTCCCCTGGCCGACTACCGCGTCACGATTGTCAGCTGCCAAGGCGTACCGTCGCGCGTGGGCTCCTCAAGCTCGCAGGCAAATGCGCGACCAACGAGCGTGGCGAGGGCTGGCACCGATCGTGGCTGCTCCTCAGACGCGGCGACATACCTCGCAACCTCGCCGCGCGTGTGTTTTGCATTGTGAGAGACGACCGTGCGTTTGCCGTTTCGCTCCTGGACCACGGCAACGTGCGCAGTCTGGGCGGCCTGCGCAGATGCTGGGCGCCAGGCAGCGACGTACGTTGCCGATCGGCAATCAAGAATCACACCGCGCCCCGCGGCCCGCGCCAGCTCGGGCTCGAGGAGCGGCCGCCAGGACTTGGCGTCAATCACGCGCTTATACGTCGGGATCCGATCGGCCGGTCGAATGGCACCAAACTGGGCAGAGATGATCACGAACTGGCGCTGTACGTTCGCGGGCAGCGATGGCAGATCAAGCGCCGCGTACAGCACGCCTGTGTACAAGAGCCGCGCCGGCAGCGCGGGTGCTGCCGCCTGCTCCGCCGACAGCAGTGTTCGCCGCTGGTCGGTCAGTGACGGAAACGACAGCCGCGTCAACTCAACCGGCCGGCCGCGCTCCGGCGTCGCCTTGCCTTCACTAGGTGGCAGCAGAATCAGCATGCCAAGATAGTTGCAGGCGCTCTCCCGAGGAACGAGGCCTAGCCGAACGTCGAGCGGAGGAAGGCGTAACCCTCCACGGCGAGCGACTCAGGCGAAGGCGCAAAATCCCGCCAGGCCGAGACCGCGCGCGCGATTGTCTCGATGCGAGGGTTGAAGGTCTCGATCACGATCGGGCCGGCGTAATCGATGTCCCGCAGCGCCTGTGCAACCTCACCCCATGGGACGTGTCCCGAGCCTGGCGTGCCGCGGTCGTTCTCGCACGCGTGGAAGTGGACAACGTGACGCCCAGCCATGCGGATAGCGTCGCCGATCGACTTCTCTTCGATGTTCATATGGAACGTGTCCAACAGCAATCCGAGTCCAGGGCTATCGATGCGCTCGATTACCTCCAACGCCTGATCAACGAGGTTGATGAAGCTCGTCTCGAAGCGGTTGAGCGGCTCCAGCCCAAGCACGACACCCTGAGTCGCAGCGTGCTCGGCAATCGGTGATAGTCGTTCGACGAGCGTTGCAATGTCGCGCTTACGTTCGTCTGCCGACTGTAACCAACAACGCCCGACCGCAGAATAGATCGGCCCACTCATCGTCGGCGATCCCAGCGCTGCAGCAGCGTCGATAGCACCGATCAAGAAATTGTGACCGTTTTCGCTGATCGTGGCATCGGCCGAAAGTAGGTCGCGATCGTCGGTAATCGCGCCGACCGTCGTCGCTCCGAGCCCGAGTTCCCCTAAGACCTCCCGAGCGTACTCGGGCGAGAATCCGTTGAGCGTTTCAAAGGGCAGCTCTGCACGGTCGTAGCCAACCTCCCGAATCTGCTCCAAGACCGCAGGTAGACCAGCGTCGGTCAGCGGAGAAACCCAATTCCATGTTGTCAGTCCGAGATCAGCAGGCACGGTCAGGACGTCTCCTTCGAGTCATAAATGGTCATACCATTTGCATGCCAGCCTACTGGTTTCGTCACCCGATTTCCACCCGGTCCAGCACGAGTCGTGCGAAACTGCAGTCGATGGCTGGCTACGTCGACGTCCACTCGCATCTTGTCTTTGGCGTCGATGACGGTGCGCGGTCTCTCGACGAGTCGCTGCGTCTGTTGACCGAAGCACGAGACACGGGCACCCGCCTCATCTTCGCTACCCCCCACGTTGTCCCGCCGTACCTCAATTGGAATGCCTCCCAAGAACGGCTCGCTCGGATTCGTCGTCACTTTGCTGCGATGGCCGAGTTGGCACCGGCGGGTATCGAGGTCCGGCTTGGCTTTGAGATCACCGCGCGCCCACAACGACTTCGCGCCGATGACGATGTTCATCGCTTTCGATTGGCCGGCACCGAGTTCGTCCTGATGGATGGGCCACAGGCCGTGCCGTGGCACGGCGATTCGACGATGGAGCGCTACGTGCGGCGCATTCGCGCCGAGGGCCTCACACCAATCCTTGCCCATCCCGAGCGACGCGCCTGTTGGCGCGGTGATCACGACCTTGGGTTTGCCGAGCGCATGAAGGCTGCCGGCGCCCTCCTTCAGGTCGACGCCTCGGGACTGACGGGCGCCGATGGCCCTGGCTCCGACGTCGAGGCTCGTCGTCTGCTGGCAGAGGGCTTGATCGACCTGATCGGCTCGGATGGGCATGGCACAAAGTCGCCGGTTCGGCTCGATGTGGCACGCACGATGGCTGCCGAAGTCGTTGGTGAAGCTGCAGCTACGCGCATGGTCGACGGCTCCATCCTTAGCCTCTGAGTCGAGCAACCGCTAGAGTCCCGTTCGCTCTACGGCGCGGTGCAGCGCGCCCAATCGACGCACCGCACCCCGGGAGAGCTCGACGATGAACCTGCCCACCGAACGTACCGATCGGCCAATCACCGAGCCGATCCCCCTCGCCGAACGCCACCTCACAGGCATCGATGCCACTGTGCTGTGGTCGACGATGGGCATCAGCCTGCTCGGCGTCGTCGCCGGTGCTGGCCTGATTGCCTATGGCGCTGGCCTGTCGCGTGCGCTGATCGCAATCGTTGTTGGCGGCCTGATCGGCGGCGCCATGCTCGCAGCGGCCGCCGCACTTGGTGCGAGTTCTGGCCAGACCGGCATGGTCGTCCTGCGTCGCGCACTCGGGACCCGCGGGTCGTACATCCCAACCGTTCTCAATATCGCTCAGGGGTTCGGCTGGAGCACGTTTGAGATTCTCGTCATCGCCGAGGCTGCACGGCTCGTCGTCGGCGTTGACGCACGCTGGCCGTTTGCCATCGTCGCCGGCGCGCTCGGCACACTGCTTGCCGTCCTCGGGCCGGAGCTCGTGGTGCGCAAATTTTTGCGACGCCTGATGGCCCCTCTCGTCGTCGCCTCGATCCTCTACCTCCTGATTCGCCTCGCTCTCGATGGCACGTCGTCCGAACTGGCCAATACTGCAGCCGGCGGCATCGGCCTGATGGCTGCGATCGATCTTGTCGTCGCCAGTTTCGCCTCGTGGCTGCCACTCGTGCCGGACTACGCGCGTTTTTCGAAGAGCGTGCGCGGGGCGGCTATTGGCACGTCACTCGGATATTTCGTTGCGAATACGGCCACGTTTGCCGTCGGTGCTTTCGCCGCCGTACACGCTGGTGTGATCGATTCTGCTCAAGGTGGTGTGGCGGTCATGCTCGCGCTGCCCCTTGGTGTGCTGGTGGCGTCAATCCTCGTCGTGGACGAGTCGGAGAAGGCCTTCGCGAATATCTATTCGACCGCCGTCTCGGTGCGCAACTTGGCACCCCGCGCACCTCAGGCCCCGATCGCCATCGCGATCGGCATCATCGTCACGATCGGTGCCCTGACAATCTCCCTCGACCGGTTCTTCGACTTCCTCTATCTGCTCGGCGCCGTCTTCGTCCCCCTCTTTGGCGCCGTCTTCGCCGATCGCTTACGCCCGATGGCGCCGATCGCGACCGTCACGGCCTGGCTCGCGGGGTTCGCCGTCTACGAGTGGCTCAGCCCCACCCACCTGCTCGGTCTCGCCGACCACATCACGCCACCGTTCGATAGCGCACTCGGCGCCACACTGCCCGCCTTTATC
>JBAXOM010000010.1:0-29168 GCA_037133215.1 Thermoleophilia bacterium | reverse complement strand
GGCGGCGGGCGAGCCGGGCGTGTGGTTCGTCGGCGTGCTCGTCGCGGCGATCACGGTTGGCCAGATCTTGCATGCCGTCTTCACGGTGGTCGTCTATCGCTACGCGACTGAGGGTGTCACGCCAGAGGGATTCTCAGCTGACGATCTCAACGCCGTTTTTCGATCGAAGAAGCACCGCTTCTAAGACGCCTCGCTGGCGGCCTTCCTGAGCCGCCTCTCAGGATTCAGGATTCTCTCAGGTTCGCATTGCATGCTCCGTGTGCCGGTCGAGTGATCGGCTCAACCTCACCTAAGGAGCACATCATGAATCTAAACCGCCGTAACATCATCGCTCTCGTTGGCGTCACCGCCAGCTTGGCCCTACCTGTCGCCGCCTTCGCCCAGTCGAGCACCGGAACCTCGAGTCCCATCGCACGGCAAGACCATGCGGGCCATCCTCGCATTGACTTTGCCTCGATTGCCAAGGAACTCAACCGGACCACCGATCAGGTGCACACGGCCTTTCGTAACAACCGCCCACCGATGACAGGCACGCGTCCGACCCGGGCGCAGATGGAGGCCGTAATTGCGGCCACGGCAGCCGAACTTGGTGTCAACGCCGATACCTTGAAGAGCCTCGTCAGCGAGTACGGCGGCGGCGCAGGTGCCGGTGGCCCGCAGGCAGGCATGCGTGGACCCAAGGCCGACGCAATTGCGAAGCAGCTTGGTCTCTCGACGACAGCAGTCCAGAGCGCAATCTCGGCCGCACACTCCACCAACCCCCGCCCCGAGGGTCGACCGACTGAGGCACAGCGATCCGCTTTCGAGGCCGCCGTCGCCAGCAACCTCGGCGTCTCTAAGGATGCCGTCTCGGCTGCCTTTGCGGCAGTCAAGGCTGCTCACGATGCAGGTCGCGGTTTCTAGCTCAATCCAGCGGGACGGGCGCCCCGACAACTGCGCCCACATCACAATCCTCCTACGAACGAAAACGGCCCCCCGGGAAACCAGGGGGCCGTTCTGTCATGCGCTGGAGAGGACTTGAACCTCCACGCCCTTGCGGGCACAAGGCCCTCAACCTTGCGCGTCTACCAATTCCGCCACCAGCGCGTGCCCGCGGATCGTAAACGAAGCGGGTGGGTCGCCGCGCTAGGACATGGCATGGAGGCCAGTTTGTAATCCGACTTGCGAACACATGTTCGATGTGTCATAGTTCGACGCGAACACCCGTTCGATAGGAGTCCACGCATGGCACTCACGAAGCGTCAACAACAAGTCCTCGACGTCGTCGAGCAGTACATGGAAGAAAACGGCTACCCGCCGACCGTGCGCGAAATTGGCGACGCAGTCGGACTGGCGTCGCCCTCGACGGTGCACGCGCACCTCAAGGCCCTTGAATTGAGTGGCGATCTTCGACGCGACGCGACAAAGCCACGCGCGATTGATCTTGGCGAGCGGCGTGCAGCCCGCATCGCGCAGCACGCCGAGGCGGCCGAACGTGCGGGCGTACGGATGCTGCCGATGCTGGGCAGCATTGCCGCGGGCTCGCCCATCTTGGCCGAGCAGAATATTGAAGAACACATCGCAGTACCTGAGCAGATCACGAGTAGTGGCGATAATTTTCTGCTCAAGGTTCGTGGCGAATCGATGATCAACGCGGGCATCCTCGATGGCGATACCGTGGTTGTGCGACGACAAGAGGATTGTGCAGATGGCGAGATTGTCGCCTGCCTCGTTGACGGAGAAGAGGCCACAGTTAAGCGCCTGCGCCACATAGATGGGCGGGTGCGTCTCGACCCGGAAAACGATCTACTCGAACCATTCTTCCCCGATGACGTCCGCGTAATGGGACTCGTTGTGGGCGTCTTTAGGAGGATGTAAGCAATGCTTTTACTCGATATGCATTCCGTTGCACCAGCTACCACCACATTGGACGAGCTTCTCGCCTCGTGGGCGTCGCACGATCACGCCACGACTGAAGGCACCTGCGTGGTCTGTGAAGGCGAGACCTTCCGGGTCGAATTGCGCGGTGGCTTGCAGGCCTGGGCCTGTCGCGAGTGTGGTTCGGTACTCGAAGACGAACCCGCTGTTCTGACGGCCTAGCGTCGCTCGCTGCCGCGGTCGTGGCGAAGCGAGAGATGACATCTGCCGATCGATTCGGCAGTATTTCCCCAACGTGCTCTCCACCGACACTCTTCTACTGACGCGCGCACAGCGCGACCTCTACGCCGAGCTCGATGGTTCGACGGTCGAGGATCTCGAGCGGTTTGCCACGGTCCTGGTGGCACGGGTCGTGATCCTCGTACGGCATCGGTGTGTGCGGGGCAAAGATCTCGACCTCACGCTCGAGTACGCCGAGCGCCTCTACGACCGCGTCGTAGAGGCCCCTCGAGACGATCAGACGCGTGCTGCGATCTGGAGCCTGGTCGAGTGGCTGACGCGCTGGCCATGGGGCCCCGGTGCCTACGGTGCAATCGACCGACTCGTCGTGGCCGGCGCTATTGTCGACGAGCTCGCTCGCGAGCCGGTGGTGTGATCGCATTCGTGGTTACGGCACTCGTGGGCTATGCCTGCGGCTGCATTCCGTTCGCCAACCTCATTGCCCGGCGCCATGGCGTCGCAGATCTTCGCAGCGTTGGTGATCGCAACCCCGGCTATTGGAACGCGCGGCAGCGGCTTGGCATCCGCGCGGCGGTGCCGGTCCTGCTGCTCGATGGGGCCAAGGGTGCAGCCGGAGCGGCCGCGGGTCTGATGATCGCGGGTATCTGGGGTGGGGTGATTGGCTGGACCGCGGCAATCGTCGGGCACATGTTTCCCGTCACCATGGGCTTTCGAGGTGGGCGCGGGATCCTCTGTTTCGCGGGCGGTGCGATTGTGATGGTGCCGCTGGCCTGTGCCGTCGCGATCGTCGCACTTCTGATCGTTCGCTGGCGTTGGGACTTTGCGCGGGGCATTCAGGTTGCGATGATCGCGGCGCCATTCGCGACGTGGATTATCTACGGCGCCGGGGTCGAGCTGTTCGCTACCGTCGCGCTCTTACTCGTGATTGGTGCCCGGTCGGGTCTGGCTGACCTTGCCCTCAAACGCGCGGGCATTGACAAGAATCAACCTGACTGATCGTACGAACGCCCGCGCCAGGTGCGGTTTGGGCGCAGGGCTGAGATGATCAGGCGCAGAACGGCGGCACCATCAGCAAGGGGAGCCAGCCAATACGTCCAGCCAGGGTTGTGATAATTCGGGCGCAGGACGTATTGAAAGAGGAGACGAACGGCGATCAGGACCAGCGCCGGAATCGCGATCAGCAGATTCTGGGTGAGGATCGCGGCTACGACCATCCATGGCGGAAGTGCTAACGCGAACAGGAGGACGACGCTATCGAGAAACTGTTCTCGGCCGGATGCGACACCTGGAAGAGCAATGGAGCGACCCCACTCGCGCCAGGCTTCTCTCGTGGAGGCGTGCATGTCCACGAGCAGCAGCGGGGCCGCGTTTGCCATCCCGAGCTTCCAACCAGACCGCACAAGATGTCGCGCGAGTGCCACGTCCTCGGTCATGTTGGCTGCGACTGGCTCCCAGCCGCCGGCCAGCCGAAAGCGTGCGGTCGGTACAAGAAGGCATTGGCCATTGGCGATCATGCGTGTGGTTGTGACGGGCGCAACCGTCGGGGGACCAAAGCGGTAGACGAGGGTCGCGAGCAGCGCCGGGTGCAGCATCGCCTCGCCGGCAGTGTCGACCGCGAAGCGCGGGCCGGCCGAGACGACGTCGTACCCGTGCTCCTCCGCTGTGTGAAGCAGTGCATCGGGCAGCGCAGGGTCGGGACAGGTGTCTGCGTCGAGGCAGAGCGTCCAAGGCGCCTCAGTGAGGAAGAGTCCCTGTTGGAGAGCGTGTTGCTTACCGACCCAGCCACGCTTCCGCTTTTTGCCCCGCACGACGCGGATACGCTCGTCCAATGCCGCAAACTCGGCGACGACTGAAGCCGTCTCATCCTTGGAACGGTCGTCGATCACGATCACTTCTCGCACGGTGCTCGTCGTCTGCAGCAGCGCCGTCAGAAGTGGGCGAATACGGTCGGCCTCGTTGCGTGCGGGGATGATGATGCTGATCGAGCCGGGTCGAGCACCGGCACCGGCGCGCAGCGCCTGCGGACGATCCTTGCCGCGGGTCAGGCGAGTGAGGACGATGACGGTGGCAACTGCCTGGGCAGCGGCCAGAAGGTAGAGCGCGATCATGCCGGCGTAATGAGCCCGGCGAGTGGATCACTACCACCCCAGGTGCCTTCGCTGGCGACCGGTCGAAAGCGCGCGAACATCTCCTCGGCGTACCAGCGCTCGTCGGTACGGCGCCGCATGGCCTCGCGATGGGCGGCCGTGCCGTAGGCAAACTCGCGCATCGCCGTCTGGGATTTCCAGAGCGTGAGAGTGCCCTGATGGACAACGGGCGATTCGCCGAAACCCACGCTGCTGATAAGGCCGTGTGCTCGAGCTAGGTCGAGATCGATGGCGGGCACGGCGCTATGAAAACTCTTGGCGTGGCGGGCACGGAGCGTCGCGCGGGTAATCACGGCACAGGGACCGTCGTCTTGAGGGTCTTCTGCGGCGGGAAAGGGGTTCGAGCCGCCCCATTCACCCACTGACTTAATCGGGACCATCTTCATCGTCCAGACCTCGCTGGCATGGTCGCGCCAGCGTGTCGCGATCGGTGAGTCGGCCAGAAACGCGTCGAGGCTCTCCTCGTTGTCCCAACAGGCAATCAGGCCCCAGCGCAGGAGGTCGGGCTTCCAGGCCAAGGAGCGGCCCTGAGCGGTGCCGACCATACGACGAAAGCCGAGCCCGGGTGTGGAGCGCAGGTCGGGTCGATCGAGGCCCATCCGTCCAAACGCCCAGCGTCGCTCTTCGTGCGGGTAGGTAATCAGCGAGACGGACGCAAGCATGCGTTAAGGGTATCGCGGTGTCGCGATCACTGGCTCGCAGTCAGCGAAAAGCTTCGGAGAAAGGCCGACGCCCCCACGGGTGGGTGGGGGCGTCGCTGGTGCAGATCGATACGCCGGATTCTGTCGAGGGGGACCATCTATCTAGGCGACCCGTTGCCGGGCCGCTCGAGCCGCCTACCCGGGATTCTGCGAGCCGCATCATCATCCCTGTTTGGCGTTGCACCGCGTGGGGCTTGCCAAGCCGACTCCGTCACCGGAATCGCTGGTGCGCTCTTACCGCACCGTTTCACCCTTACCCAACCGAAGCTGGGCGGTCTATTTTCTGTGGCGCTCTGCCGTCGGGTTACCCCGCCTAGGCGTTACCTAGCACGCTGCTCTGTGGTGTCCGGACGTTCCTCCCGGTCTCCGAGGAGACCCGGCGGTCCCCTGATCTGCAGGCAAGATCGTATCGGATGTCGCCAATTGGTGGCCAGAGTCGTGGTACAACAGCCGCAGCAGACTGTGGAGGAGTACACGATGGCGACCGAGAACCCGTTCTACACACCCGAGGTCCACGGACCCTACGAGTTGTACTCCCTCGGTGATTTTCCGCTTGACGAGGGTGGCGTCCTGCCCGACCTGCAACTCGCCTACACGACGGTTGGCACACTCAACGAGGCGCGTGATAACGCGATCTTGATACCCACGTGGTACTCCGGCACGCATGAGGTGATGCAGCGGGTCTACGTCGGTCCGGAGCGTGTGCTCGATCCGAATCGGTACTTCATCATCATCGCCAATCAGATCGGCAACGGTCTCTCCTCATCGCCCCACAATGTCACCGGCGCACACGCGGGTCCCAACTTTCCCAAGGTGCGCATTAGCGACGACGTGCGTGCGCAGGAGCGGCTGGTGCGCGAGCTGTTCGGGATCGAGGCCCTTGCGCTCGTGTTCGGTGGTTCGATGGGCGCGCAGCAGGTATGGGAGTGGGCGGTCCGCTTTCCCGAGATGGTGCGTCGAGCTGCACCGATTGCTGGCACCGCGCAGAACACACCGCACGATTTCCTTTACACCCAGAACCTGATCGACGCAATCACGCACGATCCCGGTTGGAACAACGGGGCCTATCTGGATCCGTCTGAGGTCGTCGCTGGTCTGCGTCTCCACGGTCGCTTTGCCGCCGTGCTGGGCTGGTCGACCGAGTGGTTCAAGCAGGAGCATTGGCGTCGCACGGGCGACTTTGCCACGCTCGAAGACTTTCAACGCGAATTTACCGAGGGCTACCACGAGCCGCTCGACCCCAACTCGCTGCTCGCGATGGCGTGGAAGTGGCAGCGTTCCGATGTTGCACGCAATACGGATGGCGACCTTCAGGCTGCACTTGGGCGTATTACGGCCACGGTGTTCGCGATGCCGATCAGCGAAGACATGTTCTTTCCGCCCCGCGACGTGGCGTACGAGATCGCAATGGTGCCGCACGGCGAGTTGCGCGTGATCGAGTCGATCGACGGACACATGGGGCTGATGGCGACCGATCCTGGCTATCTACCCCAGGTCGAAGCAAACCTGCGCGAGTTACTCGCGATCGATCGGTAGGCTGGGTGTATGGCGCGTGCACTTCTGATCATTGGTCCGGTCGGCTCCGGCAAGACCACGACGCTGTATGAGATTGAGGCGATGCTTGATCAGGCTGGAACGCCGAACGCGATCGTCGATCTCGACTGGTTAGCGTGGGCGACACCCGCAGCGTCCTCGACGGCGAGCGTCCACGACCTGATGGTCGCGAATCTCGCCGCGGTCTGGCAGACGTTCCGTACGGCTGGCATCGAGCACATCGCCTTGGCGCGCATGCTCAACGATCCGGCCGAAATCGCAGCCGTCCGCGCAGCCCTGCATGGGTGTGAGACAACCGTCGTCGAACTGTCAGTCGATCCGGGCGTGCTTGAGCAGCGGATTCGCCTACGCGACAGTGGCGTTCAGTTGGCGGAGCACCTTGCGTTCCTCGACGCGTACGACGCGGAGGGGGCAGAGGTGCGAGCCGATGCTGTCATCGATGTCGATGACCAGTCTCCCGCGCAGGTGGCGCGGGACGTACTGGGCGTCGCCGGCTGGTAGCCAGCGACGCCCGTGTCGTTCTCGGTGCCTTCTAGCTGACTTCTAGTCCTCGACGATCGTGACCGTCATGGTGATCGGCTCACTCGGCATGTCGCGACCATCGCGGTCGACAGCGGAGATCGCGTCGGCAATATCGAGACCCTCAATGACGTTGCCAAAGACCGTGTGCTTGCCCTTCAGCCAGTTGCAGTCAGGGGCGGTCACGATGAAGAACTGCGAGCCGTTGGTGTTCGGGCCAGCGTTCGCCATCGCGAGCTTGCCGCGATCGACATCATGGGAGTTCTGCTCGTCCTCGAACTTGTAGCCCGGGCCACCCGTGCCCGTGCCGTCCGGGCAGCCGCCCTGGATCATGAAGTCGGGGATCACACGGTGGAAGATCAGGCCGTCATAAAATCCCTCACCGGCGAGCTTGGTGAAGTTCTCTACGGTCTTAGGGGCGTCATCCGCGTAGAGCTCGATGACGATGGTTCCCATGCTGGTCTCCATGTTGGCGCGAGTTGCCACTGCAGGCCTTTCGTTCGACGTTGAAGTGGCAGCGTAGTGGGGTGAGGCCACACAGGAGTAGGCAACCGGTAACACTTCGGTGACATGGTTCGTTACGCCTCTCACCTTGTCCACGATGCCGACGCCGAGACGGCCGTCAATCGCGCGGCCGATCAGGTCGAAATGGCGCTTGCCGGGGCCACGCCAACACTGGTCGTCGTGCTGGCCTCTGATGCCTTTCGTGACGAGGCAGACGCGGTGCGCCGCGCCGTGATTGATCGCTTTCCCGAGGCGGCGATCGCTGGTGCCGTGATTCCCGGTGGCGTGATTGGCGTCGGTGAGGAGACCGAGCAGGAGGCAGCGATTAGTCTCTGGGCGGGTGTACTGCCGCCTGACCAGATCGAAGTGATCGAGTTGGAAGATGCCAACGACCTGCCAGATGGAGAGGGTGTGGTCGTGATCTTTGCGGATCCGTTCACTACGCCAACCGATCGCTTTCTGCGCACAGCAGACGTACGCGGAATCAACCTCGTGGGGGGCTTTACTGGTGGCTCGTCGCCCGGTGCTGCGCGCCTGATTACCGCAGAGCGCATCCTGACGGAGGGCGCGATTGGTATTCAAATCGATGTGCCCGGCGTGGCCACGATCGTCTCGCAGGGGGCGCGTCCTATCGGTGGTGACCTCGTGGTGACGGCGGCGGAGAACAATGTCGTGCTGGAGTTGGCAAGTAAGCCAGCCGTCGAGCAGCTCCACGCCGTCTTGGGCGCGCTCGATCCCGAAGACCTGCATCTTGCCCGCGTAGGCCTGATGGCCGGGATCGTGATCGACGAGAATCGGCCCGACTACGACGTGGGTGATTTCTTGGTGCGCGGTTTGCTCGGTATTGAGGCTGGGAGTGGCGGACTGGCGATTGCGGCAGAGCCGCGTGTGGGGCAGACGTTTCGGTTTCATGTGCGGGATGGCAGTGGTGCCGATGCGGACCTGCGGCGCGTGATTGGTCTTGCCAACCAGGACGTGGGTGCAGCATTGATCTTTGCCTGTACGGGCAGGGGACGCCGTATGTTTGAAACGCAACACCACGATGCTGCCGTGATTGCGGAGCTTCTCAACGTGCCGTTGGCGGGTGGTTTTTGTCAGGGCGAGATCGGCCCGATCGCGGGCACGAACCACGTTCATGCCTTCACGGCGACGATGGTGACCTTCCCGCACTGACCGAACGGGTTGTCAGTCATTCGTCGGGTGTTTTAACCCGCGGATCGCGTTGGTTATTTGCATCAAACCACACAGATACACGTGTGAAAAGATAGCTCCGGTATGTGTATGATTCGGCGTGCAGTTACTCCGTGATGCGTTCAATACACTGCCACGACGGCAACCTCAAGACGAAAAAGGTCAGTTACTTTCATGCCCACGACAGAACAAGCACAGATGGCACTTCCCGGCTTTCTCGAGTCGGTACGCGTCGCCGATCGGGCGCTCCTTGACGTCGCTCGTACGCATCGGCTTCGTCCGATGGAGGCCTACCTTCTCTTGATCTTGCTCGACGAAGATGGCGCTGTCAGTACCGCTCGGATTGCCGCACGAATCGCAGCGTCGTCGAGTCAGGCCAAGCAGCTTGCGTTGGCGCTTCAACTCCGTGGCCTGATTACGCGTCGCGATCGCACCGGTCTGACCGAGTTGACGAGTGAGGGTCGTCGTGAAGCCACTGACCTTGCGGCCGAGGTCGTCGAGGTTCTGCAGCAGCGACTCAGTCCGTTGGACGCCGCTACGGCTGTCCAGGCTGTTATCGCCTAAGACGCAAGGGCTGCGCGTGCTGCAGCTTCGAGTTCGGCCGGTGTAACCGACCCCTCAAATTTGGTCGTGATCAAGCCCTGAGCGTTGACGACGAATACCCACGGCTCCGTCGGGAGTGCCCACGCGAGTACCCACGGGGCAACGCCCTTTGAGGGGTTGAGATCCGTGTAGATCTCTGCGTGAACGAAGGCCATCTTTGTCCCGTGTAATGCTCGCTGAACGTTCTTGGTGATATCCACGACAGGCCCGCAGAGACGGCTCGTGCAGAACTGTGGCGTTGCGAAGGCCACAACAAACGGTCGGTGCGCGGCCAAGAGATCTGGAATCGAATCACCCAATAGTGTGAGGTCAAGTGGGCGTGCCGTACTGATTTTCGTGCCGTCGCCACCAACATCCTCGAGCGTCGGCGTTCGTGCGGTCGGGGCGGCTGTACCTACGGCGGGCGTTACCTCTTTTGGCAAGACGCTGAATTGATTCGTGGCGACTACGGCCTTGCCGGCGACCTTCATCGTCACCACGGCTGTCCACGCGCCGGCTGCCGGTAGCGGGACTTCCGCAGCAACCATGATCGTGTCTGCATCTTCAGATTCGAAGCTGATTCCCGTTCCTTTCAGCGAGAGCTGCTTGACGGGAAACGGACCGAGCGCGGGGGAGGTGGCCGTAGCGCCAAGGTAGAGCTGGGCGGTGCCTCCGTCGGGGTGGAGAATCGTGCCGTCCTTTTGGGCGACCTGAAACGGAATCCGAGTGGTTTTGCCCGCGGGGAAGTCGGTACCACCGAGCACGACGACGTTCGGCGCCACAATCGTCGACGCGTCGGGCGTACCGGCGATGCGGGCGAGCGTCGGACCGGTTGGCGTCGATGTAGAGCTCTGCGAGCCGCCACAGGCAACCAGCACGATCGCACAGGCGATCAGGAGTAGGGAAAAGCGAACGGCGACTCGGGGCACACGTCTCAGCGTACCCCGAGTCACGTCGCTCTTAGACCTCTTGAGCCTTCTTACGGGCCTGGGACACAAATGGCATCATCGAGCGAAGCTCGGTGCCAACCGCTTCGAGCTGGCTCTCAGCGGCGCGCATGCGGAGCATACGCATCGTCGTGCCGCCCGTCGCCTTCTCGGTAATAAACTCGCGGGCAAACTCGCCACGCTGAATCTCGCCGAGGATCTCGCGCATCGCAGCACGACTCTCGGGACCAATCACGCGGGGGCCGCGCGTCAGGTCGCCG
Organism: Thermoleophilia bacterium; assembly: GCA_037133215.1. Taxonomy (GTDB): domain Bacteria; phylum Actinomycetota; class Thermoleophilia; order Gaiellales; family F1-60-MAGs149; genus F1-60-MAGs149. The sequence continues at coordinate 18,666 of JBAXOM010000010.1, read as the reverse complement.
TACTCAGCGGTGTCGGAGATGGAATAGCGCATCCAGTCCATGCCGCCCTCGTAGAGCAGGTCGACAATCAACTTGAGCTCGTGGAGCACCTCGAAGTAAGCGATCTCGGGGGCGTAGCCCGCCTCGACCAGTGTCTCGAAGCCTGCCTCGATCAGCGCAGTTGCGCCACCGCAGAGGACAGCCTGCTCGCCGAAGAGGTCGCTCTCGGTCTCTTCACGGAACGTCGTCTCGATCACGCCGGCACGGGCCGAGCCGATGCCGATGGCCCAGGCCATGGCGATCTGCTTGGCGTCACCGGTAGCGTCGTTCTCGACGGCGATCAGGGCTGGTACGCCAGCACCCTCGGTGTAGAGACGACGGACGAGGTGGCCAGGTCCCTTCGGGGCTACCATCACGACGTTGGCGTCGGTCGGCGCTTCAATCTGGCCGAAGTGAATGCAGAACCCGTGGGTAAAGAGCAGCGTTGCGCCTGGCTTGACGAGATCCTTGACCGTGGAGCGCCAGAGCTCGGCTTGAATGTGGTCGGGGACCATCATCGCGATGACGTCGGCATCCTTGCAGGCGTCAGCGGGAGTCTGTGGTGTCCAGCCGTGGCTCTCGGCGCGGGCCCAACCCTCAGAGTTGGGGCGAACGGCGACGGTTACGTCGGCGCCAGACTCGCGCAGGTTCAGTGCATGTGCGTGGCCCTGCGAGCCGTAGCCCAGCACAACGATGCGCTTGCCTTTGAGTGCTCCGAAATCTCCATCGGACTCGTAATAGAGCGTTGCCATGCGGATTTTCCCTCTCGCTTGAAGTCAATCGGCGCAAAGCGCCGTTGCGGAAATGTACGTCGGTCTGGGGTTTTGTGGCCCCAGTTACCCGAGGATATTCAGTTTCGGTCGTGCGGCCTCGTTCGCAATCGAGGCACGGGTCATTGCTACGCGGCCGGTGCGGACGGCCTCGACGATCTCGTACGGGGACAGCAGTTCCTCGAGCGCAGCAAGGCGATCAGGATGCTCAACGCACTCGAGCAGCAGTGTCGTGGCGCCTGCGTCGACGACGCGGGCATTGAAGACCTCTGCCATCCGCATGATCTCCAGCCGGTGCTCTGCATCGGCCTTGACCTTGATCAGGAGGAGCTCGCGCTCGATAGCCGAATCGGGTGCAACCTCGAGCACATCGATCACGTCGATCAGCTTGTCGAGCTGCTTGACGACCTGTTCCACGGAGTGACGTGTGCAATCGACACGGATCGTGATGACCGAGCGATCTGCACGTTCTGTCGGCCCCACGGCAAGGCTCTCAATGTTGAAGCCGCGCCGCGAGAACAGACCAGAGACGCGCGACAGAACGCCTGGCCGGTTCTCGACCAAGACGCTCAGTGTGTGGTGTCCGGGTGTAGCCATTAGACGCCCTCCTCGACCCAGTCGTTGTCCCAAACCTGGTCGATCATCTCGTGCGAGGCGGCGCCCGCAGGCACCATTGGATAGACCTTCTCGTCATGGTCGATACGGAAATCAATCACGGTCGGGCGGCGTTCGGCGATTGCCTGCTCGATTACAGCATCGACCTCGGCCTCAGTCTCGGCCCGCAGGCCAAGACAGCCGTAGGCCTCGGCGAGCTTGACGAAGTCGGGGATCGTGCCGAACAGATTGGTCTCGGAGAAGCGCTCGTCGTGGAACAGCTCCTGCCACTGACGCACCATGCCGAGCCAACCGTTGTTCATCACGGCGTGGATCACGGGCACGTCGTAACAGATCGCAGTCGCGAGTTCCTGCGAGGTCATCTGGAAGCAGCCATCGCCGTCGAAGTTGACGACGTAGGCGTCGGGGCAGCCCTGCTGGGCACCGATGGCGGCGGGAACGCCGAAGCCCATCGTGCCGAGACCGCCCGAGGTGAGCCACCGGCGCGGCCCGTCGATCGAGAGGAACTGCGCGGCCCACATCTGGTGCTGACCCACGCCCGTCACCCAGATTGCGTCCTTGCCCTTGAGCGCGCGGTCGAACTGCTCGACGATGTATTGCGGCTTGAGCTTCTCGCCCTTCATGTAGCGGAAGGGGTTCTCCTTGCGCCAGCCCTGCACGTCGGTCAGCCAATCACGCTGGTTCGCGATGCGCTCGGCGTTCTTCGTCTCGACGACAGCCTCACGCAGTGCGGGTAGCGTGCGCTTGAGGTCGCCGAGCAGGGTCACGTCGGCGCGACGATTCTTGGAGATCTCGGCCGGGTCGATGTCGAAGTGGATCACCTTTGCACCCGGTGCAAACGCGTCCAACTTACCCGTCACGCGGTCGTCGAAACGTGCACCGATCGTGATCAACAGGTCAGAACGATGGATCGTCCAGTTCGCATACTTCGAACCGTGCATGCCGGGCATCTGCACCGACAGCGGGTGCGAGTCGGGGAACGCTCCCTTGGCGAGCAGCGTCGTCGTGACGGGCGCCTGCAGCGTCTCCGCGAAGATGATTAGATCCTCCGACGCCTCTGCGTTGATAACGCCGCCACCGACATAGATGACCGGGCGCTTGCTTTGCGAGATCAACTCTGCGGCCGCCGCGATACTGGTCGGCACATCGGGAAACTCAGCGCTGTAGCCCGGTAGCTCGATCGTCTCGGGATAGGCGAATTCGAACTCGGCCTGTTGCAGATCCTTCGGAACGTCGACCAGGACAGGACCGGGACGGCCGGTGCTGGCGATATGGAAGGCCTCGTGGATCGCGCGCGGAATGTCCTCGACGCGCTGGACCAGAAACGAGTGCTTGACGATCGGCATCACGATGCCCGTGATGTCGGCCTCTTGGAAGGCGTCCGTGCCGATCAGGTGGGTGGGTACCTGGCCGGTGATCGCGACGAGTGGGGTCGAGTCGAGGAACGCATCGGCGATCGGCGTGACGAGGTTGGTGGCGCCTGGGCCGCTGGTCGCGATGCAGACACCAACCTTGCCGGTTGCGCGGGCATAGCCCTGTGCCATGTGGCCAGCACCCTGCTCGTGGCGCACGAGGACGTGCTGAATCGTGTGGTCACAGCGCATAAACGCGTCGTAGAGCGGCAGGATGGCGCCGCCTGGGATACCCCAGCAGATCGTCACATCTTCGGCTTCGAGCGAACGGATAATCGCCTCGGCGCCGGTCATTTTGCCGGTGCGCTTGCGTGCCTTATCGAGAGCGGAATCGCTCATGCGGTCACCTCGCGGTTCTGGATCAGCGCCGCGATTGCAGCACCGACCTCGTCAGTGGTTGCCGAACCGCCAAGGTCCGGAGTGGTGGGGCCGTGTTCGAGACAATGGATCGCCGCGGCCTCGATGGCGTTGGCGGCCTCGGTCTGGTCGAGATCGCGCAGCATCATCGCCACGGTCAGGATCATTGCTGTCGGATTGGCAATGCCCTTGCCGGCAATGTCCGGCGCAGAGCCATGGATGGCCTCGTAGAGGCCGGGTCGGGCGGAGCCAAGCGACGAGCTCGGGGCCAGGCCAATGCCACCCGATACGCTGGCAGCAAGGTCGGAGAGGATGTCGCCGAACATGTTCTCCGTGACGATCACGTCATACGCCAGCGGCTGCTCAATCAGCTTCATGGCCATCGAGTCGACCAACTGGTGCGAGAGCTCGACATCCGGATAATCCGGCGCCACACGCTCGACGACGACGTTGCGCCACAACTTCGAGCTCGACAGAACGTTCTGCTTATCGACCGAGCAGACCTTGCCGCGACGGGTTCGCGCGAGGTCAAACGCATAACGCGCCACGCGCTCGACCTCGTCAACCGAATAGCGGCACGTATCCATACCGGTCTCGGTCGTCAGCTCCTTCGGGCCAAAGTAGAGGCCACCCGTCAGCTCGCGGATGATGATCATGTCGAGACCATCGACCAATTCATCACGCAAAGGCGAGGCGATCTTCTTCGTCCATTGGCGGATTGGTCGGATGTTGGCGAAGACCTTTAGCTCGGCTCGGAGAGCCAAGAGGCCCTGCTCCGGGCGAATCTCGCCCGTATCCCACTTGGGGCCACCGACCGCACCCTTCAAGACGGCATCTGCCAACGGCAGTGCAGCGCGCGTCTCGGCGGGGAACGGATCGTTGTGCGAGTCGATCGCATTACCACCGAACGGATGCTCCGTCACCTCAGCCGAGAAGCCGTAGACATCTCCCGCAACGGCGAGGACCGACAACGCAACGCGGGTGGTCTCTGGGCCAATTCCGTCTCCGGGGAGGACTGCGATCTTCACTGTCTTGACTCCGTTCTACGTGCTTCGTCGGTTAGATAGTCTCGCGGACTATCGGATTTGGTGTGCCCGCTGCTGCGAGCGATGCTGCCCGCAGGTAGGCCTGGGCGGCTGCTTCGGTGATGTCGGGTGCGACGGCCTGGCCGGTATACGTCTGACCATCCTGTTCCAAGACGACGCGAACGTCGCCGAGGGCGTCTTGCCCGCCGGTCACGGCATTGACGTTGAACTCGCGCAAGGTGGCGGTCGTGGCAGCGATCTCGGCGAGTGCCTTGAAGGCCGCATCGATCGGACCATCGCCCTCGCCCGTGGCCGTGTGAACTGTCTCGCCCTCACGAACCGAGACTTCCGCCTGCGACGTCTCGCCTGTCGCCGTGCGTAGTGCCAGGCGCTCGAGCACGAAGCGCTCGGTCGTATCGCGCGACTGGTCATCGAGCAGTGCCTCGAGGTCGAGGGCCGAGATGTTCTTCTTGCGGTCGGCAATTTCCTTGAAGCGCGTAAACGCACGCTTGAGGTCTTCGCCTTCGACGACGTAGCCCAGCTCGGCGTACGCCGCCTGGAGCGCATGGCGACCGGAGTGCTTGCCCAGCACGAGCTCGTTGTGGGCAAGGCCGATCGATTCGGCATCCATGATCTCGTAGGTGCGACGATTCTTGAGCACGCCGTCCTGATGAATGCCGGCCTCGTGGGCAAACGCGTTCTTCCCGACAATCGCCTTGTTCGGCTGTACGGGATAGCCACTCAGGCGCGAGACGAGGCGACTTGAACGCGCGATCTCACGCGTCTCCACGCCGGTCTCGAAGCCGTAGAACGCCTTCCGCGTCCGTAGCGCCATGACGACCTCTTCGAGCGCGGAGTTGCCCGCGCGCTCACCGATGCCATTGATCGCAACCTCAACCTGACGCGCACCTGCCTGCACGCCTGCCAGTGAGTTTGCGGTCGCCAGACCAAGATCGTTGTGCGTATGGACGCTCAGCGTCGCCTCGTGCAGCTCGGGCACGTTGGCGTAGAGCGTCTCGAGGATCTCCATGTACTCGATTGGTGTCGTGTAGCCGACCGTGTCGGGGATGTTGATCGTCGTGGCGCCTGCAGCGAGTGCCGTGCGCACGACCTCAGCCATAAACTCGGGACGCGAACGGGTGGCGTCCTCGCACGAGAACTCGATGTCGGAGACCTTTGTACGTGCATAGGTAATCGCATCGCGTGTCTGCTCGAGCACCTCGTCGGGCGTCATCCGCAGCTTGTGCTCCATGTGCAGATCGCTCGTGGCGATAAAGATGTGAAAGCGTGGCGACTCGGCGTCCTTGAGTGCCTCCCACGAGGCGTCGATGTCGGCCTGCTGCGTACGATTGAGCGAGGCGATAATGCAGCTGCGCACGTGCTGAGCCACAAGACCAATGCCCTTGACCTCACCGGGCGAGGCAATCGCGAAGCCGGCCTCGATGATGTCCACGCCGAGACGCTCGAGTTGGCGGGCGATCTCCAGCTTCTCTTGGGCGTTCAGGCTAATGCCGGGCGACTGCTCACCGTCGCGCAGCGTGGTATCAAAAATCTTGACGTAGTTCGTGCTATCCGAAGTGCTCATCGTGCTCCCTTCCGAAGTGTGGTGCGACATCGCGCACCTGTCCTGTGGTCTTGTCGTTGTGTGCGCTGGGCAAGCAGCGCGTAAGCCAATGCAATCCCCTTAGCGGGGAAGGAGGCCGACAAGAAGGACGAGCGGAAGTGTGGGCGCGGACGCCACGACCCCATGGCCGCTGGTGGAAACCAAGCGGCCGAGAGTCCCTTCGTGCATGAGCGGCATCGTGCGCATCGCCTCGCAGTGTACCCATAGCGGGGAGTGCTGGTCAAAGGACAAGGTACGACCACGTATGGTTTCGATATGGCGATGCTCCACTTGCGCTCCCCCCGCCGCATCGCATTCGCCCGCGTCGTACTCGCTGGATTGGGCGGTTTTCTCGCGCTTGGCGCGAGTTATGCGATCGTTCCGCCGCTCGTCAAGGGCGAATTAGGCGGTACCGATGTCATCGTTGGCTGGACCATCACGATCTTTGCGGCGGCCGCACTATTGACACGTTTTGGCGCCGGTCTTGGCATCGACCGGCGTGGTGCACGGCTCGTCTATGCGGTCGGATTTGCGTTTATCGCACTGGGTGGGGCACTCTTCTTCGTCGCGGGTGCAGAGTGGATTCTGTTTGCCGCACGCGCACTCCAGGGCATCGGCCAGGCCTGCATGTTCACCGCCGGGCTGTCGTGGGCGGTCTACCTCGCACCAGCACACCGACGAGGGCAGGCAATTTCGTTGTTTGGCCTGAGCGTCTGGGCAGGGCTGAGTCTCGGGCCTGTGGCGGCGCAACTGCTGCTCGACCATGTTGGAATGCAGGCGGCGGAACTTCTGCTCGTGGTCGCACCGATTTTGGCTCTGGTCTCAATGATTGGCATGACGCCGCCACCGGTCCATCCCGAATCGGCCGGAATCTCGTTTCCGCGTGAGGCCTTTCGGCCGGGGCTGGGCCTGATGTTTGGTGGGGTCGTGATGGCCTCAATCGTTGGCTTTGCCGTTCTTACCTTCGATTTTCGTGATGGTGGGGGTGGTGCGTATGTGATTGGTGCCTACGGGGCGGCGACGTTTATCGGTCGTATCGTGCTCGGGCATCTGCCCGATCGGCTTGGGTCGTACCGGACGGGTGTAATGGCCTTTATCGCCGCGCTCATCGGCGTTAGCATCATCGGTGTATCGCCGAACTGGTGGTTGGCCTGTATCGGCGCCGTGATCTGTGGTGTCGCCTGGTCACTGCTCTTCCCGGCACTGGCGTTGATGGCGATCGACCGTACGCCAGCGCATCGACGCGGAGCGGCGCTCGCGGTCTACACGGCCGGCTTCGACCTTGGCTTCGCGGTGGCAGGACCCGTCATGGGTAACGTGGCGAACCACGCGGGCTACGGCGCCGTGTACGCGGTTGCCGCCCTCTTCGCAGTCGCCGGGCTCGTCCTGATCTTGCTCAGTCGGTCGGCAGCGACTTCAGCCGCCGCCGACCCCATCTGAACAACTAGCGTCGCAGTTTGAGCATCAGGTCTTGCGCCTGCGGCAGGACCTTGTCGAAGACAGCGATGGCCTCGTCGATCTGATCACGCGTCGTAATCAGCGGTGGCGAGATCTGAATTGCCGGATCGCCACGGTCGTCGGCGCGGCAGAGCAGGCCCTCGCTCAGCAAGGTGGGCGAGAGGAAGTCGCGCAGGAGGACATTGCACTCGTCCTCGTTGAATGTCTCCTTGGTTGCCCGGTCCTTGACCAGCTCCATCGCCCAGAAGTAGCCCGCACCGCGGACGTCGCCGATGATCTCGTGGCGCTCCATCAGGCCGAACAACTGGTCGCGCAGGTAGGGCTCGTTCTGCTTGACGTTCTCGAGCACGCCCTCGCGCTCCATGATCTCGAGGTTCTTCAGCGCAGCAGCTGCCACGATCGGGTGGCCGCCGAACGTGATGCCATGCAAGAACATGTGCTCGGTCTCGATCAGACGATCCGCGATCTTGTCGCCGAAGAGAACTGCGCCCATTGGCTGGTAGCCGCTGGTCAGACCCTTGGCGCACGTGATGATGTCGGGTTCGTACTCGAAGCGCTGGGATCCGTACCACTCACCGAGTCGGCCGTAGCCACAGATCGTTTCGTCGGCAGCGTGCAGGACGCCGTACTCCTTGCAGATCTCGTTGACGCGCTGGTGATATTCGGGATGAGGCGTAAAGCAACCACCGGCATTCTGCACGGGCTCCATGATCACCATCGAGACAGTCGAGGGATCCTCGAACTCGATCACCTCAGCGACCTCATCGGCGCACTTGAGGTTGCAGCCACCCTGGTCTGCGCAGTACTTGCAGCGGTAGGGGTTGGTCGGCTCGACGTGACGGACGCCAGCCATCAGCGGCTCAAACGGCGCGCGGATGCTGGTAATACCGGTCAGCGAGAGGGCGCCGTAGGTGGTGCCGTGATACGCGATCTTGCGCGCAATCACCTTGCGTCGCATCGGTTCGCCGCCGGCGTTGTGGTAATCGCGGGCCAACTTGATTGCGCCCTCGACGCCCTCCGAACCACCCGAGACGAAGAACGCCCGGTTGATGCTGTCCGGCGTGATCTCGGCGAGCTTGGTCGCGAGTTCGATCGCCTTCGGATGCGAATAGGTCCAGTTGGTGTAGTACGGCAGCTCCATCGCCTGCTCGAGCATTGCCGTACCGATCTCCTCGCCGTGCGAGTAGCCAATCTGCACCGTGAAGAGGCCACTGAGGAAGTCCATGTAGCGATTGCCGTTGGAGTCCTCGAGGAAAATGTTGTCGCCACGCACCATCACGGGGTGCTTGGCAGGGTCGAACCCTGCCATCTGCGTGAAGTGAAGCCACAGGTGCTTCATCGCCATTTCCTGCAGTGCTGCGGTATCTATGGTCGCCATCAGTATCGCCTCCTGATCGCATAGTAAAGGTCTTGACGGTGGGCTGCCTGTGCGACGACGTTCGAGACGGCTATGCTGATGCCATTCTGAGCGCCGCCACGTTGCGGCGAGGAGGCACGCGATGGCGATCAATCAGGGAACTGGAACCAACACTGCGGCTCTACAGGCCGAGCGTGAGCGCTGGGTTTCGGCGTCTGTTTTTACGCAGCCGATTTTCGCGGACCACGCGCACGGCGCGCGCATCACCGACGTTGACGGGCGCGAGTTCATCGATTTTGTCGGCGGTATTGGCTCGCTCAACTGTGGGCATACGCCCGAGGCGGTTGTGGCAGCGGTGCAGGAACAGGCAGCGCGCTACATGCACCAGATGTACTCGGTGGTGCAGTACGAGGGCTACATCGAAGCCGTCAAGCGGATGGTTGCCTGCCATCCGGGCGAGGGGCCGTTCAAGGGACTCTTGCTCAACTCGGGGGCCGAGGCTGTCGAAAACGCCGTCAAGATCGCGCGCTACGCGACAAACCGTGACGCGATTATCTGCTTCGATCAGGGCTTCCATGGTCGCACGCTGATGGGCATGTCCCTGACCTCCAAGCCGATGCCGTACAAGAAGGGCATGGGTCCGTACGCGACGGAGATCTACCGCGCACCAGCGCCGTATCCGTACCGCGGCATTACGACCGAAGACGCGCTGGCCGGCTTCCGCAAGGTGCTCAAGAGCCAGATCGACCCGTCGCAGGTGGCTGCGGTCATTCTCGAGCCCGTGCAGGGTGAGGGTGGCTTCTTGCCGATGTCGACCGAGTTTATTCAGGGCATCTATGCGATCTGCCAGGAGAACGGCATCCTCTATATATCTGATGAGGTGCAGTCCGGTATGGGTCGCACGGGTACGCCGTCGGCAATCGAACACCATGGTGTCTCGCCTGATCTGGCGACGTGGGCGAAGTCGATGGGTGGTGGTATGCCGATCTCTGGTGTCACCGGCCGCGCCGACCTGCTGGACGCTGTGCATCCGGGTGGCCTGGGCGGCACCTTCTGTGGCAACCCTGTCTCCTGCGCCGCCGCGATCGTCGCGATGGATCAGGTGCTTGACCCCACCTATCAAGAGCAGGCCAAGGCCTTCGGTGAGGATCTGCGCGCTCGACTCGACGCGATCGCCTCGCGTCATGAAGGGGTCGGCGAGGTCCGTGGCCTCGGCGCGATGCTCGCGATTGAGCTCGTCAAGGATCGTGGCACCAAGGAGCCGGCGGCAGAAGAGGTCGGTCGCATCGTCGCCTTGGCGCGCGATCGCGGTCTGATCCTGATGGGCTCTGGCCTCTACGGCAACGCGATCCGCGTGCTGGTGCCGATGGTCGCCACGCAAGAGGATCTCGATGAGGGCTTCGCGATCCTTGAGGAGTCGTTGGCCGACGCCTTCGCTGGTCGCTAGATCGTTGACCGACGCGTTCGCTGGTTGCTAGACCGCGAATGTCCAGATCGGGTCTGACCCCTTCTGGACATTCGCGGCGGCAGAAGAGTGCGCGACGCGAGGCGAGCCGCGTTGCGACAGACCCGAGTTCGTCACAAATGTCACCAGCTTGCAGGGGTTTTTCACACATTTGTGGAAAATCGGTGATAGGTTAAGAGGCGAATGCAGAACTCCCGGAGCAACGTGCTCCGACCGGTGGTATCGCTTCTCGCGCTGTTGGTCGTTGCCTTGATGATGGTCGCTGCCCCTGGCGTGGCTGCCGCGCGGCAACACCCGCTGGCGTATTCGCGGGCGATTATGGCACTGCGTCACCTCGATGCGCAGATGGCGGCGGCAACCGCTTCGCTCCGTCACATCGACGACCGCCTCGGACCGAAGCAACGTCAACTCGATAGCGCCCGTGATCGTGAGCACGGCGCCACGCTAGCCGTCAACGCGGCACGCGCACAGCTCGCCGTTCGCTCAGTTGAGGCGTTTCGCGCCGGTGATCAACTCACCGTCAGCGAACTGATGCGCGGTGACGAATCTCCATCCGAACTCGAATCGCGATTTATCGATTCCAGGGGGCTCGACGCACTCGATGTCACAACCGCTCAGGTGGAATTGACGTCGCTCCGGCGTCAGCTGCACACGCTTGACGTCGCCACCGCTGCGTTACATGCCGACCGTGCGTATGCACGGGCCTTGATCGCACAGGCGCGCAGTACGCGAGGCATGGTGCTCGATGGCCTGACGATGAACGTCCGTGCTGACGTACTCGCCGCAGAGAAGTCCTTTGGCCGTCATACGGTGCGAAAGCACGCCTCGAAAAGGCTTGCCGTCAGTGCCACGCCGTTCCAGGCACCGGTGGCTGCGGGCGGTAACGGCACGGCGCTCGTTGCGCTTCTCGAACAGACGACACAGAGCCCAGCCGCCTCTGGCGTGGGCGCTGTAGCCGCATCGTTCGCGCTCACACAGTTGGGTCGTCCCTATCACTGGTCTGGCTATTCGCCGGCGACGGGCTTCGATTGTTCGGGTCTTGTTTCGTGGGCTTATGGCAAGGCGGGCGTTGACATTCCGCACCAGTCGGCTGCCATCTTTGCCTTGGGTACGCGCATTCCCATGGCGCAGGCATTGCCTGGTGACGTCGTGTCGTTCGGCGGAGAGGGACACGTCGGTATTTACCTCGGCGGTGGCCTCTACGTCCACTCGCCCCAGAGTGGCGATGTTGTGCGCGTCGAGAACGTCTTTGCGCACGGCGGGATTGATGGCATCGTCCGTATCGCCTGAGGCGGCCCGACCAGGTCTGCCGACCGCTGCTAGCCTTGGATGTGGATGTTGAACGCCCGGACAAACCGTCTCCGGCCCGTCGTATCGCTCCTCGCGCTAATCGTCGTGGCCATGCTTGCTGGCTTCCTGCCGGGAGCCGCACATGCCGATCGGCTCGCCAGTGCGCGCGCCGAGGCGAACCGGGCCCAGGCCGATCTGCAGGTACTCAACGACAAGGTTGGCATGGCTGCCGAGGCCTACAACGCGGCTCAGCAGCAACTCGACGAGACGAACGCCAAGATCGACGAGAACCAGCGTATTCTTGCGACGTCGAAGGCCAACCTGCAGACCTCACGACGAGAACTGTCGAGCATGCTCGTTGACGCGTATCGTCAGGGCAATCCCGATCTGATCGCGTTCTTGTTGAACGCCGACTCGATCGATAGCCTCGTCGACCAGAGTCGTTTCGTGCAGCGCGTAACGAACCACGCAGAGGGTGTCGTGCGCGACGTCCGCCGCTATTCCTCTGAGGTGACGAAGCGCGAGCAGGCCCTCGAAAACGAGCGATCGGCACGCCAAGATGCGGTCCAGGCCCGCGCCGAGCAAGAGGCGAGTGTTCGCAAGGCGTTGGCCGAGCGCCAGCAGTTGCTGAATTCGTTGAGCAGCGAGATCCGTGGCATTCTCGCGCAGCGCGAAGCGGCCCAACGGGCTGCTGATGCGGCGCGTGCGGCGAAAGCCGACGCTGTACTTGCGGCGGCCTCGACAATTGCCGGAGGCTCGGACGTTTCGATCGGTGGGTCGGTAGCGACCGACTCGGTCGCTCCTCAAGCGTTCGATACGGGGTCATCCCAGAGCGTTGCCATTCCCGCACCACCGTCGTCATCGGTCGGAGGGAGTGCCGCCTCTGTCGCGCTCGGTCAGCTCGGTACGCCGTACGTCTGGGGTGGTGGCGCGCCAGGTGGCTTCGATTGTTCGGGCCTGATTGCCTGGGCCTACGCCCAGGTCGGCGTTTCGCTGCCGCACTATGCCGCTGCGCAGTACGCGATGGGCACGCCGGTGCCGATGGATGCTCTCGAACCAGGCGATCTGATTTCGTTCCACGGCTCCGGCCACATTGGCATGTACATCGGTGGTGGGCAGTACGTCCATGCGCCGGAGACCGGCGATGTCGTCAAGGTGTCCTCGCTTGCCGACCGCACCGACGCAGATGGCGCTGTCCGCGTCGGCTAGTGCCGACCTCAGCGCACTCGACTACTTCTTCAAGATCAGCGTCGTCAGAACGACGTTCTTGACCTTATTGCCGGTCCAGTCTTTGGCATCGGCGCGGATCGAATAACGCCCAGCCTTGGTGGGCAGGTTCAGCTTGATCAGGCTGGCTCCGGACGAGACGCTGATCACGACCGGCCCTACGCCTGCCGACTTGCCCTTCTTCGTGAAGATGCGCACGGTCAGCGTGACCGGCTTGTCGCGCGTGATCCTCAACTTGATGAAGGGCTTCTGCTGCTTAAACTTCTTGAGTTTGAGGGGCTTAGGCGGCGTCGCCGGGCCCGTAATCACTGGTGGGGTTTTCAGATCCGCGGTGAACTTGTTCCCCATGTCCGTGAAGGCGGTATCGCCCGTGATCTGGCCGAGATCCTTGAGCTGTGTGGCCATCAGAGTCATGTATTTGACGGGCGCGTCCTCGCCGATCGCATAACGACCCCAACCACCGGTGTCGTATTTGGGGAGCACGGCTTTCGTGGTCGCAACACTGCGGTTGAAGGCGTCGGCGAAGCCGTCATCGCCCGTGGCATCAGCAAGATCGTTCATCGCAAGGACCGTCTGCAGGTGCCCATTGAGGACGCGATACGACGGTGCGAAGACGTAGAGCGGAAACCAGAGCCCATTGTTTTCGACGGTAATGCCATCGGCCAAGGCGCCGTTACCGAACCGCACGGCCGTATCGAGGAACGTGTCGTCGCCGGTGCGGTTCCAGACGTCAACTCCAGCAGAGGCCGCAACGCCCTCCGCCATCGCACTCTGCCAGTTCGGGGAAGTGCCCATCCACGAGAACAGGTACGGGAGCGTGTAGCTGTCGCCGTCTGTCAGCACAATCTTCTGCGCGTTCGTCATCGCCACGCCGACACCGCCCTCCGAGGCAATGCCCTGGCCCGGCTCGAGGATCGCAAAGTACGTACCGAGGGGCTGGATGCGCAGGCCTTGGCCGGTGTAGCTCTCGTACGTGACGCCATCGATGCGGATGCGTGTGCCCGACGACGGCACCGCATGGCTCGCGAGGTACGTCACGTTCGTCTGCAGCTCGAGAAACACGATCTGGGCGAGCTGGGGGCTGAAGGCCGCCTGATTACCGATCTGCGTGGCGCTCTTGACGATCGCGTTGAGTGCCTGTGCTCTGGAGCCGCCCAGACGGGCAGCAAGCGCACGCGCATCGGCAAGCGTCTTGAGGTCAGCAGACCGGTCGGCGGCGGGGACGTTGACGCGCGCAAGGGACTGCGGAAGCGTCCCGGCCGAGGCCGAGCCAACGCAAAGCAACATGCCGACGACAGCGGCAAGGGGGACAATCACACGAATTCGCACAGGCCTCAGGGTATCAGCGGATCGAGCCGCCATCCGGATTGCCTAATTGATTTGCAGTGTCATGGTAGGCGTGCTGACCGATCCGCTGCTTTCGCCAGAGGATTGGGAGTTCGTAGCGCTACCGGCCCCGAGAGGAGGCGGAGCGCCCGATCCGTCTTTGGCGTTCGAGGCAGGCGTCGTAACCTCTACCGTGCCCTTGCTCGAGCCAATGAAATAGCCCGTCACGTCGACCGATGCACCAGGGTCGAGCCCGTCGATATTAGCCGTTCCGGCGCCAACGATCTTGTCGCCGTCACGCACGATTGCCTGCACGACGAGCTGTTCTTGGCGGACACCGGTGTTATTCGTGACTGTCGTCGTCCACGAGTCGCCAATCGAGGGATCCTTGACGATGACTGGCTTGGTGGTGTCGAGGTTGCCTGGGGCGGCGATCTGGACCAGGTTGCCGCCGATCACAACCTGTGCCGACGCTGGCTTGCCGGACAAGAGGATCTGATCGTTGACGTAATACGCGTCCTTGCCACCTTGAACGGAGGCGAGATGGATCAAAATCGGGAGTGCGCCAGGAATGTTGTTGGTGCCGACCTCTTTGCCGGCAGCGTCGAGCAGCTTGACCTCGATCGGTGCCCAGATCAATGCGGAACCCGGTGCCTTGGCCGTAACCTTGACCACCACCACGGCGGTTGTGCCATCGGCCGATGGGATGATCGCGAGTGTATCTGCGGTGACGCCAGCGACTTGCGTCATGTTGACGGCATCGACTTTTGCGATTGGCCCCGCGGCTTTCTGCGCCTCTGCCGCCTTCTCAAACGTACTTTTGCAGCCCGCCATGCCGAGCGCACAAACGCAGACGGAGATCAGAGCGAGAAGGCGCATGCGGTGGTGCTAGCCGAAGATGCCGGCGACGAAGTCGCGGGTCGACTGTTCGAGGGGATTTTCGAAGACCTGCTCGGCTGGGCCCTGTTCGATCAGGTCACCGTTGAGGAGAAAGGCCGCATAGTCGGCGATACGTCGAGCCTGGGCCAGGTTGTGTGTGACGATCACGACCGTTAGCGACCCTGCCAGCTGCACGATCAACTCTTCGATGCGCGCGGTGGAACGCGGGTCAAGCGCCGAGCACGGCTCGTCCATCAGTAGAACTTCGGGATCCGCTGCGAGTGTGCGTGCAATGCAGAGCCGCTGCTGCTGGCCGCCGGACATGGAGAGTGCACTGCGGTTGAGGTCGTCTTTGACCTCGTGCCAGAGACCGGCCCGCTCGAGCGCGTGCTCGACCTGCGGCATCAGCGAGCCACGCGTGGGGCGCCGCTGGGCCTGCTCGCGGATGGCGAAGGCGACGTTGTCAAAGATCGACATTGGGAACGGGTTTGGCTGCTGGAAGACCATGCCAACGCGGCGACGCAGGAGGTTGAGATCGACCTTTGGACCGTACGTATTTTCGCCGTCGAGCAGGACCTCGCCATCGATCTTGGCGGTGGGTGCGAGCTCGGTCAGGCGATTGAGGCTCCGCAAGAGCGTTGTTTTGCCACAACCGGAGGGTCCGACCAAGGCCAGAACGCCGCCACGAGGGGCGTCGAGGTCGACGCCGTGAAGAATCTCGGCCGAGCCGTACGCGACACGCAGTCCGCGGATTGCGAGTGCGAGATCATTGGGATCAGCGATGTGTTGGCGCCGCCGTGGTGGTGCGTCGAGATCGGCGGATGGTCCACCGACTGTACCGGCACCAACACCTGCCAGCACGGGCTCAGAGACGGCGGCTACCTCGGTGGGGTCACTATTAATGCCGGCTGCTCGCCGATCGCTCGTGGCATCCAGGACGTGGCGCCATTCCTGCGCCTGGGCCTTTTCATATGCGGCATCGACCGGGGGAGTGTTGTCGTTGGCTTCCATTACTGCCTTCCGATCTTGCGCTGGCCGAGCCGGCCAAGCACGATGTTGACGATAAACACGAGAGCGAACAGGACGAGTGCGGCGCCGTAGGCCTTGCCTTCGGCGTTGCCTTCGCCGGCGGGCGAGGCGAAGTAGACGTAGGTCGTGAGGGTGGAACCAGTGCCGTGCAGGAAGTCGAGGATGTTCTGGGGCTCGTACCAGCCGGGCTGGGGCGGTTCGAGGACGGCACCACCGAGGAGGATCCAGACAATTGCTGTGTCGCCGGCGATACGACCCATGCCAAGAATCGTGCCGGTCGCGATGCCAGGCCTGATCGACGGGAAAACGACCTTTCTAACCGTCGCGAAGCGTGTCTTGCCGAGAGCGTAGGCGGCCTCGCGCTGCACGTTTGGCACCTGCGAGATGGCGGCCTGCGTCGAGCGCACGATCGGTGGTAGGGCGATCAGGGCCATCATCAGCGCTGCACAGAAGAACGACTTGGCGGTGGCCATGCCCGAGGTCTGCACCTCGCTGGAGAGGAAGACCATCGACGGGCTCGAGAAGATCGCCAGACCGAACAGTGCGAAGACGATGCTGGGCACTCCGAAGATCAGATCGATTGCGGTGTCCGTGCCCTGCTTGAGCCATTTTGGCTTGCCGTGCTCGCCAAGGAAGACGGCGGTCATCAGTCCGAGCGGGAGGGCGATTGCCGTACCCATACCGGTGATGATCAGTGTGCCGATCAGTGGCGCAACGATGCCGCCCGCGACGCCGATTTCGACGGAGCCCGGTGCGGGGTTAGTCGTCAGAAAGGCCCAGTCGACATTACGCAGTCCGTTAACGAGCAGCCACGCAACGATGCCGAAGACGACGGCCGTCAGGAAGAGCCCAGAGAACCAGGCCCCGTAGTAGCCGATCCGATCGCTCAGTCGTACAGGCATGTCAGTGGCCTCCCAGGCGCTTCTGCGCACTCGCCGAGACGATCTTGGCCCCGATCGTGAGGGTGGCGGTGGTGATAAACAGCACCACACCGATTGCGAACAGGTTGGCCTTGAGCACCTCGCCACTGAAGCCCTCGGAGTAGTCGACAACCGTTGCTGCAAGGGGTCGAACGGGCTCGAAGAAAAACCAGATGCCATCCTTGGGGTTGGGCACAAAGGCGATGCCGCCACCGGCCATCGAGACCGCGATCGCCTCACCGACGGCTCGTCCGATTGCCAGCGACGCGCCAGCTACAAGGGCGGGCCGAATGGCGCCGACGGAGACGCGGCGACTCATCCGCCACGGGTCGCAGCCAAGCGCGATGGCGCCTTCCTTCCACTTATTCGGGACACCGCGCAAAGCATCGGTAAAGATCGCCGTCATCAGGGGCGCGATCATTACGGCCAACACAATCGTGGCGAGCAGGACGCTGGCGCCGCCAATGGGCACGATAATCGCGAGTTCGTTGGCGACGGACTGGGAGACGAGGTGCTCCGTCATCCACGGGCCGAGCACGAGAATTGCGAAGAGGCCGAAGACGACGGAGGGCGTGGCCGCCAGCATCGTCACAATCGGACTGAGGAACCCTGCGATGCGCTTGGGTGCCAGCTCGGCAAGAAAAATCGCCGTTAGCAGCGACAGCGGAAAGGCAATCAGTAGCGCGCCACCGGTGCTGAGAATCGTGCCGGCAATCGCTGGCCATGCGTTGAGTGCGGTATAGGTCTTGCCGTCTGGCCCACCCGTGAAGGAATAGCCAAGTTGGCGATCGAGGGGAATGTCGCCATCCGTAAACCACGACAGGCCATTCGCTTGGAACGATGGCCAGCCCTCTCGAAACACGAAGATGGCAACCGAGGCGATAACCAGCAGCGTGAACGCCGCCACGCCCTGAACGAACCAGATGAAGATCCGGTCTTGCCGGTTAGCCGACTTGGCGGCTGTGGCGCGCTCTTGGCGTGGCACGCCGAGCGGTGGCGGAATGTTGGAAATGGAAGACACGGTGGCAGACTAGAAAGCCCGAATAGAGCCGTGGGAGCGGATTCGGCACAGATCTGGCTACAGCCTGGTGAAAACGCAAAACGGGGGCCCGCCGGCCGAAGCCGACGGACCCCCGCAGGTCAACCATGGTACGAACTAGTTCGTGGAGACGACTTCTGCGTTAGTCGGCAGAGCGTACTTCGAAATGATCGCCCTGGCTGCGGAACTTCCGCGGGCCCAGGCGATGTAGTTCTGGATCACACCGGTCGGGTCGGCCTTGGTGACGAAGTACTGGTAGCCGGCGTAGACGAACTTGCCGGACTTCACGTTCGCCAAGGACGGCGCGACACCGGCGACTGCCAGTGGCTTGACCGTGGTGTTGCCAACTGTGTAGGCAAACGTCACGAAGCCAACCGCGCAGGCGTTGCCGGCAACGGCCGAGCGGACGAGACCGTTCGAGCCCTGAGCACTAAACGACGAGGCAACTGCCGCGCCACCCAGGTAGAGCGTCTGGAACGTGGCGAGTGTGCCCGAGCCGGCGATGCGCGTGTAGCCCTTGATCGCACAGTCCTTGCCGCCGACTTGATTCCAGTTCGTGATCGAGCCCGTGAAGATGCCGTTGATCTGATCCTGCGTCAGACTCGAGACCTTGTTGGCCGGGTTGACGATGACGACGAACGGCTCGACCGAGATCGGCCAGAACTGCAGGCCCTTGGGGTCGGACGAGGCCGGAGCGCGCGATGAGTCGCCGATCACGAAGGTACCAGCGTTGGCATTCTTGATGCCGGCGCCCGAACCGCCGCCCGTGAGCGTAATCCACTCGTTGGCAAAGAATGATCGCTCGGGCTGCCCGAACAAATACCCGAGCACACGTTGCTGGGTGACGGTGAACAAGGCGTCTCCCAGCCCGAATTG
>JBAXOM010000009.1:0-30580 GCA_037133215.1 Thermoleophilia bacterium | reverse complement strand
GCGCTCGGTGCGAAACACCTCCGCACCTACACGCGCCACGAGGGCCCGCGTGCACAGGTGCTGGATGCGACGACGCGGGATTTGATCGAGGCGTCACCCATCGCGGAGGATCGTGGCGTGCCGATTCTGCTCGAGAACCACGAGGAGTTCACGGGTGTCGAGGTCGGTCGCATTCTCGAGCGCGTCGACCACCCGTTCGTGGGCGCGCTCTACGACTACGGCAACTCGATGATGCTGCGCGAAGATCCGATCGAGGCGCTCGAGGCGATGCTGCCGTGGACGCGCAAGGCGCATCTCAAAGACCATGTCGTGATGCACGGGATGATCTGCGGCGCACCGGTTGGGGAGGGCGTCGTGCCGATCATCCCGATCACCAAGCGTCTGCTCGAGGCGGGCATCACCCGCATTGGCTTCGAGAACGTCTGGTCTTACACCTGCCCGTTCCATCCCCGCGAGGATGGGCTGCCCGAGGAGACGGCGGAGAGCCCGCTGTTTCGGGTGCACGATGATCCCAACGACCCGGCCTTCTTCCTGCCCAATGTGACGGCCGAGGTCGAACGCGACCCGGCACGCGTGATCGAGCTGGAGGAGACCTCCTACCAGCGTGCACTTGGGCACTGGCAACGGTTGATCGCTGACGCGGGTCTTACGACGACGTAGCCGCGGGTCGCACGAACTGTGCGACGGCCCAGTCGAGGTCGTCGTCGGCGCCCTGCGACCCGAGCATGCGACGCAGCATCGTGCCGTCCAGCAGGGTGACGAGTTTGGCTGCGAGTTGTTCGGGTGTACCACTGGGGTGAAACGAACCGTCGGCGATGCCGTCGGTGAGGACGGTGCGGAAGGCCTGCTGCCAGCCAGCGTCGCCTGCGCGGTTTTTTAGCGAGAGGTCCGGTTCGCGTAGAGCCGCGAGCCAGAACTCGAACCAGAACTCCCACGACCCATCCGCGGCGTCTATGTCGGCGCAGCCCCATTTGATCAGGGCAGCAAGGCGATCACCCGGCGTGCCAGGCCCTTCGGCGATCGCACGCGCTTTGCGCAGGTTTACCTCGGTGCCGGCCACAAATGCGGCTTGAAGCAACCCGGTGCGCGTGCCGAAGTAGTGCTGCACAAGCCCGAGCGAGACGCCGGCATCGACTGCCACATCGGCGAGCCGCATCCCTGCATAACCTCGCTCGGCGATTTGGCGCATGGCGGCCGCGAGGATGCGCGTGCGGGTTGTCGTGCCAGAGGCGTCGGTGCCACGAGGGCGGGCCATGGTTCTGTCCTTGCTTGACGAATTCCAATAAAATATACTTGGAACTGTAGACGGGTGCGTGCCCGCAACTGAGGAGCAGGACATGGAGCGGATACTCAACCATCTCGAGATCGATGCGGGCGCGATCGATCAGGCGCTCGCCGCCGGTATGACGTTCCCCGCCGCGTGGTACACCGACCCCGAGATCCACCGCATCGAAGTCGAGGACGTGTTCCGCCAGAGCTGGCAGATCGTCTGCTTTGAACAACACGTTCTGAACCCGGGCGATCACGCGGTTGGCGAGGTCGGCGATGTCCCAGTCGTGATCGTGCGTGGTGATGATGGTGTGTTGCGTGGCTTCATTAACGTCTGCCGGCATCGTGCGTTCCCTGTCGCCGAGTGCAGCGGTAACCGCAAGACGCTGCAGTGTCGCTACCACGCGTGGACCTACGACCTCGACGGCTCGCTTCGAGCCGCGCCACGCAGCGAGCACGAGCCCGGCTTCGACCGCAGTGAGTTCGGGCTGCTGCCGATTTCGATCGAGGTACTCGGTGGTTTCATCTGGGGCCACACCAACCCCAACGCTCCGTCGCTTGGGGAGGAACACCCAGCACTCCACAGTCTTGTGGAGGAGTGGAACATTGACGCGAATCAGTACTCGGCGCCGCGTCCGCGTACGCGCTACGACATCCCCGCGAATTGGAAAATCTTCGTCGAGAACAACAGCGAGTGCTATCACTGCCCAACGGTCCACGAGGGTTTCGGCGATGCCTTTGACGTCACGTACGAGTCGTACACCTACGTCAATGAGGACCGTCTCAGCGGCCAGACGACGGCGTCGAGCCAGAAGGACAACGTCTTTGCCGAGACGTCGGGCGCCTACCGCTTCATCTACATCTGGCCCGGCACGTTTATCGAGGTCGATGAGATCCGCGCCTCGTGGATGAAGGTTCGCCCCGTTACGCCCGAATCGTGCGCCATCGACTGGGACGTCGTCGCCGACCCCGCGGTGCCGCAGAAGATCGCAGATGAGTGGGACGCCATGTACCTCACCACCATGGAGGAGGACTACAGCGTCGTGGCCGCGCAGCAGCAGAACATGACGTCACGCGCGGTGCCCTACGGCCGCTTGATGGCGAGCTCCGAGTCGTCGATCTCACACTTTCACCACATCGTCTGGCAGGAGCTGCGTAAGCTGATCGAGGTGTAGGCGCTCACGGCATGCGGTTCGTGCTGATGCGCCGCGCCCACAGCTCGCAGCCCGCGGACATGACAAGTGCGCACTTGTCATGTCCGGTCCTACACCTGCCCGTTCCATCCTCGCGAGGATGGGCTGCCAGAGGAGACGGCGGAGAACCCGCTGTTTCGAGTGCATGAGGATCCAAACGACCCGGCGTTCTTCCTGCCCGACGTGACGGCCGAGGTCGAAGGTGACGTGGCGCGCGTGATCGAGCTGGAGGAGACCTCTTACCAGCGTGCGCTTGGGCACTGGCGCCGGTTGATCGCCGACGCCGGCCTGACAAAGACCTAGGCTCGACCATCGGCGACCTTCTCGTCGGCATCCGGACCGTGCGGATGTGGTGGTCTGCGTTCCATGTAGGGATAACCCGACACGTGTAGCTCTCGGTAGGCGATTTCGTGGGGCATTGCGAAGAAAAAGCCATGGGACTTTTTCTGACCCGCCCCGTCCAAGCTCTGCTGATGTTCTGCGGGGCGTTTCTAACGCGTTTTGGTCGGAGGCCATCGGCGGCGACGGTGATTGCCACGTTCGCGTTGTTTGTTGCGTTGGGGGGCACGGGTTACGCGGCTGTTGCGTTAGCGCCTAATTCGGTTGGGTCCGCGCAGATCAAGGAGGCCGCGGTGCAGTCGTCTGACATTAAGGACGGCACGATCGGCAGTGCTGATATCGCGGCGGGTGCGATTCGGGCGTCGGATCTGAGCAAGGTTGCGGTAAAAGCGCTCGATGGTAAGGACGGCAAGGATGGCGCGCAGGGTCCGGCGGGCCCGGCGGGTGCGCGTGGTGCTACGGGCGCGACTGGTCCTGCTGGCGTGGACGGTTCAGGTGGCTCGGCGGCAACGACCTTGCGCGACGGTAATGGCAATGTTGTCTCAGGAGTAGCCTCAGTCAGTGGGTATAACTCGTATACGGGCGCATGGGGGTCGGCGGACGTGATTCGTGACGGGTACATGTGGACGCTGCAGCCCAACGGGACTCTCGTCGGTTTCATCGATTATCTGTATTGGGGAAAGCCGCTTGTTTACGAGGGTTACCTGGTTTATCCAAACGGGACGTGCACGGGCACCGCATTTTTCTACGACTGGGAGGGCACAGCTCGGTTGCACAATGGCGAGGGTAATCTCTCTGGGAAGACAGGGTTTTGGACGTTTGGCAGCGCCACCGATGCGTGGACCGTTGATCCATCCGTGACGCACATGTTCGAGACGGGTGACACGGTGTCGTGGCGTTACGAACGAACGAGTCAATGCGAGTCGAAGACGTTTGGGGTTGCTCCGACAGGTGACACGCGACACGCACGTGGAATCGGCTGGGGACTGGTAACGCTTTCTCATCCTGGAGCGGTGGCGGGCCCGGTGACTGCTTCGCCGCAGGCACTACCCGGACTGCTCGACTAGCAGCTCACTTCGTTCCTCTGTCGTCCCCGACTCGCCAACCGGTTTGACTCGCCTACCCCAGAAATGACGAAGGGACCCTTGCGGGTCCCTTCGAATGACGGGAACGACGGGACTTGAACCCGCGGCCTCCGGCGTGACAGGCCGGCGTTCTAACCAACTGAACTACGTCCCCAATCGAGGGCGCAGCATAGCCGATTCTTCGTGAGGGACACGCCAAACGTCGCTGGTTGGGGAGGGCACGCACAATTCCGGCGGAAAGCGCGGTAGGGTTCAGCCGGGACGTTCGGGGACAACTCAGGGTGTATGCGACCAGTGCGGTCGCGTATGCGAAAGGTGAAGTGCATGAGCAAGCAGCAGCAGTCTTCGGAGTCGCGTCCATCGCTCGTCGAACTGGAGCACGCCGTACCGTTTAGTCGTCGCCACATCGGACCGGGCGCCGACGAGCAAGCAGCGATGCTGGCCGAGCTCGGCTTCGCTTCGCTGGACGCCCTCGAAGAGGCGGCCGTCCCCAGCGCGATTCGGATGCGCGAGGCGATTGATGTGCCGCCCGCCGCGACCGAGATCGAGGTGCTCGCTGAGTTGCGCGAGATCGGTGAGCGCAATCAAGTGATGACGCAGATGATCGGGCTGGGCTACTACGACACGCATACCCCGCAGGTCGTCTTGCGGAAGGTCTTCGAGAACCCTGCCTGGTACACCGCTTACACGCCGTATCAGCCCGAGATTGCTCAGGGTCGCCTCGAGGCGCTGCTCAACTATCAGACGGTCATTGCCGACCTGACGGGGCTGCCGATGGCGAATGCGTCGCTGCTCGACGAGGCGACGGCAGCGGCCGAGGCGATGACGCTTTGCTTCCGCCACTCCAAGAAGGACACGGGCCTGTTTCTCGTCGACGAGGACGCACTGCCCCAGACCATCGCCGTCATCCAGACGCGCGCGACGCCGCTCGGAATCACCGTTGTAGTGGCAAACCTTGAAGAGGATCTGCCCGACGGCGAAATCGTCGGCGCGCTCCTGCAACACCCTGGTGCCGATGGTCGGATTCGCGACTGGCGCCCGACGATCGCTGCACTGCACGAGCGCGACGCGCTGGCCGTGCTGGCCGCCGATCCGTTGGCGCTCGTCTTGCTTGCCTCGCCCGCCTCGATGGGTGCGGATATCGCCGTTGGCTCGATGCAGCGGTACGGCGTGCCGATTGGCTTCGGCGGCCCGCATGCCGCGTACATGGCGGTCCGCGATGGGCTTCAGCGGATGATGCCCGGGCGGCTTGTTGGTGTCTCGGTTGACGCCGATGGCGCCCCCGCATTGCGCCTCGCCTTGCAGACGCGTGAGCAGCACATTCGTCGCGACAAGGCGACCTCGAATATCTGCACGGCTCAGGTGCTCCTCGCCGTGATCGCCAGCATGTACGCGGTCTATCACGGCGCCGATGGCCTTCGTGCGATCGCTCAACGCATCCATCGCCTGTCCGCGATTTTCGCGGAGGGGTTGCGTCGCGGCGGACTCAACGTCTTGCACGACAGCTTCTTTGACACGGTGCAGGTACGCGTGCCGCACCACGCCGATATCGTGATTGCCCAGGCGCGCCAGTTCGGGATCAACCTGCGCCGCGTCGATCGCGACACCGTCGGTATCTCCTGCGATGAGGTGACCGAGCGCCATCACATCGAGGCGCTCTGGGAGACCTTCCGTGTCACGGCCGATATCGATGAACTCGATGCCGAGACGCCCGATGCGCTGCCAGCCGATCTGCTGCGCAGCGAGGAGATCCTGACGCACCCGGTCTTCCACGAGCATCGCTCCGAGACGCAGATGCTGCGCTACCTGCGCCGTCTTTCGGGCAAGGACATTGCCCTCAACCGCTCGATGATCCCGCTCGGCTCGTGCACGATGAAGCTCAACGCGACGACCGAGATGCAGGCTGTTACCTGGCCCGAATTCGCGACGATTCATCCGTTCGCACCGCTCGATCAGGCCGACGGCTACCTGCTCCTGATCAACGAGCTGCAGCGCTGGCTCGTTGCGATCACCGGTTACGACGCCGTCTCGCTGCAGCCAAACGCGGGCTCGCAAGGCGAATTTGCAGGCCTCTTGGCGATCCGCGGCTATCACCAGAGTCGTGGCGATCACCATCGCGATATCTGCCTGATCCCCGTCTCGGCCCACGGCACGAATGCCGCCAGCGCTGTGATGGCGGGCATGCGCGTCGTCGTGATTGCCTGCGACGATCGTGGCGATGTCGACCTGGACGACCTGCGCGCCAAAATCGTCGAGCACGGCGACAACCTCGCGGGCCTGATGATCACGTACCCGTCGACGCATGGCGTCTACGAAGAGACCGTCAGTGAGATTTGCGAGCTCGTGCACGACGCGGGCGGCCAGGTCTATGTGGACGGCGCGAACATGAACGCGCTCGTTGGTGTCGCGCAGCCCGGCAAGTTTGGTGCCGACGTCTCGCACCTCAACCTGCACAAGACCTTCTGCATTCCGCATGGCGGTGGTGGTCCAGGCGTCGGCCCTGTGGCGGTGCGTGCGCATCTCCGACCGTTCTTGCCAAACCATCCACTGCAGCCGGCTGCGGGCCCCGAGACTGGACCGGGACCGATCTCCGGAGCGCCATGGGGCTCGGCGAGCGTTCTGCCGATCTCGTGGGCGTACATCCGTCTGATGGGACCGGATGGTCTCAAGCAGGCCACGCAAGTGGCCGTGCTCAATGCGAACTACATCGCCAAGCGCCTGGCACCGCACTATCCGATTCTCTACACCGGGCACGACGGCCTCGTCGCGCACGAGTGCATTCTCGACCTGCGCGGCATCACGAACGACACGGGCGTGACCGTCGAAGACGTTGCCAAGCGGCTGATCGACTACGGCTTTCACGCGCCGACGATGTCGTTCCCCGTGGCGGGCACGCTGATGGTCGAGCCGACCGAGTCGGAGGACCGTGGCGAGATCGATCGTTTCTGCACCGCCATGGCGGCAATTCGTGAGGAGATCAATCAGGTTGCTGCCGGCGTTTGGCCGGCCGACGACAACCCACTCGTCAACGCGCCACACACAGCACACATGCTGACGGGAGACTGGCCGCACGCATACTCGCGTGAAGAGGCTGTCTATCCCTTGGCCACGATCGGCTCTGAGAAGTACTGGCCGCCCGTTCGGCGCATCGACCAAGCCTATGGAGACCGCAATCTCTTCTGTGTCTGCCCGCCGCTAAGCGAGCTCGTCGCGGGCGATTAGTCGGGCCTACTGGCTACCGCTCTGCGGTACCTCCTGCTAATTTTTAGCCATGGATCAGAAGGTCTCCCACATCGTCATGTACATCCTTGCTGCCACGCTGATCTTGGCGGTGGCTCTTGTACTGGCGACAAAAGGCATCTCGTCTGTTCCGCACCAGTGGCTCGGCGTTGCCGTTGCTCTTGTGCTCGCCGTTGCGGCTCTCGCGATGACGCGGCTCAATTTCGGCCCCGGTCACTGACGCCTGACTCCTGAGCGCCCGCGTTAGCGTGTGCGCGCCGAAGATGATTACGACGCGCGCTTAAATGCGGCGTCGATCAACTTGGGCATATCGCCCCAGATGTCATTGGAGTGCAGGACGACGCCGATGATCGTTCGACCACCGCGACGAACTGCCACTGCGAGACACCCGCCGGCCATCGTGGTGAAGCCCGTCTTGCCACCGATCGTGCCGGGGAATGTCTGCAGCATCTTGTTGTGATTCTCGTACGTATGGGTACCACCCGTATCGTTCCAACGGACGACATGCCGCCAGGTCCCAACCGCCTTTGCGAAGGTCGGGTTCTCGAGGGCGCGAGCGAGCATGATTGACTGGTCACGTGCGGTGGAGTAATTCGTCGCGTCGTTAAGGCCCGAGGAACTGGCGTAACGGGTATCTGTCAGACCAAGCGCCTTGGCTCGCATGTTCATCATCTTGTAGTACCGCTTGTAGTTGCCGCCCCCAAGGTCTTCGCCGAGCGCTGCCGCAGAATCGTTGTTCGACGCCAACAGAGCGGAATAGAGGAGGATCCCACGCGGATACCGATTTCCGATGATCAGGCCATCCTTGTTTGGCTCGACACCAGCGGCGGTTCCTGAGACGGTGACCATGTGGGCAAGGTTGCCCGCCTCGGAGGTCAGGAGCCCCGTCATCATCTTGGTCAGTGAGGCGATTGGGCGCTGCTGCGTGTCGTCGTAGGCCAATACGATCTCGTTCTTTTCGACGTCGAGGGCGACGTACGACCCGGCCGCAAGACCTGGTTGATTTGCCATCGCCTTCGCGCCCGCCATGTAGGTCGGTGCTGGACGGCCCTCGACAAGTGGCGCAAGAGGCAGTTCGATGTTGTCGCGCGCGGTTTTGGGCGGCGCAGATGCTGAGTTTGCTGTCGTGGCCTGTGGTTCTTGGTCGACGGCCGAGGCAGCGACCGTACTGGCCGTAAGAGCCGTCGTGGCAGAACTGCCACCGGCCTCACTGCTGCCTGTGAGCACCTTCGTGGTGAAACCGATCAGCCCGATGACGAGAATTGCGAGCAGCAATACGTGGAGCGGGCGGATGGTTGAGCGCTCCCGCCGACGTGGTCGACTGTGTGTGCGGTACGGCTGATCCCGCGTGTCATCGCCATAGTCAGCGCGCGGGCGGGGTGCTGCCTGTGGACGTGGCGCGGGGCGTCTGCTCCGCGCGGGTCGAGGCCGGGGTGGTCGCTCGTCATCCACGGTTTCCAATCCTACCGCCGAGGGTGGCGTTTAGTGGTCGCCAGTGCGTGTGCCGGCTGACCGAACGGATGCAGCATCACGACAGGCTGGCCACGCGTTAGGCTGCAGAGGTCCGCACACTGGAGGCAACAATGGCACGTGATCTCGATGGAGCAATTGGTGAGGGCTGGGGTGGCGAAGCCCAGATCGTCGGGAGTCACGTCAACGTGATCATCGCCCGTCGAGGCAGTGCCACGGCAGCCGGGCTGATGACAGCGTTTGCCACGCCGCGGCCTGGACACACGCCAATCCTGGTCTGTGTGGGCGAGCACGAAACGAAGTACGAGCCCGTCTGGCCGCCGCTCGTGATGATGAATAAGTCGACGGCGGTTACCGACTCGCATCAGACGATGACGTGGGGCGCAGCCCAGCTGGGTCTTGCTCAGGGAACGCTCGATGCAGTCGCGGATGGCATTATCGAGGCCACCGACGAGTACATCGTGTTCGTTGCCGTCTGGGTCAATCCCGGTGCGACGGACGAGACAGCGATCCGCAAGGCCAACCGGCAGTCGATCCGCAAGGCGATCGAGATGGCCGTCAAGGGTCGCGACCCCGAGGCCGCCAAGCGTCTCGTGGAGCGTCGCGATGAGTTGACGAGTCCGTTCTACTCCGGCGAGTAAGGCCCAGCGCTCCGATACCCTGCGGCGATGGCGCGCAGGCGAACTCCCACCGTGGCCGAGTGCCGACGCGCGCTCTGGCTGCTCGGCATCGTTGCCCCCGTTGATCACGCGGGCGTGCTCAAGGCCTGGCGCAAGCGCGTCGCGCAGACCCACCCCGACCGTCACATTGGTGATGAGGCGCGAGAACAGGCTGCGGCCACGCTGACGCGTGCACTCAACGAGGCGCGCGAGACGCTCGACTGGTGGATTGATGAGGAGCGCGACTGGCCACCCACGGTTGGTGCGGCGGGCGACGTGCGCTTCGACACGCCGGATCCGTGGCCCGAGCGTGATCCCGAGCCGGAGGTCGCATCGGTCTGTCAGGTGACGGGGCTACGGCGTGGTGACCACGTACGGGTCTGGCCGTTCGATGGTGAGGTGCTGACGGTCGTGGGCACAGAGTTCGATCAGCGGGATAAGACGACGTGGGTCGAGTTGCTCAACCAGCCGCAGACCGTCAAGTCCGATCGGGTTCGTCTCGCGGCGTTCTCGTGTCCGACCTGTGGGGCCTGTGCAGGACCCGAGGTTGACCACCCGTCGATTCGGCCCTGTCCCGATTGTCTGATCGATCTGCGGCGACTCGAGCGCGCACCCGCCGAGGCGGCACGAATTCGACGTGCCATTGAGGCGCGAGCGACCGCGGGCGTTTCGATTGCCGATGCGATTGGCGACGAGCGGTTTGCGGATCGGGCGCGCGAGCGTCGACGCTGGGCACGACGACTGATCACGGCCGAGCCCGACGATCTCTACGCCGCCCTTCTGAGTGCCTTTGGCAGTGCATGGGAGCGCTGGGGAGAAGGCGCATCCAGCGAGCACACCCCATGACCACAATCGCGGTCGCACTCGTGGTCGCGTCGGCCTTTGCCCATGCCGGATGGAATTTCATTGCCAAGCGTGGACCCGCAGGGCCTGCCTATACCTGGGTGCTCGTGGTCGCCGAGGCGATTGCGATTGCGCCGCTCGGCATCATTCTGATCGTCGTCGGGCACGTGCATTTTTCGTGGACCTTCATCTGGGTGATCGTTCTTGCAGGTGGGCTCCAGGCCGTCTACTTCATGTTGCTACGCGCAGGGTATGCGCGCGGCGATCTCTCGTTGGTGTATCCAATTTCGCGCGGCACGGGCGCGTTGTTTGCCACGATCGCTGGGATTGTGTTGGTGGGGGAGCGGCCTGGTCCGGTCTCGATCGCGGGGGCCGTCGTGATCGTGGTCGCGGTGTTGTTTCTGACGAATCCACAGCGGGGCCCGAAGTCATTGCAACGCGTGGCGATCATGCTGGCACTCGCCGCGGGCGTGTCGATCGCGATCTACTCGTGGT
The DNA here is from genome assembly GCA_037133215.1 of Thermoleophilia bacterium. GTDB lineage: Bacteria > Actinomycetota > Thermoleophilia > Gaiellales > F1-60-MAGs149 > F1-60-MAGs149. The sequence continues at coordinate 19,987 of JBAXOM010000009.1, read as the reverse complement.
GGGATCGCCGTGCTGTCGTCGATCTCGCGATCCCGATCGTGTTCTATTCCTGGGCGGCCGCGGTAACAGAGGCCGCGTGGTTGACGCCCTCGATGCTGACGGATCGCGCTCGGCTCCGTACCGCTCTGTGCCACTGGCCCTCCGCGACGATTGCGGGGGTCATGCGCTTCGCCGCCTATGCCTTCATCCTGCTCGCCTACTCGTGGCAGGGTGCGCCGCTCTCAATCGTCGCCCCGTTACGCGAGACGGGCATTCTCGTCGCCGTATGGCTCGGTGGCAGCATGCTCGGCGAGGAGGATCGCAAGCGGCGGCTGATTGCCTCGGTCGGCATCGTTACCGGTGGTCTCCTGCTCGTTGCCGGCTAGCGCGTCGGGCTAGGCGGCGGGGCGGAGATCGCGCAACGTATCGAGCGCATCAGTAATCCGTGCACGCTCGTCGTCCGTCGCCTCGAGTTCGCCGCGACGGATGTGGTCCAGTACGCGCTGGAGATCCATGAAGGCGCGGGCAAGCTCCTGCTCACCAGGTGTGTGAGTCAGGCGATCAAGCACTTCTGAAATATAGAGATTGGGACGGACAGGTGAAGATCAGACGAGCACGAGCGAACGGACGCGCTCCACGCTCTCTGTGCTTGGCTCATCGGTATAGCTCTCCAGCACGGCGCCGTTCGAGCGTTTGACGACCAGGATCACTGGCGTGCTCGTGATGGCGTAGGCGTGCGCGAGACGCGATTCCTTGAGCACATCGACGCGACGATAGGGAATACCGGCTGCCGTCAATTCCTTGCCCCATTCCTGACAGGCGTGGCAGAGTGGACCCGAGAAGGCGACGACGGCGGTGTCGCCGTACTGTGCATCGAGTCCGAGTTGAACCGGATCGATACGGGTTGGGATGCTCTTCGGGCGGGCGGCACGTCGGCGGATCAGGATCGTGACAGTCAGAAGGGCAACAACCACGATTCCAACGATCTGTAGGCGATCCACGTCGGTGCTCGGCTAGACCGCGGGGTGGCGATCGACGACGATGCCGCGGGCACGCGCGATCAGCATGTACATCTCACAGCCGACGCAGACACCCGTGGTGGCCGCGAGCAGGGCGAGTGCGGCAACGATCAAGGCGAGTGCCCAGCCGAGGTTGCTACTGCCGGCGTAGAGCAGAATCGATGAGACGGTCAGGAAGACGGCGCCAATGATGTTCGCGAAGCGCGGGACACGTGCATCTTCGATTGTGCCCTCGCCGAGGCGCGGCTGGAGGACATCGAACCAGAGGCGACAGGGAAGGCAGAAGCGGCGGCCGAGTGTCAGGCCGACGATCAACTGCAGTGCGAGCAGCACAATGATCCACTCTTGGTGGAGCAGGAACGCAATCAACGCACCGACACCGACGATCGCTTGGTTCGTGCGAGGCCCGCGCGAATCGATCACGTGCGTATCGCGATACGGATCCACCGTGCGGTAAGGAATGCTCATATGTCATATAAACATACTTGACATCAAAAAGATTCCCTGCCGGGCCCACTCAACGGTTAGGCTTCCGCTATGCCTACCGAACGCGTAACGACGACTGACAACTGGCTTGACGACCCGTACCCAAGCCGCGCCTTTCAACGGGTGCGCGAGTTTGCGCCCTCAGCGCGTGTTGCCAACGACAGTGGGGTTGTCAGCGAACTGCCGGTCGACCTGCAGGATCTTGGTGGCATCGAACTGAAGGCCGCCGATGGCTCGACGACGACGGTGGCGCGCCAGTTTGCGACGTCGAACGGCGAAGGGCTCGTCGTGCTCAAGGACGGGGTGATTGTCTACGAGCAGTACGCCAATGGGATGCTGCCGCGGACGCCACACCTCTGCATGAGCGTGACGAAGTCGTTCGTTGGTGCGATGCTCGGGATTCAGGTCGGTAAGAACCTGATCGCGATGGATCAGTTGGTCACCGAGATTGCACCGCAGTTCGTCGGCACGAGCCTGGACGGCGCGAACGTGCGGCACCTGATTGACATGACGGCTGGCACAGAATTCGTTGAGGACTATGCGCTGTACGACGACCCCGAGGCGGACAATCCGCTCATGGAGTACGAGCGCCAGGCGAGCTATCGCCGTCTTGGTGGGCGAAAGCCACTCGGTATGTACGGACACTTTCCGACGTACCCCAAGTCGCGCGAGCACGGCACGAATTTCGATTATCGCTCGGTGCTGACGAACATCGCCGCCCGACTGGTGGAGATCGTCGCGGAGCAGCGCTTTGTCGATGCACTGTCCGAGCAGCTGTGGGTGCCGCTTGGCATGGAGCACGAGGCCGATTTGATGCTTGACGTGGTGGGAGATGCCGTCGTCGACGGTGGTCTCTCGTGCTCGACACGCGATCTCGCCCGCTTTGCGCTCGCCTATCAGCGTGGTGGTCAGGGCGTGATCCCGGCCGAGTGGGTGCAGGACACGCACCATGGCGATGACGAGGCGATCCGTAACTATCGCGAGAGCCCGACGATGACGAGCGCCGAGCGCGGCGACTGGTGCATGTACCGCAACGCCTTCTGGGTGATCGAGCGCGACGCGCGCTACACCGGCTCGGGCATCTACGGTCAGCACTGTTATATCGACATTCCGGCGGGTGTCACGATCGCACGCTTCTCGACCTACCCCATTGCCTATCCGCAGGACCTATGGGACGAGACGATGCGTAGCCTGACCACGATCTCCGCGGCGCTTGCCTGACGCGTTCGGGGCGACATTTTGGGCCCGGGCCCAAAATGTCGCTTGCGCGCTCTAGCGCGACCAGACGCCGTCGAGCAGCGTGGGGTCGCCAAGGATGCCCGTGCGCGGCGAATCGGCCGTGATTGTCGCCTCGGGTAACACCAGCGCCTGTTCAACATGTGCGCCGGTGCAGATCGTCGCGCGCGCGCCGATCACCGCGGGACCGACGATGGTCGCGCCCTCTTCGATACGGGCGTCAGGGCCAACAAGCACGGGGCCCGTGATGTTCGCGCCCTGGGAGACGCCGACAAGGCGCGTGTCGCTGCCCATGATCAGATCGCCACTCGCCTCGACGTCAATCTCTCCCGCGGCGACAGCGCAGTTCGCGAGCACGAGTTCGTCGAGCGAGCCAATGTCGCTCCAGTACGCGTCTGTCACCCAGGCGCGTACGTTTGCTCCCTCGGCGACGAGCCGCGGCAAGATCTCCGAGCCAAAGTCGCTTGCCCCCTCATGGGGAATCTCCGCGAAGATCTCGGCGCTAAAGCAATAGACGCCAACGTTGACGAGATCACTCAGTGCGTCGGCAGGAGCGGGCTTCTCCTGGAACGACGTGATCCGACCGGTCGCGTCCGTCACCACCACACCAAAGCCTGTGACGTCCTCGACGCGTTTGACCGTCAGCGTTGCGAGTGCGCCCGATGCGCGATGCGCAGCCGCCAGTGCCGCGAGATCGATCGTGTGCAGGCCATCGCCGCTTGTGACGAGAAAGACGTCGTCATCCGCGAGCAGCGTCTCCTGGCACTTGCGGGTTCCGCCGGCCGTGCCGAGCAACTCTGGCTCGAGCGAGTACGAGATCGGAACCCCGTAGGCGGAACCGTCTCCAAGCACAGCCATGATCGCCTCTGGACGATGATGCAGGTTGATCACGGCGCCCGAGCAGCCGGCGGCCGCAATCCGGCGCAGTAGGTACTCGACGACGGGGCGGTTGCCGACGGGCGCGATCGGCTTTGGCAGGTGGTCAGTCAAAGGACGCAATCGCGTCCCGAGCCCCGCAGCCATAATCATCACGCGCATCCGTGCAGGGTAGCGGGGCAGCGGTACCACGTGGGCAACAAAAAAAGCCCCAGGTCCGCAGACCCAGGGCTCGCAATGTGTGGGGACGGTGACGGTCGAGGCGGGCATATGCGACCGCCACGACCGTCACCGGGGTGACCGGCCTAGTGGAACTGCTCTTCCTCTGTCGACCCGACGAGGGCCAAGGTCGAGCTTGCTCCGGCCGATGCGATGGTGGAGATAAGATCGAAGTACCCGGCGCCGACTTCTCGCTGATGGCGGGTGGCCGTGTAGCCCTCTGCCTCCATCGCGAATTCGCGCTCCTGCAACTCGACGTACGCCGTCATGCCGTTCTTGGCGTAGCCCTGTGCAAGCTCGAACATCGACGCGTTGAGCGCGTGGAAGCCGGCGAGGGTGATGAACTGGAACTTGTAACCAAGCTCGCCCAACTCGTGCTGGAAGGCGGCAATCTGCTCGTCGTTGAGCGCGCGCTTCCAGTTGAACGATGGCGAGCAGTTGTAGGCGAGCAACTTGCCCGGGAACTCGGCGTGGATGGCTTCGGCAAACTTGCGTGCCTCGTCCATGTCCGGCGTGCCGGTCTCGCACCAGATGAGGTCTGCGTACGGGGCGTAGGCCAGAGCGCGAGCGATGGCGCTGTCGATGCCACCGGAGACGAAGAAGTAGCCCTCGGGGGTGCGCTCGCCGGTTACAAACGGACGGTCGCGCTCGTCGACGTCGGACGTCATCAGGGTCGCCGCGAGGGCGTCGGTGCGTGCCACGATCAGGGTCGGGACGTCCATCACGTCGGCTGCGAGACGCGCGGCCTGCAGTGTGCGGACGAACTGGCTGGTCGGGACGAGCACCTTGCCGCCGAGATGGCCACACTTCTTCTCGCTGGCGAGCTGGTCCTCGAAGTGGACGCCAGCAGCGCCGGCTTCGATCATGCCGCGCATCAACTCGTAGGCGTTGAGCGAACCACCGAAGCCAGCCTCGGCGTCGGCCACGATCGGGACGAACCAGTCGATCGAGTCGTCGCCCTCGGACCAGGTGATCTGGTCGGCGCGCGTCAGCGCGTTGTTGAGGCGGCGTACCATCGCGGGCACGCTGTTGGCGGGGTAGAGGCTCTGGTCGGGATAGACCTCACCCGACAGGTTGCCGTCGGCAGCGACCTGCCAGCCGCTCAGGTAGATGGCCTCGAGGCCACCCTTGACCATCTGGACGGCCTGGCCGCCGGAGAGGGCGCCGAGGGCGTGCACGTGATGACGGGAATGGATGCGCTCCCAGAGCTTGACTGCGCCACGCTCTGCAAGTGTGTTAGCCGGGGTGACAGAGCCGCGCAACTTGACGACCTCTTCAGCCGTGTAGACGCGCTCGATACCTGCCCAGCGGGGATCTTTTGCCCACGTTGCTTCGAGTTCTGCGGTTTGCTCTGCGCGGGTCTTCTGGTCGCTCACGTGGGGGTGCCTCCGATAACGGACAAAATGTGTCCGATGGGTAATCAGCGGACTCTAGGCGCCGTGATCAATAAGGTCGAATCGAAGTTAATCGCCGTTTCGATAGATATAATTGATGGAACGATGGATTCGGGACAACTAGAGGCCTTTGTACGCGTCGCGCGTGCCGGTAATCTCGGCCCCGTCGCGGCCGAGCTCTTTCTGACGCAGCCTGCATTGACCGCTCGACTGCAACGCCTCGAGCGAGAGGTCGGTGGCCCACTCTTTCTTCGCTCGCGGCGCGGCATGCGACTGACGGCGGCCGGTCGCGCCTTTTTGCCCTATGCGGAACGCACACTCGAGACGATGGGCGAGGGCGGACGCCTCGTCTCGGACCTCACAGCGGCGGGCACGGGAGCGTTGACGATCGGCGCGCCGCCCGCGATCAGTACCTATCTGCTGCCCGGGCTTCTACGCGAACTCGCCGAGAAAAACCCCAAGATGGAACTCTCCGTCCGGGGTGGTCATTCGGACGAGGTACTCGAGCTTGTTCTGCACGACGAAGTACAGATCGCCTTGATTCGCGAACTGTTCCATCCCGAGCTCGTCACCGAGCGCGTCTTCGAGGACGAGTTGGTCCTGGTCTGTGCGCGCGACCACCCGCTCGCGCTCCGCAAGTCCGTCACGATCGAGCAGGTCGCGGGTGAGCGCCTCGTGCTCTTCGACCGACGCTCCTCATTCGCCGATATCGCCCTGACGCTGTTCCAGCGCGCACGCCGTCAACCACGCGCATTCCTCGAGATGGATAACACCGAGGCGGCCGCGAAGATGGTGGAGGAGGGGCTTGGCGTGTCACTTTTGCCGCGCACCGCGATCAGGCTTGGACTGGCCGAGGGGTCGTTGGTGGAACTTCACCTTCTTGATACCCCGGTGATGCGACGCCCTGTTGCCGCCATCTATCGCTCTGATACGCCACTCTCCGCGCCAGCCACAGCCTTCCTCGAGCTCGCGCGTGGCCTCGCGGGTGGGGACAAGAGCTCGGAAAGTCCGGTTTAGCGCCTAGTCTTGTGGGCGTGACGGTACAACCACTCAACGTCTACATTCGCGGCACGCGTGACTACGTGCAGGGATCGCAGATCCTTGCACGCACCGCCGAACTCGTGGGGGCCGACGGCTCTGCGCTGCTCGCCTCTGCGAAATTCACGCAGATCACAGAACGCGGCGTCCTCGCCGTGTTTGATGATGCCGATGCAGGTGATGCGCTTGAGATTGGTCGAGCGCAGTTCGTCACGGCGACTGGTCGGCAGACGGTGCGGTTCTGTGAGGTCGCCGGTGATAAAGCGCCGCCGATCGAAGATGTTTCGCGCGTCACGGCAAACCTCGAGACGGATGGCAAGGGCACCGGTAGTACGACGTTCGCAATTGCTGGAACCTTCGAGTCCTATCTGGTCGCGATCATCGAATTCGTCAAGGCGGTACATGCTCAACGGGGCGAGCGCGTGACTGATATTTGGTTCACGGCCTTGATGGGTGCGCGCCTACCGATCGACGCGTCGTATCCGCGGACAGGGACGCTCCGGGTTGCCCCGAAGGTTGAGCGCGTGGTAGATGGTCGCTTGCAGACGCTGAGTCTGGTCGACACGGAAGGCGAGGGCAATGCGCCACCACAGTTCCAAATCTGTTTCTCTTGCGTAGTAGAAAATGACTGACGTAGGGTTCACCAGGAGGATTGGAGAGCAATGACACGGGAAGACGCCCTTGCGGCTATCACCAAGGCACTGACGACGACTGTCGGCGACATCGACGGCACGATCACGGAAGACACGAACCTTGTCGACGACGGCATGCTCGATTCACTCGATTCGATGACCTTTCTGTTCGAGCTGGAAACCGATCTTGGTATGAAGCTCGAAGCGATCGATGAGACCTACGAGGACTTCCGCGTCGGTTCGATCGTCGACATCGTCGTGGCAGCCACCGCGTAATGCTCCACCCGCGGGTTCGGCAGACGGGGCACTAGCCCGAGGTCGGGTAGCGCGTGCTGGCAAGTCTCCAGATCCTGCTGCTGACGACTGTCGCAGCGAGTTTCGCGTACTGGCTCCTGCCCGCGGCCTGGGTCGAGGGTCGGCGCGCCGTGTTGCTCGTCACGTCGGGGACCCTGCTCTATATCTACGACCCAGCCGCACTCTTCGTGGCCGTGGGCACGGTGCTGCTGGCCTGGCTGCTCTATGGGGTCACGCGCCGCTACCCGAAGTACGGCTGGCTGCCGTGGCTTGTCGTCTTGCCCCTCGTGATCAACGCGATCACACCGATTGGCGACCTGATCCCATTCCCTGTCGGATCACCACGCAGTGTGGTTTTCACGAATCTCGCCACGCTTGGCATGTCCTTTTACACCTTCAAGTTGTACTCGTCGATCAAGCAGGGGCTCAAAATCAATTCCCTGCCGTTTCGTGAGATTCTGACGACAACGCTGTTTTATCCGGCCTTTCCTTCCGGTCCGATCGACGCCTCACAAAAGTTCGACCACGCGGCTCTGTCGCGCGATCCGGACGTGCGCCGCTGGGTGATGGGCGTCGGCCGCATCGGGCTGGGTGTGATCAAGGTCTACATCATCGGTGGCTACATCCAGTCGACACTCGCGATCGACATGTTTGGTGTCCCACTTCCCGGCGTCTATGCCCAGGGGTGGTCAGGTCCAGTCGAGGCGCTGATCTTTGCCTTCTTCTCCTTTGGCTTCCTCTACGTCAACTTCTCGGGCTTCACCGACATCGCGATCGGCTCGGGTTGGATGTTTAATCTCGAACTGACCGAGAACTTCCACTTTCCTCTGCTCTCTCACTCGATCCAAAACTTCTGGCAGCGTTGGCACCTCTCGCTCTCGAAGTTCATCACCGCATATATGTTCAAGCCGATGCTGCGACGGTCGGGAAAGCCTGCCCTCTCGCTGGTGGTCACCTTCACGCTGATCGGGTTGTGGCACAACGTCAGTGTTGGCTATCTGTTCTGGGGCATTGGGCATGGCTCTGCACTGGCCTTGACGATGTACTACCGCGGTCTCAAGCGGCGACCGTTGCCGATGCCCATGATTGTGCGGCGAGCTGGTGGCATTGTGATCACGCTCACGTTCGTCAGCCTGATGTCGACGATTGCGAATCAACCGTCAAACCGTGATCTAGCGCGCTACGTCGCATCATTTGTAGGAGTCCACCTGTGAGTAGGAGGCAGAACTAATGGAAAATCAGTGGTCCGATTTCACCGCCGGGGTGGCAGACTGGGTGGTGCGCCATCAACTCCTCGTCTACATCGTGTTGGGCATCATCGCCTGGATCATCGTGGCGATGAACTACCCGCTCGAATCTCTAACGCCGGTCTACGCCAACTACTAAATCGCCTGTGAGCCGATCCCACCGTCACCTGATCCAGATCGTCTGCGGCGTCCTCTTGTTGGGGATTCTCGGGGGTGTCTTCGCGCTCGTCGCGTGGAGCGATCAGCCGCGCATTCGTTACGCGTCTTTGAAGTGTGTGTATCGACAGATCTACACCTATCAGGGACCGGTTGATGTCGTGATTGTCGGTACGTCGCGGACGAAGTGGGGCGTCTCGCCCGAAGAGGTCTCGAGGGTCATTAGCGACGGCAAACAGCCACCTGAGGTTGTCTTGAACTTGGCGCGCAGTTGGCGTGGAACGCAGCAGATGTTCCAAGAGATCAAGGATGTACAGGCCGAGCGCGGGATCAAACAGGCGATCGTGGTGGAGTATTCGCGAGAGGGCGACGTCGTTGCCACGTCGCAGCGCTATTACGACTACTTCCCGGAACACGCGGCACTCGTACCCATCGACGAATTTCGGTCGGATCCTCAGCTGAAGCCACGAGAGCCGGCCTACTTGCGTTTCCGGGATCTCCTCGAACTTGGTCAGCTACGGGTCGATTTTGCGCTCGACCGTTGGCTCTCTGGCAAGGCCGATGCAAATCTCACGATCCCAGTCCAAGAGCGACCTGTCGGCGTCTCGGACGGGTGTACGGGTAAGGACCGGCCGCTTAAGGAGGCGGCTAATGCGTCGTGGGCGAAGCAGGTCGTACCGAAGGGGACCACGTGGGAAGACCGCAAGCCGGGTGCTTGGCCGATCGGCAAGATCAACAACGACGCGCAGCGCCAGACGATGAAAGAAATGATCGCCTGGGCTCACGATCAGGGACTAGAAATGTACTTCACGCTGATGCCGCGCTATCTCGACCCGCCAGCCAGTGACGCCTACCTCGCGCGCTTCCAGAAGACCTTTGGCGTGCCGCTCTTGGTGCCACCGAAGGATGTACTCGCGCAGCTCAACGATGGCGGCTACTCCGATCCAAACCACCTGTACAAGCCTGGACGTGAGATCTACTCGCAGTGGCTCGGCGAGCAAATCAAGGCCGGCGACGCGGCAAACTAGTCGACGAACTAGTCGACGAACGTGACGGTCTTGCCGCGATTGCCGTCGACGTAGCGGACGTGCTGGTTCCAGCGGCCCGCCAGGGTGACGTCAAGTGTGATCACGCCCGAGTCGCTGTTCTTCGTACCAGTGCCGGTCAAGCGGACGCCGCTGGTGAAGGAGCAGTTGGTGAAGGTGTAGGCCTCACCGTGCGAGGTGGCTCGTATCCGCACTGAGCCAGTCACAGCACACCCAGTTGCGGTTGGAGTGGTGCCATCCCAGTAGGCGTATTCAGGGACCACAGCAAACTGCTGATCAAACGAGACGAGTGCTGCCTTGATGGTCTCAAAGGCGCTGGCCTTGGCTGGTGCGAGTGGAATGTACGGGTCCACGTACGTACCGGAGCACGTGGTGGTGCGTCGCGTCGGGCGACGACCGCTAATCAAGAAATCGTTGACGAGGTTATCGGGGCAGGGGTTGCCGCGGCCGAACGTCACGTGCGGGCCGCCGGCTGTTGTGATCAGATAGCCGTCGGCGAGGCGCGAGTAGACTGCGCGACCCTGCGTGACGGGCGTGATCGGATCGGACGTGGCGACGATCACGAAGGTCGGAACGCCGGTATTGACGAGTGGCGCTGGTCGGGCAGCTGCGACGTCGGAGCCGGGCCACCAGACGCAGGTGTAGTCGCTGAGGAAGGTTGCTCCACCGATGCGTGGATACAGAGCCTGGGTCTGGTCGGCGTCGGCGAGAAAGGCGTCACTGCGCTGATCCTTCGTGCCGGAGTAGTACGCGTAGTCGCGGCAGTCCACGCCGTAGTACCCCGCATCCGACCACGTGGGATCGACGAGCGGCTCGAGGTTCTGGGGGTCTAACATCGCGTTGCTGTAGGCGAGTCGCAGCATCGGCACGAGGTCGCCCTCGCCCGCGGCAGTCAAGGCGCGAAGAAACATCATGCGGCCGTAGGTGCCATACATCTGGCCACTCGTAGTTGTCTCAAACAGGCCGAGAGTCAACTCGCGCACCGCGCGCCCGCCATTGGCGAGGGGAAAACGAACCTTGATGGGATGAGACGATAGGCGCGCCTCGAGCGCGTCATAGACATCGCCAGCACTGGTCGTTGCGTCCTTCAGGCAGCGGGTGCGGTGATCGCAGATGCTGATGGTGGTGTTGAGGACGCTTTCGAAGGCGTGCGACGCGCTCGTCCAGAACTGTGGGCCCGTCAGCGTGAGATCGACAACGCCGTCAATGATCAGTCCCTTCAGTGATGTGGGGTGTGCGGCGGCGTAGGTCTGGCCGTACTGCGTGCCATACGACTCGCCGTAGAGCCAGATTGATGGGCTACCAAGAGCGACGCGGAAGGACTCGAGATCCTCGGTCGCTTGGTTGGTGCCCATGAACGGCAAGATTTCGGCAGAGTGGGCCTCCTTCGTGCAGGCATTTGCGAACGTGGCTGTCGTGGTCGCAGTGTCGTTACTTGTGCTGGTCCGATACGCCGCCATCGCATTCGGGCAGTTGACGTTGCCGCTGCGACCCAGCCCGCGCTGATCAAAAAAGACCACGTCGAAGCGGTCGAGCACGCCTTTTGCAAAGCTTGTGATGTACGAATCGGCACTGGCGATCCCACTCGAACCGGGCCCTCCCGTTGCCGTTACGTACAGACCTTTGCTGACACCGTCGGCGGGGCGCACAGCAAAGGCGACCTTGATGCGCTGTGTATTCGCCGGGTCAAAGTGGTCGAGTGGCACGCTGATCTTGACGCAGACAAATTCGCTTGTCGTCGAGCACGGCTTACCACCGAGTGCCGTCAACTTCTGCGCCATCCCGGCCTGCGCAAGTGCTGGGACAGTCGCAAAGGCCATCAAGGTGGCGAGCGTCAGCAAGAGACGGTGTGGACGGACCATGGGCGAACTCTAGCGTTGACGATCAAGAGGCGGACATTTTGGGCCCGGGCCCAAAATGTCCGCCTCTGATTTGAAATTCGGCTTACATAAGCAGTTTTGCTGCTCAGTTCTGTGAATCTATCGCGCGCATTGCAGCGTTTAGCGTGCAGTGGTGCCTCCGCGGCGCGCGTTTGCCTGCGCAGTCTGCAACGCGCCGCTGCCGTTCAGCGGAGAGGCGACTACGAGACGGTAAACGACCCCTTCATCATGGACTTGTGCGGCGTGCAGTAGTACACGTACGTGCCCTTCGCGAGGGTGACGGTCGTGCTCTTCGTGCCCTGGTATGTCAGGCCGGCGATCTCCTTATCTTTGACACCCGGGCCGTTGAGAACATAGTTATGGATCGCCGACTTGTCGGTGATCTTGAAGGTGTACGAGCCGGCTTTCAGCGACGTAACCTTCTGGCCACCCTTAGTGAGCGTAATGTCAAAACCGGGCCCGACCGTGCCATTGAGTGTGGTGGCAGCGCTGGCAGGAACGGCACTGAGCGCGAGTGCGCCAGCGACGAGCAGTGGGATAAAACGTCGAGTGTTCATGACGTATCTATCGTCCCAACGGCCAACCCAGCTGATCAAGTCAGGCGGACATTTTGGGCCCGGGCCCAAAATGTCCGCCACCCAGGTCTGTACGGTCTCGGCATGTCGAGTCCCAAGGCGACCTCTACAACCTGGCTTTCCCTGATCGCGATCTGCGCCGTGACCGCCCTGGTTTGGGTGACGGCGAGTGACATCTCACTCGCGCTACCGACGATCGGCCGCGAGCTCGGCGGGTCGATGGACACCCTGCAGTGGGCCGTCAATGGTTACTTCTTGGCGGGCTCGCTGATCATCGTTGGTGGCAAGCTTGGCGACATCTTTGGACGCCGACTGATCTTCGCGATTGGCACACTGTTGATCCTGATCGGCTCAGTCGTTGCCGGTCTCGCAACCGATCCGTTGCTGCTGATCATCGGCCGCCTGATCGAAGGTGTGGGTGCCGCCGCCGTCTTGCCGTCTGCCCTCGCGATCGTCGCGGTCTCCTTCTCTGGTCGCGAGCGTGACACCGCCATTGGCGCGTGGATTGCGACCTGTTGGGGCGCTCAGGCAGTCGGTCCCCTCGTGGGTGGCCTGATGATCGCCTACTTGTCGTGGCAGTGGATCTTCTGGATCAACCTACCGATCGGTATCGTCGCGTTGGCACTGATGTGGAAGTCCACGCCCGAATCCTGCGAGGAGGGGGCGGATCGTCGGATCGACATTGGTGGCGTAATTACGCTCGTCGGTGGTATTGGCTTGATCTCGTACGGACTTGTGCAGGTCGACACGGCGAGTCCGCGCGCTCTCGGTGCGTACTTCCTCGTGGCGATCGCACTGCTCGTCGCCTTTGTCCTGATTGAGCGCAAGGTCCGCAATCCGATCGTTCTCCTTTCGATCTTTCACCGCGGCCGCTTCGACGGTGCAGTGATTGCCAACCTGATCGCCAATATCGTCTTTGGTGCTGCGATCTTCTTCATGGCGCTGTACTTGCAGGTGGTTGAGGATATGAGTCCGCTGAGAGCTGGCGTGATGCTCTTGCCCGCAACGATCCCCATTCTGATCGTCAACCCGTTTGGCACACGTCTTGGACTCCGTTTTGGGCCGTGGCTGCCAACCGCAGTCGGCATGGCATTACTTGCTGTTGGCTCCGTCTTGATGCTCGAGCTGACGGGCTCGTACAATCAATTGATCGCACCGTTCATCCTGCTCGGTGCAGGTATCGGTCTTCAGATCACTCCCTGTGCAGCCGTCGCGGTCGAGGATCCAGACGGTGCGGGGGAGGGCGTTGCGTCTGGCGTCTACAAGGCTTCGAGCATGATTGGTGGCTCGCTTGGTGTGGCCATGGGCACGGCAATCTTCCAGACGCGGGCGAAGGTCGAGCTCGGACAACTCTTGCAGCCCTATGACCCCTCGATGCGACAGCTCGATGAGTACCTTGACGTCCTGACGGGCAGCGCGAAGGCGGCCGACATCGTGCCGGCCGCGGGCATGGATGTGATGGCAACGGTGACGAAAGCCTTTGACACTGCCGTCGCCTACGCGATGCTTCCGTCGCTCCTGACGGCGGTGATCGGCGTCGGTGTCGCTGTCGTGCTGTTGCGCGGTAAGGCACCCGCTCCCGACGAGATGTAGCGACCTTCGGCGGATTGCCGCCGTACCGAGATGGCTTTCGGTTAGGTCGGGAGCGGCCAGCGCTCGTCCGGCTCGAACGTCGCGACCTGCTCGGCGTCAAGGTCGATTGCGATTCGTACGCTGGCATACGCCCCGACAACCAGCACCGTGCCTGTGCGTTGGCCGTCACAGGCAACCCACGAGGCACTGCAGATCGGAAGGAGTACGGGCGAAAGCGCGGTGCCGCGTTTGACTGCTTCGAGTGCCCCAGCAACTGCGCCTTCGAGGTCTGACGTTGCGGGCAGCACACTGGTGAGGTCCAATTTTTGAACCCGAGGGGGCTGCTCCGGATTGAGCATGATCTCGACGCCAACCCGGCCCTGCTCGCCAGCTAACCACCACGCAACCTGTGTCGGTGTCATCACCGTCAGGTCGGCGTCGGGGGTCAATGCTCCGTGGGTAGCCGCGAGCGATTCCACCAGCGAGGAGCGGCGGTCTAGTGTCTCGTCGAGGTCGACGTTGAAAGCCAGGAGCGGTTCGATTGCCGAGAAGTCGCCGGCAATGAGTGCCGCGTCGATCGCCGCGCGGATGTTTGCAACAGCCGGCAAGGGCTCGACACCTAGACGGCGTGGCTCCTCGGCGACCAGCTCGGCGAGTGCGTCGGTGACCGCTCCACCGGGCCTAGCGTAGCGACCGTTGGCGAGCGCGATCACGCCGATCCGGCTGGCTGGATGCCACGTCATCCGAGAGCCGAAGCCCGGATAGCCACCGGAATGGCCGATCGTGCGGCCGGTCGCGAGATCCTCGGCGCTCATCAGTCCGAAGCAGTAGCCGTGTGCTTGGGCGCGCAATAGACCCTCACCGGCACCGAGTTGGAGCGGCATCGCCGTGACGACCTGTTGCATCTCACGGCGCGATGCGCGTGATAACGGGTGTGCGTCGTCGGCATCACGCGGCGGCCAGGCATCGACAAAGCCCGCGACCCAGACCGCCAAGTCCGCGACCGTAGAGTAGAGACCACCGAGGGCACTGAAGGCGCCGGGGCTCTGGATCGGCTGGGCTACCCACTCGCCGTCGACGAGTGCGTAGCCGGTGGCGAGTCGAGCAGGATCGATGCCGTCATCGCTCCACGTCGTATCGCTCAGCCCAAGCGGGGCAAGGATGCGCTCCGTGATGACATCTCGATAGGGCTGGCCCGTCGCGTTTTGGATGACGCGACCAATCAGCGTGAAGCCGATGTTCGAATAGTCGAAGCCGATGCCGGAGGTGCGCGCGAAGGTTTTCGGCTCACCCATCAATACGGTGTACTCGTCGTCGCTCAGCGACTCGAGCCGGTCGGCCCAGGGGTCATCCTCGGGGTAGCCCGAGTTCATCGAGAGCAACTGACGGAGCGTTGGTGGACGACTGTCACCGGTGGCGAGTGGCAGTCCCTGGAGCTCAGGCACCCACTGCTCGGCCGTGTCGTCGAGGCGCAGGACCCCCTCGTCTCGGAGCAGCAGCAGGGTGGCTGCAACAAATGACTTTGTCATCGAGGCGATGCGGAAGCTACTGTCGGCGCCGGGCTGGTGCTGCTTGCCGACATGGAGCGTGCCCAGCCCGCCTGCGTGGACAAGCACTCCGTCCATGACGACGCCGTAGGCGACGCCAGGCGTCAGTGGCGGATCCTGTGCGACGTAGGCGGCGAAGATCTCGTCGACACGTGCACGCTGTTTGTCGTCCATGCCGGGATCAAGCATCCGCTGGGTACGTGGCGAGCATGAGTAGATGGTATCGCCTGATGGACCGCAGGGACTAGAGCTAGTTGCGTCGACGGCTTGGCCGTGTGATGCGGGTCTCGCGCGTGGGGATGATGACGTCACCGAAATCGGTGTGACCGTTCTGTCCATTCCGCGAGAAGGCGGAGAGCTGCAGCAACTCGTCAGTGAGCATCAATCCGGAGCCAGTCACTGTCGCACCATGCAACCGCTGATCGAGGCCGAGGCCTGGCGATGGGCGCTGCGTGCGCGGAGCGTGGCTGACGTTGTCGACGAAGCGGGCGATCAGCTCGGGCGACGCGGGTAGGTCTTCGAGGTGACGCAGCCCGTCGAGGAGGTAGCCGCGACGGATCTTTGGCCACAGCGTCTCCCAGGCGTCGCAGCGCGAGACGTAATCGAGGCAGAGCGTGCCGTCGAGCGCAAGAATCGCGCCGCACTGATCTGCGACGAGTGGAAAGGCAGCTTCGATTGCGTCAATACGGGGGCGTTCTACTTCGTGCACGTCGGCGAGTGCGCGCGTGTTGGAATGCAGCGAACGCTCTTCAATGCGTTCCTCGATCTCGTCCCAAACTGTGCCCTGTGACATACCAAGGGAGAGCGGCGCGCTTTCGAGATCGAACGACTTGCGGCGGCGGCTCTCGGGATGAGAGACGCGATCAGATGCCGTGAAATCGTCGGAAATACGAGCCCAGCGACCGGCCTCGACGCAGGCGACAGGGATCTTCTGGGTGCTCCCCGCGGCGACGAGAATGGTGGCCTCAAGCATGCGATTCTGTTTCGCACCGACGACCTCCTCGCCGTCGTAGAGCAGCACCTGGGTGTCGAGCGGGTTGTGGACCAGCAGCTCGGGGACGTGCCCGGCCGCGTCAACTTCTTCGATCGTGAAGCCGAGGGGCTGCGCCGTGCCGAGCGTGATGTAGTCGGCAAGAGCGGGTGCGGCAGCCAAGATCGGAATAATCGTGATGCCGCCGTGGATCTGGGCAGCGCCGGTGCGGAGAACGAGGGGGAGGGTGGTAGGGATCTCTTCGGTGAGTAGTGGCTGCATGGCGACCTTCCTTCTGTTGCGGGTCAGGAAGAAGGTCGGCTGTGGCGGTGGTCGCCTTACACGTCGCGAGCAACAGGGCGCACGAGGCGCAGCAACTCGCAGGCACCGGCGACCCACCAGGCGGCCATAAACGACACGCACCAGGCGCAGACGTGGCCGTCGAAGTGCGCCTGTTCCACGTAGCGGAGATAGATCGTGAAGAGCGCGCCAATGAACAACAGCATCAGACTGATGACGCGCACGATGTCGCCGCGCCACGGGGTGGCGAGCAGCAAGACGATGGCGGCGGTCAGTCCGATGTAGGCGAGCGGAATACCGCCGAGGTAGCCCCACTTGGAGTAGAGCGCCGCCGCGCAGCCGCCGCCGATCGTGCAGGGCGGAATGCCGTTGGTGTACTTGAGGTACGCCAAATAGCCAGCAATGCCAATTGCAACTGCGAGCGCGGCGAGTTGAAGATAGGTGAGGAGGCGTCGGTCGAAGACCATCTTCACAGGGTACCGATTGCAGACGACTTAACGAGGCGACGCTGAGCTCGCAGATGCCGTTACGTCAAGACTGTGGCGATAACTGACAGCCGTCGCCTACGCTTCTCGTCATGAAGATTCGTGCCGCAGTCCTGGAAGAGTTCGGCCAGCCCCTCGTTGTGCAGGAGGTGGACCTCGCAGAGCCGAAGGCAGGCGAGGTGCTCGTGCGGATCGAGGCCTGTGGTGTCTGTCACACAGACCTCTACACCGCATCGGGAGCCGATCCGACGGGCTACGCACCGTGCGTGCTTGGGCACGAAGGTGCGGGCGTCGTCGAGAAGATCGGTGAGGGCGTCACGCTCGTCAAGCCCGGCGATCACGTGATCACCCTGTTCGCGCCCGAATGCGGCGAGTGCATCCAGTGCAAGAGTGGTCGTACAAACCGCTGCATCGCAATCCGCGAGCAGCAGGGGCTTGGTTACCTCCCCGACGGCACCGCGCGCCTGTCGCGCAATGGCGAGCCGATGCGGCACTTCATGGGCACCTCGACCTTCGCCGAGTACACCGTGATGCCCCAGATCGCACTCGCCAAGGTAAACCCTGAGGCACCGCTCGATGGCTGCGCTCCGTTTGCCTGTGGCCTCTCGACCGGTATCGGTGCAGCTCTCTATACCGCACAGGTTGAGCGAGGCTCGACGGCTGTCGTCTTTGGCTGTGGCCTGGTCGGTCTCGGCGCCGTCATCGGCGCGCGGCTGGCGGGTGCCGAGCGCATCATCGCGATCGACCTTGCCGAGGGACGACTCGCGGACGCACGCCACCACGGCGCGACCGAGACCCGGCTCGCCGGCCCCGATACCGTCGATTGGATCAAAGAGCAGACGGGTGGCTATGGCGCCGACTACACCTTCGAAGCGACCGGCAACGTCAACGTCATGCGCCAGGCCGTCGAGAGTGCGCGCGAGGCGTGGGGTCTGGCAACGATGTGTGGTGTGGCCGGCAAGGGTGAGGTGCTCGAGATCGTGCCGCGCTTTTTGATCACGGGCCGCCGCGTGACCGGCTCGTCGTTTGGTGGCGTCAAAGGCCGCACTCAGGTGCCGCTGCTCGTCGACCACTGGCTCAATGGCGACATCGATGTCGAGTCGATGCTGTCGCATCGCATCACGCTCGATGAGGTCAACCATGGCTTTGAATTGATGGAACGCCAGGATGGCATTCGCAGCATCATTACGTTCGGTAGCGCCTGATGCCGAGCACTGTCTTTGCAGTGCAGATCGAGCAAGACCTCGGCGAACTCCTCGTAGGGACGCCGCTGCGCATCTTGCTCGTGATCCTCGTAGCCGTCGTGCTGCAGGTCCTCACGGTCCGCGCGATTCACCGCATTGTTCGTCGCACCGTCGAGCGCTCCAATGCGAACCATCATCGTCAGCCAGACAGCGCGGGTGGCTCGCGGCTCGCGCAGCGTGCTGGCGCGATCGGCTCGCTGCTCGTCAGCCTCGTATCGATTCTGATCTGGGTCAACGCGCTGCTGGTGATCCTGCCAATTCTTGGCATCAACATCACCCCGATCATTGCGAGTGCTGGCGTAGTGGGCATCGCACTCGCCTTCGGAGCGCAGACGCTGGTTCGGGACTACATCTCAGGGATTTTCCTGATCCTGGAGGATCAGTACGGCGTGGGCGACGTGATCGTGATCGGCACGGTAACGGGCACAGTTGAAGAGGTGCTGTTGCGCACGACTCGCTTGCGCGACGCCGAAGGCACGCTCTGGCACTTCCGTAACGGCGAGATCTTGAGCGTCGGCAACCGCTCGCAGAAATAGCGCGCGCCTGCGCGCTCGTCGTCGTGTTTCGGTTGTGTTCGCCAGCGGAGATCGGATGTCACAAAGGGGTCAGACCCTTATGTGACATGAGTGTTGCTGTTGGTTCCTCGCACCGCGAGGATGTCGCATAAGGGTCTGACCCCTTTGTGACATCCGCACGAGCGCGCCGGTTCAATCGTGGCGCGCAGGCAGAGGAGTTAGTTCGACAAGACGTCAACGAGGATCGGCTCGGCCAGAGCCATGTCCTCATCGGAGCCGATCGTGATGCGGATCTTCGTCGGTGCACCAAAACCGTTGAGGGGTCGGACGATCACACCACGCTGCGTCAACGCTGCGGTCGTTGCTTGCGCGTTCTCAACGGTCACGGTGAGAAAGTTTGCGACGCCCGTCGAGGCGACACCGGCGGCCGCGAGCTTCGCACGCAGCGACTCGCGGCGCACGGCGTTCTCCTGTCCGCGCCGCTCGATCGTGGCGGTGTCGCCGAGCGACGCGATCGTCGCGGCAATTGCCATCGCATTGACATCGAACGGCCCGCGAACGCGGATCGACGCGTCGATGATCCAAGCGGGCGCCGCCATCCAGCCGACACGCAGCCCAGCGAGACCATAGATCTTGGAAAAGCTGCGCAGCACCGCGACCCGAGGGTGGCCCGCCTTGACGTATTCCTCGATCGCGTTCGGATAGTCGTCCTCGAGGACGTAGCCGCTGTAGGCCTCATCGACGACGCAGACGACATGCTCGGGGAGCGCGTCGACAAAGGCGCGCAACGCGGCGCTCGAGACGTAGGTCCCCGTCGGGTTGTTCGGGTTGCAGACATAGACGAGGCTCGTCTTCGGCGTAATCGCAGCGAGCAGCGCATCAAGATCATGCGTGTCATCGGCCGTCAGCGGCACCTTGATCGCGTTGGCCTGCTGCTTCTGAGCAGTCAGCGCGTACGAGACAAACGCCGGCCACGCAAAGACAACGTCATCGCCCGGTTCAAGAAACGCGGCGGCGAGGTATGCGATCGACATGTCCGCACCGGGGCTGGCGGCGACCATGTTGGGCGCGAGACCGTGGACGTCAGCGAGCGCTGAGTGGAGCGCACCCGAGTCGGGATAGCGATTCAGCTCGGGCGCTCCAGCGGCGATCGCCGTGAGTGCGGCGGGCGTCGGGCCTTCGGCGCCTTCGTTCGACGAGAGCTTGACGACGGGGACCCCGTCGGGCACGCCGCTCGACGCGCCGGGCGCGTAGACAGCCAGTTCGCTCACGAGTGG